>NZ_JBITWL010000023.1:0-92666 GCF_044543825.1 Gordonia sp. NPDC062954 | reverse complement strand
TCGACACCCTCCGCGGCCAACGCGCGAAATCGGTAGAGCGCGCCGACACCCGCGCCATGGAACGCTGGAACACACAGAACCCACCACCGTACTGAGTGGTGCAGGGATCTCGATACGCCCTCGGCTAGCGCCCCGGGCCACTCGATCAGCAGCGGTCAACCCAGCGCCGGCACATCGGCCCACTCGATCAGCAGCCGGTCAACCCTCCGCCGACACATCGGCCCACTCGATCAGCAGCCGGTCAACCCTGCGCCGGCACATCGGCCCACTCGATCAGCAGCCGGTCAACCCTGCGCTGGCACGCCGGGCCACTCGATCAGCAGTCCCGTGGACCCCTCCGCCGGAACATCGGGCCGGAATCGTCGGCACCGGTGACGCGATACCGTACGCGCGACGGCGGCTAAGGTTGACCGCGTGCAGGACAAACTGGTGTGGATCGACTGCGAGATGACAGGTCTGCGGGTCGAGTCCGACAAATTGATCGAAATCGCCGCGCTGGTTACCGACAGCGAACTCAATGTGCTCGGCGACGGCGTGGACATCGTGATCCACGCATCCGACGAGGACCTCGCGGCGATGCCGGATGTGGTCACCAAGATGCATGCGGCCTCCGGCCTCACCGAGGAGGTGCGGGCGTCGACCACCACCCTCTCCGAGGCCGAGAAGCAGGTACTCGATTACATCCGCACCCAGGTGTCCACCGCGGGCGCGGTCCCGCTGGCCGGTAACTCCATCGCCACCGACCGGGGATTCATCGCCCGCGACATGCCCGAACTCGACGCTTACCTCCACTACCGGATGGTCGACGTGAGCTCGATCAAGGAGCTGTGCCGTCGCTGGTATCCCAAGATCTACTTCGGCCAGCCGGAGAAGGGCCTGGCCCATCGCGCACTCGCCGACATCCGTGAGTCGATCCGCGAACTGAAGTACTACCGTGCCGCCGCGTTCGTGGCGGCTCCCGGACCGGAGGCCGACGAGCTCGCGACGATCGTGAAAGACCTCGGACCTGCGTGAACACGCGCGATGCGGGACCGATTGGAGTTCGGCCACCTCGACCCGCTAGAGTAAGTCCCTGGCTCTGGGGCCCGGTGAGAAATCCTGGGTGACGGACGCCGATGGTGGATGTAGTTCAGTTGGTAGAGCACCAGGTTGTGATCCTGGCTGTCGCGGGTTCGAGTCCCGTCATCCACCCCGACATGATGGCCCCCGGGTCCGCATCGAGCGGACCGGGGGCCATCGTCGTCAGTGGACCAGGAGTTGTCGCGGCTCAGACTCCGGCCTGCGCCATCCGCGTGCTCGGACGGATGTAGTTGTACCAGGTCACCCCCAGCAGCGCGATGAAGAAGAAGACGTAAAACCACAGCGCGGGTTCGATGTTGCCGAATGCGCTCTTGGACCACGCGTAGGCCAGCGGCACGATGAAACCGCCGAACGCACCGACCGACGAGATGATGCCCAGGGCACCGGCCGCCTGGCGCCGCATGTTCGTCATGATCTCGGGCGTCCCTCCGGCATCCTCACCCTTGACGCGGAAGATCTTGGAGATCATCCGGTAGGTGGAGCCGTTGCCGATGCCGGTCGCGACGAACAGCAGCATGAAAGCGGCGAAGAACACCGGCAGGTTCTCGGCCTTGACCGACCACAGAGCGATGGCCGCACCCACTGCCAGTGCGACGAAGCTGAACGCGGTGATTCGCGCGCCGCCGATCACGTCGGAGAGCTTGCCACCCAGCGGCCGGGCGATCGATCCGATGCCGGCCCCCAGGAACGCCCAGGTGAGCGCGATGTCGCCACGGTCGAACACCGCCTTCAGCAGGCTCGGGAAGGCCGCAGAGTAGCCGATGAACGACCCGAACGTACCGATGTAGAGCAGTGACATCACCCACGTCTCCTGGTGGCGCAGCGAGTCCCACACCGGCTTCACATCTGCTTTCGCCTCCGACAGGTTGTTCATAAACAAGAACGCGAGCACTGCGGCGCCCACGGCCAGTGGCGCATAGAACAAGCCGGCATAGGACAGGGTGACCCCGCCGCCGATGACCACGATGGTCGGGATGATCTTCTGCGCAACCGCCACACCGATGTTTCCGCCGGCTGCGTTCAGTCCGAGGGCCCAGCCCTTCTCCTTCTCCGGGTAGAAGAAGGAGATGTTGGCCATCGAGGAGGCAAAGTTGCCGCCGCCGAAACCTGCAGTCGCCGCGATCACCAGCAGCAGAGCGAACGGGATGTCAGGATTGGACCGGATGCGGCCGCGGTGCCATCGGAGTTGGCGGTCATCTGCACCACCACGATGCTCCACAGCAACCACACCGAGAATCCGATGTGCTCGGCGAAGATCGAGAAGCAGAGGTTCTTGAAGGCGACCTTCTTGCCGATCCTGTTCCAGAACGTCGGATCGTCGGGCTGCCAGTGGCGGATCCAATGACCTTGCTGATCGAGCAATACCTCGTCGGAGGTGCGCGAAGATTCCAGGGTTGAAGTCATCTCAAGGTACTTTCGTCGGTGGGAAGTGGCGACAGTGAACTGGGCGACGCTGCCCGAGAAGTACGCGATGAAGGTATGAACGGTTCGTTACCAGGTATGCATCCGGTTACACGACCATCAAGGTGCCCGCACACCCCCGCGCACCGCGTGTGAGGTGCCGCCCCTCACCTCGACGTGACATCAGAACTGTTGTGATGCAACATTTTTCGACGACTCCCCACCCCTCAACGCACCCCTGGGCAACCCGCCGCTGCACCGGCACGAAACGTTCACGTTCATGCCGTACCATCGCCGCCATGCTCGAGGACCTGAACAAGGCAGCGAAGAAGGCCGGACTGCACGTCGCACACGCCAAGAAGGACGGACTGTACTCCATCCGAAAGACCAAAAACGCCAAGCTGATCGCCAAGAACGTCGACGCGGATCAGGCTGCATCGATTATTGCCGACCACGCCTGACACACCCGGACCTCATCCGGACGCTCTCCGAGATCCACCCTCCCGACCCGGCTGTCGCGTCACCACGACGCCCGCCGCGGACCCGAGAGGGTGGATCTTTCGTTGCCCTGCCTCCAACAGGGCGCATGCGCTGGCGATCGGGTACCAGCCAGAAGGTGCGACGAGCGCCACACCGACCTGTTACCATGCCGTTACTTCAGGTCAAATGACCTAAACATTGCGTCGATAGCGTTGCTCGCACACCCAGGACCAGCGGGTCCACGGCACGGAAGGTCGCCATGAGCCAGGACATCTCACGTCGGCGTTTGCTCGGTACAACACTGGCCGCGGCGGGGGCCGCAGTAGGTGCGTCCGCGTTGGGCGGGATCGGCCGTGCACGCGCCCTACCCGGCGACACCGTCGACGCCATCGTCGTCGGCGGTGGGCTCTCCGGGTTGGCCGCCGCCAAGTCCCTCGTCGCCGCGGGCGCCTCGGTGGTGGTACTCGAGGCTCGGGAGCGGGCCGGCGGCCGCGTCCACAACATCTCCTCACCGAAACTCGGGGCCACCCTGGATGCCGGGGCCGAGTTCATCGGACCGACGCAAAATCACATCGCCGCCCTTGCCCGCGAGTACGACGTGCGCACCATCCCCACCTACAACCAGGGCGACAGCATCTTCTGGAACAGCGGTCAGAGTTCACGCATGCCGGCCGCTTTGCCGCTGCCGCTGCAAGCCGAGACGCTGCAGGCGGGGGCTGGTCTCGCCAGGGCCCAGGCCGACGCGTTGGCCGGTTTCCCGGTCGGCGAGCCGTGGAAGCATCCCAATGCGCGCTACCTCGACTCGTTGACCTGGGAGCAGTACAGCCACCAGATCGCGACGACATCGACCGCCCGGGCGCTGATGCAGGTGGCCATGTCTGCGCCGCTGTCGGTCCGCCCGGACGAGGTCTCGGCTCTGTACTTCCTGAACTACATCGCCGCGTCCGGCGACGAGAACAACCCCGGCACCCTCATCCGCTTGTTGAGCACCGACGACGGCGCCCAGGAGAGCCTCTTCGAAGGGGGCGCCGCACTCATCCCACTGCGGATGGCGCGGGCCCTCGGCGACCGGATGGTCTACAACGCCCCGGTACGGTCCATCGACTTCACCAGCGAGATCGCGACGGTGACCAGCACCGCCGGAACCTTCCGCGCACGCAAGGTGATAGTCGCGATGTCGCCGGCCATCAGCGATCAGATCAGGTACTCTCCCGGACTCCCGGCCGCCCGGATCGGCATCACCAGGGGCTATCACATGGGCGCGGTCAGCAAGTTCGCGGCGCTGTACCGCCGTCCTTTCTGGCGCGACAAGGGCCTGTCCGGCCAGGTATACGGCAACGGTCGACCCATCGATGTCACCTTCGAAAGCTACGCCGAGGATCGACACATCCTGATGGGGTTCATCTCCGCGGACGCCATGCGACGGCTGGACCGGGCACCGGAATCCCAGATCGTCCGCGAGTGCATCGGCAACTTCGTCGACTACTTCGGCCCCGAAGCACGCGATTTCATCGATCACGGCATCTACAAATGGGACCTCGACCCGTGGGCCCAAGGTGGCCCGGTGGCGGTCTCATCGCCGGGAACCCTGACCACCTACGGTCCCGCGCTGCGCGCGCCGGTCGGTCCGGTCCACTGGGCGGGTACCGAGACAGCCGACTACTGGACCGGCTACATGGATGGCGCTGTCCGTTCGGGCAAGCGCGCAGCACAAGAAGTACTCGGCTCGCTGAACTAACCGATCCTCCATCCGGTACAGCAAGGACACATGATGGCTCGAATGCCCGTAGAGAAACGACGAGACCTGTTGCTCGACGCTGCGTTTCGGGTCATCGCACGTAGCGGCGTCGACGGCGCAACCACCCGAGCCATCAGCAGCGAGGCCCAGGTGACACTGTCGACCTTCCACTACGTCTTCGAGTCGCGCGACGATCTCCTCGCCGCACTGGTCGCACGTGGCACCGACAACGAGATCTCGGTGATCGCCGAGGCGTTGTCGGCGGCCGCCGAGGATCTCGTCGACGGATACGACGGCATCCGGCTCATGTTGCGGGAGAGTCTGTTCGGCTACATCGATGGTGTGGTGGCCGACCCCGACCGCGAACAGGCGATGATCTCGCTCAACCAGTACGCGCGCCAGACCAGCGATCTCGCCTGGCTCGGCGCCGACATGTACCGCCGGTACTACGCGGCCATCGCCGAGGGCCTGGCCCGGGCGGCGGCGCAGGCGCACGTCGAGTGGGACAGACCCGTCGTCGACCTCGCTCCCCTGGTGGTGGCGGCCACCGACGGGATCACGCTGGCCTACCTCAACACCCGGGACAGATCGATCTGCGATCGGATCGCCGAGGCGACCGTCACCTTGATGCTCGGACACGTCGTCCGGAGGTGACCGCGGCGTCATCGACCGCGACAGCGTCGTCGCACCACATCACAACCACACAGGGGGCGACATGGAAGTGACCAGGAGATCACTGCTCTTGGGAGCAGCAGCGACCACCGTCGGGGGCGGCGTCGCACTCGTTGCCGGACAATCGACAGCGAGTGCGACGCCGAGCGGTCAGGCGCCGGCAGGGGGCAACGGTGCCGACGGCTATCTGATCGGCCGGGGTATCGCCGACATGACCGGCGCAATCGCGGGCCAGGGCATGATGGGCTATTCCGACGCCGATCAGGTTGCCGCCGGCCTCCTGCAACGATGCTGGGCGCGCGCCTACATCATCGTCGATCGGGCGACCGGGGAACGCGTCGTGTTTGTCACCAGCGACATCGCCTGCCTGTTCCAGTCGCACCACATGGGTGTGATGCCATTGCTGCACAAGCGTTTCGGCGATCTCTACACCGAGCGCAATGTGAACCTCAACGCCACCCACACGCACGCGTCGTGTGGTGGCACCGCGTGGGATTTCGCGTATTCGCTGGCCGCGTACGGCTTCAAGAAGAACTCCTATGACGCAGAGGTCAACGGTATCGTCACCGCCATCGCCCGCGCCCACGACGACCTCGCGCCCGGAACGATTTCGCTGGGCCGCGGCGAACTGCACGACGCGAGCCGCAACCGTTCTCGGGTTGCCTTCGACCTCAATCCCACTGCCGAGCGCCGGCAGTTTCCCGGCGCGATCGACCCGGCTGTCACCGTGCTACGCCTGAGCCGGGGCGGCACCGACGTCGGCGCCATCACCTGGTTCTCGACGCACGGTACCTCGCTGACCGACCGCAACCGGCTCATCGCCGGAGACAACAAGGGTTACGCGAGCTACCGCTGGGAGAGCACATCGCCGGGATTCGTCGCAGCATTTCCGCAGACCAACAGCGGCGACATGACGCCGAATCTCAACCTGATCAAGATGCATCCGAGCGGGCCGACCGACGACAACAAACGCAACTGCGAGATCGTCGGCGAGCGCCAGTATCTCGCCGGCCGCAGCGCATTCGACTCGGCCCGGCCGATGACCCGTGGCGGTGTCGACTCGATCGTGCGCTACGTCGACATGTCCGCGATCCGGATCGACGGCATGTACACCCCGGAGGGTAAACCGGCCGCGACGACGCCGGCCATGATGGGCGCGGCCGGCGCGGCCACCAGCACGGAGGACAACTGGCGTTCCCAACTCGGGTTTCTTCAGGAGGGCGCCACGAACCCGGTGGTCGCGGCCTTCGGCGGCGACAAGCATCCGCCAGTGTCCCCGTGGATGCGCGACATGCAGGCGCCCAAGCTGATCGCCTTTCCACTCGGCCTGCTCCCGCCCGCCCCGTGGATCCCGCACGTGGTTCCACTGCAGCTGCTGCGCATCGGCGAACTCGTGTTGGTCGCCATTCCGGCCGAGGTGACCATCGTCGCCGGATTGCGGCTGCGCACCGTTGTCGCCGATGCGCTCCGGGTCAGCGTGGACAACGTCCTCATCCAGGGCTATTCGAATGCCTACACGCAATACGTGACGACGCCCGAGGAGTACGACTCCCAGCAGTACGAAGGTGGTGAGACACAGTACGGTCGCTGGACGTTGTCGGCCTATCAGCAGGAATTCCACTCTCTCGCCGCCGCCATGGCGTCGGGCACCCCGCCCGGCCGAGGGCCGGCTCCGCTGGACAAGTCCGGTTTCCAACCCGATCTGCTACCACCACCACCTCCCGACCAGCCCATGGCCGGGCACGCCTACGGCGACGTCCTGGCTGCGCCGGAGCCCCGCTACCGCACGGGTAAAGTGGCCGCCGTCGAGTTCGTCGGCGCGCACCCCAACAACGACTTCCACACCGAGGGCACCTATCTGGAGGTGCAGCGCAGAACCGCAACGGGTTGGGCCACCGTCGCCGACGACAACGACTGGGAGACCACACTGCGCTGGCGGCGGCCGGCCGGCCAGAATGACGCATCGATCGTCCGGATCGAGTGGACGATCCCGGCACGGACCGTCGGCCGCTTCCGCATTCGTTATCGCGGTGACGCTCGCGGCGCCGACGGCAGCACGCGCCCGATCCACGGCGTCTCCCCCGGCTTCGTCGTCGGCTGATCGGCCGCCACCACCCAACGCGATAGGGTCAACAGGATTCACCGGCACGCACCGGGATTCACCTTGCACCGCACGACACTCACGAACAGGAACGCCACCGCATGAAGATCATGAGACTCGTCGTCCTGACGCTTGCCGGCGTGGTCACAACTTTGCTCACCGTGGCCACCGCTACCGCACACGGCGCGCCGACATCGCTCGCAGCGAGCCATCACACATTCGCGTCCACCGACGGCGCGTCGATCACCTCGGTGCTGACCAACGCCACCTTTGGTCAGCACGACACCAATGGGCTGACAGTGCTCGACCGGCACGGCAACACCATCGACCGAATCGCTCTGTCGATCCCACTCAACGGGGTCGACGTCCCACTGCGCACAACGGTCAGCGCAGATCGGACCACCGCAACCCTGGCGCCGCAGATCACCCCGGAGATCCGCGCCGCGATCGCGGCAGGCATGCATCCGGCATCGGCCAAGAAGGATCGCGCCTACCAGAAGATGATCTGGCACATCAACAACGGGTGGAATCGCGGCGGCGGCGTGGCCACCGCAGTCGGCGCGATCGTCGGACTCATAGTGGGATGTCTGGTGCTGGTCGGCTGCATCTGGGGCGCCGGCGTGGGCGCGGCCATAGGAGCTGTCGTCGGGATCAACAACGGGGACCCGCAGGCCGGACAGGCAATCCTGACCTGGATCAATACGCCGTAATCCCGGTCCCCCGGGAGCATCTCAGGTCCCGCGGAGGCGTGTCACCGCAACGTGGCGCGCATCAGCGAGACGTTGTATTGCGTCCAGGTCGACATGGTGAAGTACAGGTCGCGACCAGTCGACCACGGGTGCAGGAACCCACCGTAGAGCTGGGCATAGCGGGCCGAGTGCACCAGTTCGGCGGGCTCCGACCACAGTCCCTGCGGTGAACGCGCCGTACGCAGCACAATGGCTCCGCGGAATGCGTCGAGGTAGCTCAGTTGCCACCGCTGCGAGGCGGTGTCGTAGCGCGCCGACACCTCTCCGGCGGCGCCGGCGAACAGCGGCGACGCCACGTCCCCGTCCCGGGTCGGCACCCATCGGCCGTCGCGCCAGTATTGGTAGGCCGTCTTGTTGAGCACGTCGTCGGCGCGCACGCGGGCCAGGCCCACCGTGCCGATGCGCGACGTGGGCGTGCCGAACATGTAGACGTAACCGGCGTGCGGAACCATTGACGAGACCTGGAATCTGCTGGTGCCCAACAGATTGTCCCAGCGTGCGTACGGATCCTTGGTCCAGGTGGAGCCATCGTCGTCGGAATAGGCCAACCCGCCGTGATTGGTCAGCCACACACCGGGGATCGGTCCCCACGTGCGAACCGACATGTAGCTCATGTACTGCCGGTCGCCGAGGGCGAAACCCGACGTCGGGATGGTGGTGATCTCGTAGCGGTTGACGTGACGGGCGCGCAGCACCTGCGCCGCATGACAGCGACTGTCCTGCACCATGGTGTCGATCGACATCCCGTCATCGAGCCGGCGGTCGGAACTGAAGCCGAGCACGTTGCTGCGCCAGTCACCACCGTTGGCCCCCGGCGGAGTGAACCCCCGACCGAAGGTGTCGCCGAAGGCGATCGCGATCCGACCCGGCTCGGACTCCCACATGATGCCCAAGTCGGTGCCGTTGACCTGCCACCGCTTGTCGGTGCGGCTGGTCGAACCCTTACCGGTGAGCGTCGACACGAAGTCGACCTCGGCGACCCGAGGTGCGCTCGGCTTGGCACTCACCGGCGCCGACGCCGTGCCCGGATGCACCACCGGCGGCCGCGGCGGGAGCGGCGCCGGGTCCGGGTTGGGGACCGGCACCGGGATGTCCTGGGGAGCGGGATCGAGGGTGATCTTGGGGAACTCGATGGACAACGCCGGCCCGACGTCGTGCGGCCCGGGCGGGTCGGTGATGTCCGGACACGGGTCGGTGCACGGGTCCTGCGGGGGCAACTCAGACGGTATGCGGGTAGGCGGTTCCGCCGCCGATTCGGGCTCCGGCACCGGCACGATGCGCGGATACGGCAGAGGGATGCCGATCCGGTCCGGGATCAGCTCACGTGGATCGAATGGCGCCGGCGACGGCTTCGGCGGTAGATCTGCCGCGCAGCCCGAGCTGGGTAACCACGGCGGTGTCGGTGATCCGTCGGCGACGGCCGGCGTCGTGCCGAGCATCGCCGCGGCCAGACCCACGCAGACGCCCAGCACACCCACCGAGCGCGCGCACCGCATCATCAGTCCCTCCTCGACCCCAGGTCAGGAGAGAATGTAACACCCGTCACGTCTGATCGGGTGGCACGCGCACCGATGACCTCACAGGGACCGGGCGATGATCTCCTTCATGATCTCGTTGGTGCCCGCATAGATCTTCTGTACCCGGTTGTCGGCCCACATGCGCGCGATGGGATATTCGTTCATGTAGCCGTAGCCGCCGAAGAGCTGCAGGCATTCGTCGGCGACCACCATGGCCCGATCACTGGTCCACCACTTGGCCATCGCCACCGTGGGGATGTCGAGACGTCCGTCGAGGTGCTTGACGATGCAATCATCGACGAACACTCGCGCGATACGCGTCTCGGTGGCCGCCTCGGCGAGTTTGAACTTCGTGTTCTGGAAGCCGAAGATCGGGCGTCCGAATGCGGTGCGGTCCTTGGTGTACTCCAGGGTCTGCGCCACGGCCGCTTCCATCCCGGCGACCGAGGCCACCGCGATGATCAACCGTTCCTGCGGAAGCTGCTGCATCAGCTGGATGAAGCCCTGCCCCTCCTCGGCGCCCAGCAGATTCGAGGTCGGTACGCGGACACCGTCGAAGAACAGCTCGGAGGTGTCCTGCCCGCGCTGGCCGACCTTGTCGAGGACGCGACCGCGTCGGAACCCCTCGCGTTCGGCTTCGACCAGAATCAACGAGATGCCCTTGGCACCCTCGCCGACGTCGGTCTTCGCGACGACGATGATCAGGTCGGCCTGGCCACCGTTGGTGATGAAGGTCTTCGATCCGTCGATGACATACTCGTCACCTTGCTGGCTCGCCTTGGTCTTGACATTCTGCAGATCCGAACCGGTACCGGGTTCGGTCATCGCGATCGCGCCGACCACCTCGCCGCTGGCCATCTTCGGCAACCAGGTCTGCTTCTGCTCCTCGGACCCGTAGGCGAGCAGGTAGTGCGCGACGATGCCGTTGTGCAGGCTCGCACCCCACGACGAATCAGCGATCCGCGCCTGCTCCTCGATCAGCACCGCTTCATGGGCGAAGGTTCCGCCACCGCCGCCGTATTCCTCCGGGATCGACATGCACAGCAGGCCGAGCTCCCCCGCCTTGTTCCACAGCTCACGGTCCACGTGGTGCTGGTCGATGAACCGCTCGATGTTGGGCTTGATCTCCTTCTCGCAGAAGCTGCGGGACAGATCGCGCAGAGCGGCGAGTTCGTCGGTTTCCCAGGCAGAGCGGTCGGTCATCAGGCATCCTTCACGATCGGCGAGATTGTCATCGCCGATCGTAACAGTGATCGATGGCATAGTTGGCGCGCGGCCGGAGCCCGACCGCTCCGGTTGACCGACTCAGGCGTCGGCGTTGCCCTTCGACCACTCCGACCACGGGATGTTCCAGTCGCCGAGACCGTCGGTCCCGGACAGGGTCCCGCCCCCGGTGTTCTTCACGATGACCGGGTCGCCGCGCAGGGTGTTCTGCATAACCCACAACGCGTCGTCGGGGCTCAGATTCAGACAGCCATGGCTGGTGTTGGTATTGCCCTGCGCCCACACCGACCACGGCGCCGAGTGGAAGAAGATGCCGCTGTAGGACATCCGGGTTGCATAGTCGACCGGCGTGCGATATCCCTCGGCAGCGTTGATCGGGACGCCGTAGGTCGACGAGTCCATGATGATGTGCTCATGCTTGTCCGACACCAGGTAGACCCCGTTGTCGGTCTCGTGCCCCGGCTTGCCCATCGATGTCGGCATCGAGCGGATGACGTTGCCGTCGCGTGCGAACGTCACCTGCTTGGTGTTGTCGTCGGAGGTGATGATCATCGAACGACCGATGGTGAAGTTGGTCTTCACATTCTGTTGACCGAACAGCCCGTCGCCGAGGTCGATGCCGTAGGTGTTGACCGCAACGTCAACCTTGGTGCCGCTCTCCCAATAGTTCTGTGGGCGCCACCGGACTTCGGAGTCGCTGATCCAGTAGAAGGCGCCCTCCACCGGCGGGTTGGTCGTGATCCTGATGGCGTCCTGGGCGGCCTTGCGGTTCGGGATCGGTTCGTCGAACTTGATCGCGACCGGCTGGCCGACGCCGACGGTCTCGCCCGGCGACGGAGTCAGATACGGCAGCGTCAGGTTGTTGGGGGCCTGAGTGGTGAACGACACCCGCTTGGTGGTGCGGCCGCCGATGCCCACGGCGTCGGCCTGCAACGTGTAGGTGCGGTTGTATCCCAGGGGCTCGGCACTGGTCCACGTGGTGGCGTCCTCCGACAACACGCCCTTGACCGGCGAGCCGTCCGACTTGTCGATACGAACTCCGGTGATCGAACCCTCGCTGGCCGCGACCGTGATCGGCGCACCCGGCTGGATACCGACCGCTTGGTCGGCCAACGGCCGGTTGGCCAACTCGGTGACGGTCATACCCGGCCGCAGCATGTCGTCAAACAGGTTGGAGCTGCTGACATCAGACGAGTACGTCGCGTCCTGAGAACACGCGGACACCATGGCGATGACGGCGGCGAGAACGCCGAACAGGGCCAGCGGTGACCGCCGGCCGGTGCGGGTACGACTGATCCGCATGAATCTCCTCCTGGGAACACCTACGAACTCACCGTGCGACGTCGACGACGTAAGGATCTCCCCCTCGAGAGCACGGTCGATCTCAAGTGTACGAGACAATCCGTGGCCGGATTGTCCGAGTCGATCGGGTGTCCGACTCGGAGCCTTCTCGACAGAAAAGACGCCCCGCGCTACGCGGGGCGTCTTGAATGTCTGGTGCGCCATCAGGGACTCGAACCCCGAACCCGCTGATTAAGAGTCAGCTGCTCTGCCAATTGAGCTAATGGCGCTTGCCGGTGCGAGAAGGAACCTTACATGTCGGGGCGACAGAAGTGAAATCGCCTCCTCGCAACGCCGGGAACCACAGGCGGATCAGGCGTTACCCTTCTTCCACACCGACCACGGGATGTCCCAATCCCCGAGCCCGTCGTCGCCGGGGAGCGGTGGGCCCACGGTGTTCTTGACCTGAACGATGTCTCCGCGCAGCGCGTGATCGAGGAACCACTTCGCGTTGGCCGGGCTCACGTTCAGACACCCGTTGCTCACATCGTCGACCCCCTGATCGCCGAGGGACCACGGTGCCGAGTGCACGTAGATGCCGCTGAAGGAAATCCGGGTGGCGTCATAGACGGTCTCCCGGTACCCCTCGGCCGAGTTGACCGGCACTCCATAGGTCGACGAGTCCATGATCACGCTGGGCTCGCGTTCGGCGACGATGTAGGTGCCGGTGTTGGTGGGGGTGGCGTCTTTGCCCATCGAAGTGGGCATCGTCTTGACCACCTTGCCGTTCACCGACACGGTGATCTGCTCGGTGTCGTCGTCGGCGACCGCGACGAGGCTGCGACCGACCGTGAAATTCGACGTCAGATTGTTGTCCCCGAACACACCGTCCCCGAGATCGATCCCCTTGGCGTCGACGCTGACCTTGACCTTGGTGCCGGGCGCCCAGAAATGCTCGGGCCGCCACCGCACCATGCTGTCGTTGATCCAATAGAACGCGCCCTGCACCGGCGGGTCGGTGGTCACGGTGATCGCGTTCTGCGCGTTGCGTTTGTCGGCTACGGGTGTGTCGAAGTTGATCGCGACGGGTTGTCCGATGCCGACCGTCTCACCGTCGGCGGTCACCGTGGACGCATATGCCAGCGACTCGGCCGACGCGGTGGTGAAGCCGATCTTGCGCGCGCCGACGCCGTCGACACCGCGTGCCGCGGCGTTCAACGTGTAATCCGTCCCGAAGTCCAATGCCCCGGACGAGGTCCACCGGGACCCGTCCGCGGACGTCGATCCCGCGACCGGGCCATCGGGCCCGGCGATCACCACCGACGACAGACTGCCGTCACGAGCGGTCACGGTGATCGGCGCGCCGGGCATCACGCCGACGGCGTTGTCGTTCATCGGGGTGTCGCCCCACCCGGTCACCGAGATGGTCGGTTGTGCCAGCGAATCGAGGCTCTGCGCATCGGTGACGGTATCGGGGTAGCTCGGCGCCAGTGAGCATCCGGCCAGGCTGGCCGCCACCACGACGATTGCCGCCGCGGCGCCGCGGGCGCGGACGGTCCGCGGCGTCTCGCCGCGGGCCGGCGTCACTTCATGATCTTTCGAACCACCAGGACCACCACGACGGCACCGACACCGGCCAACGCATACTTGACCGCCGGCGAGTTCAATGTCGCCACCGCCTTCTCCTTGGCGTCGGCGGCCAGCCGTTGCGGACTCGTGCGCTCGGCCAACGTGTCCAGGGTCTTGGCGAGATCTTCTCGCGCCTGCGCGATCTCCTGCTCGATACGTTCGGTATCCCCGGACACGTGGTTCCTCCCAATGGTCGACGGCACTGCGGTTGCGTTCACCTGTTCACGACGGGCTCGAGTCACGCGGGCCCGAGAGTCTGCGACCCAGGTCGCCGCGCGTCGCACTCGACTTTTCGAGGGTACGGCATGGGCGACGTCGCGCCCGGTGGACGGCGCGACGAACCTCCGTGTCGGCCGACACCGATCCGGGCGTTCGCGACAACCCACCCCGGTGACCACAGGTGATCTCCATCGACGATCGACTAGCCTGACCTACATGTCAGCAACCACGCGGCTGTCCGTCGGAGACCCCGCCCCCGCGTTCACCCTTCCCGACGCCCAGGACAACGCGGTGTCTTTGTCCGACTACGCCGGCCGGAAGGTCATCGTCTACTTCTATCCAGCAGCTGCAACTCCCGGCTGCACCAAGCAGGCATGTGATTTTCGCGACAACCTCGCCGAACTCAACGATTCCGGCATCGATGTCGTCGGGATCTCCCCGGACAAACCGGCCAAGCTGGCGAAGTTCGTCGCCGACGAGGGTCTGACGTTCCCGCTGCTGTCGGACCCGGAGAAGAAGGTGCTCACCGAATGGGGGGCATTCGGGGAGAAGAAGATGTACGGCAAGACGGTCACCGGGGTCATCCGATCGACCTTCCTGGTCGACGAGAACGGCACGATCGCCGCCGCCCAGTACAACGTCCGAGCCACCGGCCACGTCGCCAAGCTGCGTCGCGACCTGTCGGTGTGACGGTCGCCCGCAAGACCGACGACGATGTCCGCACCCCTTGCCGAGCCGCTGCTCCCGCGTAAACGCCCCACACAGGAGCGCAGCAAGAAGAAGTTCTCTGCGATGCTGTCCGCCGCACGCGATCTGCTCATCGAGGTGGGCTTCGAGTCGCTGACGTGCGAGGAGATCGCATCGCGGGCCGAGGTGCCGATCGGGACGCTGTATCAGTACTTCGCCAACAAGTACGTCATCGTATGTGAGCTCGATCGACAGGACACCGTCGGCGTCCAAGACGAACTCGCCGCCTTCTCCACCGAGATCCCGTCACTGGAGTGGCCCCACCTCCTCGAGAGGTTCCTGGACCATCTCGCTGCACTCTGGCGCGACGATCCCTCGCGGCGGGCGGTGTGGCTGGCGGTCCAGTCCACGCCGGCCACCCGCGCAACGGCGTCGGAGAACGAACGCGCACTCGCCGATCAGGTCGCCCGCATCCTCGCCCCGCTCACCCCGACCCAGCGCAACCGGCGCGAGATGATGTCGCAGGTGCTCGTACACACGGCGTACTCGGTGCTCAGTTTCTCCGTCCAGGATGGTCACGACCACGACGAGACGGTCGCCGAACTCAAGCGCATGCTGGCCGGCTACCTGCTTCTCGAGGAGACCACAGCGGAGGAGTGAGGTCGGCTGGTTCGCGCGGGTCCACCCAGTTCGCGCGCCCGGCAACTTCTCGCGCGTGAAATTGCGCGCGCGGTTGATCAGCAGGCGCGCGACAAGAATTCGATGGCACCGCGGCGGTCGGTCGTGCGTCCAATGGGTATGACCACCTATCCCACCGATGAGCACGGCCTCATCTTTCGTTCCACAGCCCTCGCCGCCGGATACACCGACAACGAACTGACCCGAGCGCGTCGACGCGGCGACCTGGTATCCGTCGGTTCGGGTACCTCGGTGACACCTGCCGAACGTACACCCGAGCAGTTGCATCGGCTGTCGGCGATCGCTGCGAGTAAGCAGGCGACCAAGCCGATCACGCTCAGTCATCAGAGCGCAGCGACACTGCACCAGCTGGCGATGCTCAAACCCAACTTCCGGCGCGTCCACACCACGACCGGCAGAAGTCATGGCGCGCATCGCAGCTCGACCCGGCACGAACACACCGGAACGTTGACCGAGTCCGAGGTCGTCGTTGTGGACGGCGTCCGGGTGACGTCGCTGGAACGCACCGCGGTAGATGTCGCGTGTACGACGCCGCACGGGTTCGCTGGTGCGCTGAGCGTGTTCGACTCAGCGCTGCGAGCAGGCGCCGATAGTGAGGTGATGCGCGCGATGCTCCGGCGTCGCCGGCATGGCGTAGGGCAGGCGCGACGCGCGCTGCACCACGCGGACGGCGCGTCCGAGAACCCCGGCGAATCGTGGTCCAGGGCTCAGCTCATCGAGGCCGGTTTACCGATCCCGCGCCTGCAGAACGAGTTCTACGACGAAGACGGAGAACACGTGGCCCGGACTGACTTCGACTGGGCAGGGCTCCTCGTGGCCGAGTTCGACGGGGACGTCAAATATCGCAAGCATCTCAAGCCTGGTGAGACACCATTTCAGGCGATGAAGAGGGAGAAGACCCGAGAGGACGCCCTTCGTAAGCTCGGCATCATGGTGATCCGGTGGACCTGGAAGGATCTCGAAAAGGGAGTCGTAGCGGCGCAAGCCCGCGCTTGGCTCGCACGTCTGAACCTGATGGCCGCCTGACTTCGCGCGGCCGCCGACCATTCGCGCGTGAAATTTCACGCGCGGTTGATCAGCGGCCGCGCGAACTCGTCAGATGCCCTCGAGGATGGCGACGGCAGCGGCGGTGTCACCGTCGTGGGTCAACGAAATGTGCACCCGGGTGTCGGCGAGCAGGTCGCCGATCTCACCGCCGAGCCGGATGGCCGGGCGGCCCCAGTTGTCGGTGACGACCTCGATGTCGCTGTGACGGATCAACGGCAGCAACGGCTGTCGGGAGAACCGACTCACCGACCAGGCCTTCACCACGGCCTCTTTCGCGGCCCAGCGCGCAGCGAGATGACGGGCCTCGTCTCCGGTTCCGGCGGCGGCGTCGCGACGTTCGCGAACCGTGAACCGGTCCGCGAACGTCGTACCGGGTTGGCGCAACTGCTCGCCGAACTCCGGGATCGACACGATGTCGATCCCCACACCCAGCACGCTCATCGCCGCATCCGCGCCCGCGGTCACACCGCCTCGCCGGCGTAACTGCCGTCGGCGCCCAGGCGGACCGACGGGTTCAGGAGCAGGCCGGCTTCGGCGTCGTGCTCGTCGAGAGCCTCGTCGAAGCGGCGGTTCGGCGGCCGCTTGTAGGCCGGCTCGACACCGCACATTGCTTCGAGTAGACGGTGATTGCCCTTGCGCGCCCGCTCGGCGGACACCTGTCGGTACTGAGCGGCCTGCTCTGCCTCGAGCGTCGCGATGAACGCCTCCGGGTGGACCACCGCGATCAGGCCCGACACATGACCGAAGCCGAGGCTGGTGAGCAGACCCGCCTTCAACGGGAACCGCTCCCCCAGGTGCAGGGTCTCACGCGCCCAGACCAGATGCGGGTATTCGCGCATCTGCTCGTCGACACAATCGAGGCTGCGGTTGGGCGGGATGACGCCGTCACGCAGCAGCTGGCACAGACCGATCAGCTGGAAGGCGGCGGCACCACCCTTGGCGTGACCGGTCAACGACTTCTGCGAGACGACGAACAGCGGTGCGCCGTCGCCTCGACCGATGGCCGACGCGATGCGCTCGTGCAGTTCGGACTCGTTGGGGTCGTTGGCCCGCGTCGACGTGTCGTGCTTGGAGATGACCGCGATGTCGTCAGGGCTGACACCGAGCGCGTTGAGTGCGTTGGCCAGCGGCGAGGACTGGTTCCCGCGGGCGGCACCCAGCGCACCCAGGCCGGGTGCCGGGATCGACGTGTGCACACCGTCGCCGAAGCTCTGTGCCCACCCGACGACGCCGAGGACCGGCAGACCCATCTGCGCGGCGACGTCGCCACGGGCGAGCAGGATCGTTCCGCCACCGGCGGATTCGACGAACCCGCCGCGACGACGATCGTTGGCCCGGGAGAACCGACGCTCATCGATCCCGCGCGCCGACATCTTGGCCGACTCGGCTGTCGCCGACATGTCACCGAATCCGACGATGCCCTCGATGCCGAGGTCGTCGAAACCACCGGCCACCGCGAACAGCGCCTTGCCGACGCGGATCTTGTCCACGCCCTCCTCGACCGACACCGCGGCCGTCGCGCAGGCGGCGACCGGATGGATCATCGCGCCGTAGCTGCCCACATAGGACTGGACCACATGTGCGGCAACGATGTTCGGCAACGCCTCCTGCAGGATGTCATTGGCCTTCGACTCGCCGAGCAGCGTATTGATGTAGAGCTCGCGCATCGAGGTCATGCCGCCCATGCCGGTGCCCTGGGTATTGGCCACCAGACCCGGGTGGACCCACCGCATCAGCTCGGACGGGGTGAATCCCGATGAGAGGAACGCGTCCACGGTCGCGACCAGGTTCCACAGCGCCACCCGGTCGATCGACTCGGCCATGTCCGGGGTGACACCCCACCGGGTCGGGTCGAAACCGGTCGGAATCTGACCGCCGACGGTACGCGACAGTGAGAACTGACGCGGTACCCGGATCTCGGTGCCGGCCAGACGGGTCACCTGCCAGTCACCGGTCTCGGCGTTCTCGGCGACCCGGGTCTTCTCCGGGTTCGCCGCGGCGAGTGCCCGGGCCTCCGCCTCCGAGCTCACCGTGAAGGTGAGGTCCTCGTCGAGGAACACCGAGGTGAGCAGCGGCGAGGTGTTGTCCACCATCGCACCCTCGTCGGCGTAGCGGCGGATGCCGCAGCGTGAGACGACCTCGTCGTGGTAGCGCTCGAAGATCTCGCTCTCCGGCACCGGGTCACCGGACTCGGTGTCGTACCAGCCCGGCTTGGGCGCGGTGTCCCAGTGGATCAGGCCGGTGTTCCACGCCAGCTCCACAACACCCGCGGCCGACAGCTTCTCGTCGACCTCCATCTCGAACCGGGTGCGTGCCGAACCGTACGGGCCCAGCTCGCCGGCGCCGACGATGACCACGAGGTCTTCGGGTCGGGCGTCGATCGACGGCCACTGCGGGGTCATCGACTTCGGTGCACGGGCCGGTGCGGGCAACGCCGCGACCGTCGCCACCTCGCGCTCGTCGGCCGGCTCCTCTTCGGCTGCCGTCTCAGCGGCTGCCGATGCGAGGGCCTTGAGGTCGATAGACGGGTCGAGTCCACCGGTGAAGTCGGCGACGATGGCTGCGCTACGCGCGCTCTCCCGCTGCTCCGGCGTGCACAAGCCGAGCAGGTTGGCGGCCATCTCGTCGGTGCTCCAGGTGCGGACACCGGCAGCCTCCACCGCATCGACCATGCCGTCGTTGTGACCCATGAGTCCGGTTCCGCGGACCCAACCGATCAGCGCATGCGCGAGGGTCGTCTTCTGGTTCCAGGAATCCTCGGCGCCCCATCGGGTGACCAGGGCATCCAGTGCGGCCTTGCTCTCGCCGTAGGCGCCGTCGCCGCCGAACATGCCGCGGTTGGGCGAACCGGGCAGCACCACGTGCATGCGGGCAGCGATGTCGTGGTCGGCGTGGATATCGGCCAGACCGGCGATGAGCCGTTCCACCGACCACAGCAGCACCTTCATCTCCAGCTCGGCCCGAGCGCCCGCGTCGGTGAGGTCACCGGCGACCCGCGGCGCGGCGAACGGGAACAGCAGGGTGGGCTTCATCGCCGGCTTGATGACCGATGTGGTGCCACCGAGGTTCTCGGTCTGCTCCGCACCGATCCACTCGACGAGGTCGTCGACGTCGGTGTAGGAGGCCATGTTCGCCGGCGCCACCCACAGGGCGGCGTCGTAACGTGCGTTCTCCCGGTAGAGCTTCTTGTAGAACGCGAGCTTCGCCGAGTCGAGGCGCGAGGTGGTCGCGACCACGGTCGCACCGCCGGCCAACAGTCCACCGATCACGCCGGAGGCGATCGAACCCTTACCCGCACCGGTGACCACAGCGATCTCGCCGGCGTACTGCCCGGCACCCGGAGCCTCCGCAGCATTCGCGATGTCGGCGAAAATCCGTGCGTGCACGGCATTTCCACCCGACAACGCCTTGCCCTGCCACCAGGTGGCATGCTGCGCGACGGTGTCACCAGCCCCGGTGAAGCGCGCGACAACCGAGTCGTGATCGGTGTCGAGTTCACTCTCGGCGGTCAGCCAGATACGAACCAGGTCCTCACGGCTGGTCGCCCACCGGTCGTCGACGAGGACGACCTTGGCGGTGTCGAAGGCCGGCGCGACGGTGCGCGCCCAGTCGGAACCGAGTTCGGCGCTGACGCGTTCGGCCACAGCGGCGTTCGGGTCATCGACGATCTCGGCGGTCGAGGCATCGTCGGCCAACCCGAGCTTGGCCAGAACGGTGTACGCGGCCGACGCCAACGCTCCCGAACGTCCGGTGATCTGCTCGGTGAACTCGCCGAGAGCCGCGGCGTCCACGGTGGCGCCGCCACCGCCCTCGGCGGCGGGCTTGGCCACCGAGATGCCCCGCTGCGCACCGACCGAAGTGACGGCGCGGTCGATCAGGGCGTCGAGCGCATCGGCGTTGGCCAGCGGCCCGTCGAGCAGGTTGCCCAGATCTTCGCCACGCACGCTGGCGCCCTCGCGGGTACCGAGCGCCACGGCCACAGCGGTGTGCAGACCCCAACCCTCGCCGAGCTGCCACACGTTGGTCACGCGATCGGTGATGTATGACTGGCGCTTTCCGACCGGTCCGAGGACCTTGCGGATCTGGTCACCGACGGCATCGGTGAGCACCGGCCCCAGCGGGCGGTAGCCGCGGGCCAGGGTGTTGACCGTCGAGGAGAGTGCGTTCATGTCCGCTTCGGCGGCACCGTCGATGGCACCGAGGCCGAGTTCGCCGCCGATGTCGAGCAGCAGCTGGTTACGACGTGACGAGACGCCATCGCACAGTGCCTCGATGGTGTCGGCCGAACCGATCTGATCGGTGCGCATCTTGGTCCACAGCGCGATCACCGAGCGGACCGCGTCGGCCGGGCCGAAGGCGATGTCGTCGGGCCGCGGTCCGGCGGCGGCCGCCGGAGCCGGAGCCGCTGCGGGCGCGGGTGCCGGGGCCGCCGCAGCCGCCTCAGTGGCCTCCGTTGCCGGGGCGGCCGACTCCTCGACCTCGACCTCGGGCTCAGGACCGGAGTCCTTGGCCAGGATGACGTCCGAGTCGCGCTCGACGTTGACGACCTCGGTGGTCGCCGATGCGTAGTCGTCGAGTTTGAGGGTGTTGCCGGCGAGACCCGCCAGTGTCGGCGCTCCCTTCAGGCCGATCTCGACGAACCGCTGGATACCCAGACCGTCACGTTCGGTGCCGGCGAAGAGCAGCTCCTGGGTTTCGATCCAGCGCACCGGGCTGGCGAACTGCCAGGCAAGGAGTTCGATGAGGATGACGCGAGCCAGATCGCTCGGCCTCTCCGCCCACGAATCCCAATCGGCGAGAACCGCATTCAACGGGTCCGAGGGCACCAGTGCCGCGATCTCCTCGACGAACGGACGCTCGAGGTTGAACAGCCGCGGCACGAGGTTCGGGATGTAGTGGCCGACGAGGATCGCGGGGTCGAAGTGCTCGGGCAGCAGATCCTCGAGCTTGGACCGGAACTCCGGCACACCGGCGCGAAGCACACTGGAGTGGAACGGCACGTCGATGCCGGGCACCAGAATGAACGACTTCTTGCCACCGAATTCCAGTCGGCGACGCTCGATCTCGTTCTCCAGGTGCTCGAGCCCGCGGACCGTGCCGGCGATCGCGTACTGCGAGCCGAGCAGGTTGAGGTTCACGACCTCCAGGAACTCACCGACCGAGTCGCCGACCTCGGCGACGAATGCCGTCACCTCGGAGTCGGCCAGGCCGAACTGGCTCGGGCGGATGGCGGCCATCCGATAATCGCTGCGGCCCAGTTCGTCTCGCGGCACGAGATGGTGCATGGCCTCGCCACGCTGGAACACGACCTCCAGGACGGCCTCCAGCGGAAGGACGCCCGCGCACGCTGCCAGCGCGTTGTACTCGCCCACGGAGTGGCCGCAGGTGATGGCACCCTCGACGAAGCCACCCGACTCCTTGAGCTCGGCGATCTGCGCGACGCCCAGGGTCGCCATCGCGACCTGGGTGAACTGCGTCAGGTACAGCACGCCGTCGGGGTGGTTGTAGGTGGTCCCGTTGGCCACCAACGTGGTCGGGTTGTCGCGCACCACCGCGAGGATGGAGAAACCGAGCGCGGCGCGGGTGTGCTTGTCGGCACGGTCCCAGATCTCGCGGGCGGCCTTCGAGCGCGATCGCGCATCGAGACCCATCCCCTTACTCTGGATGCCCTGGCCGGGGAATGCGTAGACGGTGCGCGGCGCGGCGAGCAGGCCGGTCGCGCTCATCACCAGGTCGTCGCCGACCTTGGCGGACACCTCCACGACCTCTCGTCCGGCATCGAGTCCGACCCGGTCGACCCGGACCGTGATCGAGTCGCCGGTGCGCACCATGCCCAGATAACGCGCGGTCCATCCGATCAACGGACGCGGCGACGGGATCGGGTTCTTGCCGTCGGTGGCGGTGACGACCTGCTGGGCTGCGGCCGACAGCCACATGCCGTGCACGATCGGGTCACCGAGCCCGGCCAGTCGGGCCGCGTTGGCATCGGTGTGGATCGGGTTGCGGTCACCGGAGACCGCGGCGAAACCGGTCATCCTGCTCGGGGCCGTGATGGTCGCCTGCCGCACGAGTTTGCGGGTGGCCGACTGTTCGGCGCCGGCGGCGCCACCGGCCCGGGCGGGGTCGCTGAGCTGCTCGGCTCCGAGTCGCCCGCGAATGGCGAAGCGCTCATGCAGGTGCGCGATCTCACCGGACGGCCCGGCGATGTCGACGCTCACCTCGACGACCCGGCCCACCTCGGTGTCGTGTACCGCGCCGGCACGTGCGGTCACGGTGAGTTCTGTCGCAGTGGTGGGGATATCACCGACCAGCGTGACGGCGTGGTCGAGATGGACCAGATCGAGCAGTCCTTCCACCACCGGCGCACCCGACGCGGTGCGTGCCGCGCCGATGACACTGAAGACACTGGGCCACGAGGAACCGACCAGCGTGTCCGGGACGGCGAAGCCGAAGGGTTCGGTCGGCGTCGTCGGACGCAGATGCGCGGGCATCGTGTAGCCGGTGACGGCGGCGTGATCGGCGACGTCATCTGGATTCCAGCCGACCGTGGTCACCGACACGCCGTCGGACACCTCGGCCAGCGAACCGCCGGCGGCGACGGTGAGGATCTCCGACATCGCGGTGGCGGCCTCGTCGACGCCGACGCGTGGGTTTCCACCGTCGCGGATCGTCTCGTCGACGTGCAACGGAATACGCACCGACGCACCGGAAATGGGGGTGATCAGATCGAATCGCGTCCCGTCGAGTCGCTCGGCGTCGCCGGCAACCCGCTCGAGGACCGATCCGGTCGGCTCGTGTTCTGCGCGGTCGGGATCGACCAGCTGCCAGCGATCCACGTCACCGAGAAGCGCGATGGGGTTGGGAACCATCCGACCGACCCAGTCGACGTCGTCGGCCTCGAGCACCGCGACGATCGCGCCGTCGCCGCGGACCATCCCGGCGTCCTTGCGGGTGTCGGTGGCGAGCGCCTCGACACCGGTCCCCTGCAGGTCGGTTACCACCTGTGCCTCGAAGCGGTCGAGCAGATCACCCACGGGCTCATCGACGCGGGTGATACCGGACACCGCAACCGGACCCGGGATCACGCAGACCGCGTCGGCCGGGTAGCGGGCATCGTGAGCCTGCCACAGGGAGTCGCTACGCCACCAGCGGCGCACGTCCTTGTCGATGACGGGCACGAAGTTCACCGGCTTGCCCGGGGTGCGGCAGAGCTCCAGGAAGAAGGCCACATCAGCCGGATGCAGCACGTCACGCTCGATCTGCGGGTACACGCTGCCGATCGCGTCGATGGCGGCGTGCGGGTCGTCGGTGGAGCCCAGCGCGCCGAACATCGTCGGGATGTCGCCCGAGTCGGCCGGGTTCATCCGCGCCTCGGTGCGCTGCAGCATGTCGACAAACCGCTGCTGCCAGGTGATGTCGGCCCACGGGTACTGGTCGGCACGACCGTCGCCGACCGCGAGGGTTGCGTAGCGGTCCAGCCACTCGCGGTAGGTCATCTCGGCGATGTCGCCGAAGTAGGGCTTGGCGGTACCGGCCATCGCAGCGATGATCTCGTCGCGGCGTTCGGCGACGGCCTCGGCGTCACCGGCGACCTCGTCGAGCAGTCGGCCGCACTGGGAGGCCGTGTTGTCGATCTCGTGGATGTCGGCACCGAGTTGGCTGCGCCCCGATGCCATTCCGGCGGTGGCGTGTCCGGCACCGATCCATTCTTCGCAGCCGACAGTGTCCACCAGCAGCTGTTTGACCTCGGGGGCGGTGGTGGCCTCTTTGGCGGCCATCGCCGCGGTGCCGACCAGGATGCCGTCGAGCGGCATCGCCGGATATCCGTAGGCCGACGACCAAGCGCCGGTCAGGTATTCGCTGGCGCGCTCGGGCGTGCCGATGCCTCCGCCGACGCAGATGATGACGTTGTCGCGCGCGCGCAGCTCACCGTAGGTGGCCAGGAGCAGGTCGTCGAGGTCCTCCCACGAGTGGTGGCCACCTGCGCGGCCCCCCTCGATCTGCACGATCACCGGGTGATGGGGCACCTCGGCGGCGATCCGCACGACGGCCCGGATCTGCTCGACGGTGCCCGGCTTGAACGCCACGTAGTGCAGGCCGGCCTCGACGAACTCGTCGACGAGGGCGACCGCGTCCTCGAGTTCGGGGATGCCGGCCGAGACCACGACTCCGTCGATCGGGGCGCCCTGCGCGCGGGCCTTCTGCACCAGGCGCTTGCCGCCCAGCTGCAGCTTCCACAGGTAGGGGTCGAGGAACAAGGCGTTGAACTGCGCCTGCCGACCTTCGTCGAGCAGATCGGTGAGACGTGCCACGTTGTCGGCGAAGATCTGCTCGGTGACCTGACCGCCACCGGCGAGTTCGGCCCAGTGGCCGGCGTTGGCGGCCGCGGCGACGATCGCCGGGTCGACGGTGGTCGGGGTCATGCCGGCCAGCAGCATCGGCGAACGTCCGGTGAGCCGCGTGAACGCGGTGTCGACCGCGGTGCGACCGTTCGGCAGCGTGATCAGTTGCGGGGCGAACTGCTGCCACGGGCGGGCGACCTCGGGGATGCCGCCGGGGCTGAAGAGGTTGCGTTGACCCTGACGCAGCGCCGCGGGTACCAAGCCCACGCCCTGTCCGCGTACCAGAGTCGACGTCAGCCGGGTGGCCAGATCACCGGGACCGAAGTCCAGGACCCACTTGGCCCCCTCCGACACGACGCCGTCGACGGTGGCAACCCAGTCCACCGGGTCCACCAGCACGGCACGCGCATGCCGCACTGCGGTGTCGACGTCGATTCCGCACGCCTCGGCCCACTGTGCGACCAAATCGACCGCGGGCTGCATCGTCGGATGGTGGAACGCGACGCTGACGCCCAGGTGATCGAACTTCGGCGCGAACGGCGCGCCGCCGGTGACCTTGCGCTTGCGCTCGTCGGCTTCGGCCTCGGCGATGCGCTCACAGAACGCGGCAAACGCGGCGAGATGACGCGGGGCGCCCGACAGGGCGACCGACCGGCGCCCGTTGTTGATCGCCAGAACCGGCGCGGCGGCCCGTTCGGCCTCGCTCAGCGCGGCGCGGTACTCGACGAGGATCTCCGAGACACGTTCCGGGGCGACTCCGCTGACCGCCAGCATCGGACTGCCGTCGGTGGAGGTCGCCAGCCCGCGGCGACGAGCGATCAAGGTGCCGGCGGCACCGATCAGCTGAGCAATCGCCAGTAGCAGCCCCTGCCCGGTCTCGGCGACATGACCGTCGGCACCGATCGCGTCGGTCGCGATCGCGCCCTGGGAGTGACCGATGACGGCGCGCGGCGCGATGGCCGCGGTGTCGAGGCCCTGCTTCTTGAGCGCTTCGATGGCAGCGAGTTGGGTGAGCAACACACCGGGGCCGGACAGGGTGAAATCGGCCAGCTCGGTATCGCTCGGGACCGACTCTTCGGCGTCGAGTGCGCGGACCCAGGTCAGCGGGTGGAAACCGTCGGCCAGCGCGATGGTGACCTGATCGGCCACCGGATCGATGATGCGCTCGGCGGCAGCCACGATCTTGGCGATGCGGTGTTCCAGATCGGCATCGACGACGAGCTCGGCCAGGGTGGGCAGCCACGGCGAGCCCTGCCCGCCGAAGCTGATGGCATACGGCTCGCCGTCGGCGAGACGATCGATCAGCGTCGCAGCGGGGCGATTCGAGTGCGCGGCACCCTGCGCTCCGGAGCGGTAATGGTCGACGGTCACGGGCACTCCTCTTGTCTCGACACGTCACGGAGGTGTCGGGTCACGGGTTTGGGGCGGTTGTCGGCGGCGGGGGTGTCGCGGAGACTCACCAGAAGCTCGCGCGGGGGTCGTCGGATGGCCTGGTCACGTCCAGTGCAGCGGTCTCTGACACACTGGTGTACACGCCTGCCGCGCAACGGGTTTGGCGGCCGCGAGGCTCATCCATGAGCCTTCGCCGACGTGAACGTGACCCAATGATGACACACAAAAATGAGGCTTTCCTCATGTTCCGTTGTGACCCGTCGGTATACCCGTGGGTAACCCCGCCGGTAGGACAAGTGTTCACTGAGCGACGTTCCGGGCCGTACCGCATCGGCGCAGATAGGGACCGGCGGCCGAGCGCTCGATCGGCCTCCCGGGGCACGCTCGCGACCCGTTATGAAATCGTTATGTGATGTGTTCCACTCCTGGTGGCGGCTCGTGTCGAGGCTGTTTGCGACGCCACCAACGATGCGGAAAGTACGCTGGACAGTCATGTCGACTTGCGTGTTCTGCGCCATCGTCGAGGGCACCGCCCCGTCGCGCATCGTCTATCGTGACGATGCCGTCATCGGCTTCCTCGACATCCGTCCGGTGACCCGCGGCCACACCCTGATCGTGCCCCGGGAGCACTCCTCCGGCCTGGCCGATCTCGAACCCGACGTCGGCGCCCGCCTGTTCGCCGCGGGGCAGCGGCTGGCTGCGGCGATGAAGTCCTGCACGCTGTCGGCCGACGGCGTGAATTTGGTGGTCAACGACGGCCGCGCCGCCTTTCAGACGGTCTTCCACACCCATCTACACGTCGTGCCACGCCACGACGGCGACAAGCTCAGCTTCGCCAAGGGTCTCGTGGTGCGTCGCGATAACGATCCCGATACCACTGCGGAGATCCTGCGGTCGGCACTCGAGGGTGATCCACGGTGACCGACGACCACGGGGCATCTGCGCCGCGCACCGTACTGCCCGCGGAGGTGATCGACGTGGTGCGGCGCGCCGAGGTTATCACCGTGTTCACCGGTGCCGGAATGTCTGCCGAGAGCGGAGTCGCCACCTTTCGAGACGTCGAGACCGGGCTCTGGGAACGGTTCGACCCGACGCAGATCGCCACACCGCAGGCGTGGGCGTCCGACCCCGGGCTGGTGTGGGCCTGGTATCAATGGCGCGCGCGGGTGGTCCATGCGGCGGCCCCCAACCCCGGGCACAACGCACTGGCTCACCTCGAGCGCACCCACTCCGTCCTCATCGCGACACAGAACGTGGATGACCTGCACGAACGAGCCGGCAGCAGCACCGTCAGCCACCTCCACGGCAGTCTGTTCGCCCCGCGTTGCAGCAACTGCGGCCGCCCGTATCACGGGGTCGACGCGCAACCCGAGCACGCCGTGCACGAACTCCGGGTCGAGCCGCCGGCCTGTCCGACGTGCCTGTCCCCTATCCGGCCCGGTGTCGTGTGGTTCGGCGAGGGACTGCCCGACGACGCCTGGCGCTCGGCAGAAAGCGCCTTCACCTTCGCCGACGTCGTTCTCGTCGTGGGCACCAGCGGAGGGGTCTACCCTGCAGCCGCGTTGCCCGAACGGGCGGCCGCACGCGGCATCCCGGTGATCGAGTTCAATCCGGAGCCCTCGGCTTTGAGCGCCATGGCCACCCACAGCATCCGTACGCCGGCCGGGATCGGCTTATCGGCGTTGGTGGATGCCCTCGACTCCGCGGCCTGAGCCGTGCGATATCGGACGGCGTAGCGCACCACCTCAGTCGCCGGCGCTGAGGTCGATCGGAGACCACGCCGACGTCGGCGTGGGCGCGCCGTCATCACGTGCAGCCACCGATCCTGGCTTGACGCCGCGACGGTCGAGAGCATGCCACAGTCCGGCGAGCGCAACGTCCGGGTCGAGTTCGAACTCCGACTCCCGGACCCGCCAGAACTCCCAGCCGCAACGGCGCAGTTCGCGTTCGCGCTCCATATCCGAACGGGCCTGCTCTCCGGTGGTCCGGAACGAATCCCCGTCGCATTCCACGGCCATCCGCGCATCGGCCCCGGTGACGACCAGGTCGATGAGCCGGTTGTTGACGGTCACCCCGGGCATCACGTGATAGCCGCGCTCGGCAAGCCGATTGAACACCCGTTGTTCGAACAAACTCGAGAACGGTTGTCTGCGTTCGGTATCGGACACATCGACCGGCATCGGCAACAGCGCCGGCCCCTGCGTCGACTCCACGTATCCGGCCAGCGAGCGGCGCAGGTCGTTGGCTTTGAGTTCATCGACACCGATGGACCGGAACAACCACATCTGGTCCATCGCCCGCGAAGCCGCCACATTGATCCGCCGCTGCGACTCGGCCCGGGTCAGCGGCGCGATCGCCGCCGCATCCGATACCACCATCGACAAGAGGATCACGCGTCGTTCGTCGCCCTGGAAGTCCGGTGGGGTTCCCACCCGGATCCGGCGGGAGTTCCATTGCTCGTCGGTCACCACCGCGCGCAGACGTCGGGTGATCTCGTCGACCTGTTTGCTGCCCTGAAGCACAATGACACCGAAATCGGCTGTGTCGTAGGCGGGATCGCCCAGACATCGCGCGAGAGTCTCGGCGATCGCCTCCGCTTCACGCTCATTCACCAGCGCTGCGCCCTGTCCGGTCGCCACCCCGTCGTCGACATGGACCGACCGCAATGGCGGCAACCGGTCGGCACCGAACTGGCGGACCGGTATCAGCGGCGCCCCAGCGTAGAACTGACGCGAGGAGAACTCGATGATCTCGGGCATCGACCGGAAGTGTTCCCGCAGCCGGATCAGGTGTCCGAACCGACTGCGCAGCAACGCGAACAGACTGGACCGAGGTGTCAAACCGTCGCGCAGATAGTGCGGGAGGTCGGGCAGCTGGGCGTCGAGCTTGGCAAATGCGTCGTCGAGTGTCGTTCCGATCAGGCCGGTCGGCGCGCATTGCCGGTCGTCGCCGACCACGATCACCCGCGGCGCCAACCAGAGCAGGAACGAGCTGGTGATGTCTGCCTGGCTGGCCTCGTCGACGATCACCACGTCGAATGCGTCGCGCCGCGGCTCCACCGTCTCCGCGACTTGCGAGATGGACATGATCCACGCCGGCACCGCGCCCTGCGCCTGCTCCATCGCGGCCCGGGCGGCAGCGCGAAACCTGTTGGCGTGCTTACCCGATCCCTTGCCCAGGTTGATCATGTGATCGCGGTAGGACTGCAACGCCTGGACCTCGGCCACCGTCATCCGTTCCAGACACGCCTGCCAAGCCCGGGCCGCGGTGACCCGCACGGTCAGCGCGGCGATGTCCGCCTCGATCTCATCGAGTTCTGCCTGCAGCCGGGTCTCGAGCGTGGGGTCGCTTCGTTCCTGCACCCAACTCTGCGCCCGCCGCCACGACCAGGCGCCGCCGATCTCGCGTAGCCGTGTGTGCCACACCGGATCCGCGGCGGTCTCGGCAAAGGTGGCGAAGAACTCCGGCGCTTTGCTGCGCAGGCGGAGCGTCAGCAGGTCGAGGGTGGTCTGTGCGTCGAGTTCGTCACGGGCGATATTCCATGCGCGCCGGGCGGCCCGGACCTTGTCGGCATCGGCAGTGGCCAATGCCGACAGCAATGCATCGCCTTCGGGCGATGGTCCCTGTTCGACCTCGGCGGACAGACGATAGGCACAGTCGGCGAGTTCGTGTTCGGCGAGCACCGCATCGTTCGTCGCGGCGATCGCCCCGGCCTGCAGCGCGACCTCGGTGACGTCGGCGACGCTGCGTGGCCGCGGCCCACCGGGACTGATCGCCTCGAGCTCGCGGATGAGCTGGTCACGTCCGGCCATCAGTTCCGAGATCCACGCCAACTGACTGTCGAGTCGCACCAGAGTATTGAGCTGCGCCGACCGAGATCCCGAATTGTCGACCGGCACATGCAAATCTGCGAGGACCCGCTGCACCTTTCCGACGGCGTCGAGCACCGCGAGATGATCGGCCACCAACTGCATCGCCCGCGCATCGGACGGTTCACGACCGTCGACGGTAGCCCGCACACCCGAGTCCTCGACCGCACGCTGCTGAGGCGACCGCAGCAGCCGGCCGCGCCAACGTCCTCCGTTCGCGAGATGTTCGGCGGCCTCGGCGAACACCGCATCGTCGCCGGGATGCGCCCCGTCGACGACGATGACGTGGCCGCCGATCGCCCGGTCGCGTTCGGCGGCCTCCCCGATGACCGGCGACAGTCCGATGACCCGCGACCAGAGATGAGCCGCGTGTCCGGCCAGCAGGCGGTCGGCCATGTCGACCATCGTCGGCGGGAAGGCGGCGACCTCGCCCGCGGCGACGGCGAGTCGCTCGCACACCTCCTTGATCCGCACCAGCCGAGCACTGTCGACATCGGCCAGGATCGACAGCAACGAGCCGCTGCCGACCATCGGTTCACTCGGGCGTTGCGCTATCCGCGCACAGATGTCGTCGAGCACCGACGGCTCGGGCAGATGGTCGGACAGATCCGGGAGTCGCTGCCCCAGACGCGACACAGCGCCCACCGCGGGGTCGACGAGCAACTCGCGAAGTGCCTCGAACTCTTCGGCATCCAGCGGTGGTGTCGCGCCCTCGACCGGCCCCGGCAACCAGTCGTAGCGCGACGCATCCGACATGCACTGTCGTACCACTTCGGCGGGGGTGCCCCGATAATCGCCGGCAACCCATTCATGCACCTCGGTCTCGGATTCCCGAGCGACCCAGAGCTCGCGGAGCACGCGCTCACGACGGCGGACCGCTTGATCTCGCTTGCCCAGCTGATCGGTGATCTCCGCCGCGACCACCCGGGGCTGGTGTCGTGATTTGCGGTCGGCGATCGACTCGACGCTGGACGAGGTGGCCTCGAAATCGTCGGCGCCGACGTCGGCGATCGACACGGTGAGATCCCGTAATTCGGCTGGCAGCATGGCGCGCAGCACATGCAGCGCGTGCGCCTTTTCGCTGGTCACGAGCACACGCTGGCCCTTGGCGAGCAATGCCGCCGTCAGATTGGCGATGGTGTGCGTCTTGCCGGTGCCGGGCGGCCCCTCCACCACCACTCCACTGTCGAGTCCGAGCTGGGCCAGCACGTCGCGTTGCTCGACGTTGGCGGGCAGCGGATACAGGGCATCACGAACCAGGTCCTCGGGCGACAGCGCGCCGGTGGCGTCAAGCGCGGCGACCCGTTCGGGCGCCTCGATGGGCGCGACGAGTTGGGCCAATCCCACCGGCAGCTCGTCCGGGGAGTTGCGCAGTTCGTCGAGGATGGCGTCATAGAAGTCGAGCACGGCAGCGACACCGCGGTTGCGCAGCACCAACGCCGGACGCAGGTCGGTACTCAGGGTGAGCGTGTCGCCGTCGACCGCGATCTGGTGTGTCCAGGTGTCAACGGCATCACCGACCCGCGCACCGACCGGGCTGGGAAGTTCGGTCAGCTTGGCACGCGCCTTCAGCGCACCGGACAGGTCGATACCCTCGACGGTCGCCAGCAGTGCGGCGTCGTGGACGACGGGCGCCGACCCGGTGCCGAGTGCGACCCGCACAACACCGGTGGCGGCGTCGCGTTCGGCGACGACCTGCTGGGTGAGGAGATGTTCACGCAGTCGCCGAGCACCGACCTCGGTCGGGCCGTCGGACTCGTGCCGATCGTCGACGTCGGATACCGACACCAGCACGTTGGCCAGCACCAGCTCCAGGTTCTCCGGGTTGTCGCGAAGTGTGGCGAGGATGCGCTCGATATCGGCGTGGGCAGGATTGTCCGGCGCGATCTCGCAGACCGTCTGACCGGACACGGCACCCGCGCGCACCGCCACCGGCGTGGATTTTCCGACCCACAACACATCCGGATGGTCATCGACATCGGTGACGGCCTCGAATCGGGCCCGGACGAGTTCGCGCAGGTAGCCGAGAAGCCGCCGGACCTGATCGGTCCGTTTCGCCTCCTGCGTGTCGGTCCCCTCGTCCGCCATGGTTGCTCGATCCCTCCTCGGTGCGCCGGGTCCGGCGTCGTCGGCTGGATTCACGGGCGTGGATACCTGCAGAACGCTACCAAGTCAGGCCCGTGGAGAGGGATGTCGGCTATGTCGGCAGTTCGGACCGCAGAGCGCGGAAACCGCCATCGATGTAGCGGACATTGGTGTAGCCGAGGCCGGCGATCTCTTCGGCGATCACCGGTGCCTGCGAGCTGACCGAGACCACGGCGATCTCTGTGTCGGGATTGCGTACCACGGGGAACGTGCCGGAGGGCGTGGGCGTGAACCGCTCGCGGACGTCGGCCGGATCCACCACCACCGCCCCGGGAAGGCTGCCCTGGTGGCGCATGATCTGCGGTCGGGCATCCACGAGCACCGCGTGCTCGTGCTCGCAGTGTTCGCGCGCGTCGGCTGCTGTAATCGAATTCACCACTGACACTGGTGACTCACCGTTCCTATGTGTATCGCGTTGTCGAATAGCGGGACCGTTCAGGAATGAACGAACCCCTCCCAAAAGGTTACGGATTTATCTCGATCCGGCAAGTTCGATACCACGCGTCACCGAATTCTCAGTGACTCCAAGGCATTCCCTCAGTTACGTCCGCGACCTGCGATGTGGCGGGTTCCGCGTTTGCCCCAGCTCTCGTTGCGCTTGGGGTGGCCGTCACGCCCCTGGCCGCCGCGCTGGCCTCCCTGCGCACGTTTGGCACCGCCCCGCGTGCGAGGTGGCCCGTAGTCACGACGGATGTCGATGGGATTCTTGCCGATCTTGGTGTGCCGCAGCGACGCCAACGTCTCGTTGTCGAGATTCTCCGGCAGCTCCACCAACGAGAAGTCGTCGCGGATGCTGATGTTGCCGAAGTCGCCGCGGGTCAGACCACCTTCGTTGGCGATGGCGCCGACAATCGACCCAGGCGAGACCTTGTGCCTGCGGCCCACCGCGATGCGATAGGTCGCGAACTGACCACCGGAACCACGCGGTGCACGCTCCCGGCGCTCCGGCCGCTGACCCTCGGGAGGATCCGGGGCCATCAGGAACCCGCCGTCACGCGTCTCCAGTGCCAATGCGGCTGCCACATCGGCCATCGCGACGTCGTGTTCGCCGGCGTAGTCCTCCACCAACTTGCGGAACAGGTCCAGATGATCTGAAGAGAGGTTCTCGGTGATCGAGTCGGCAAACTTCGCCACCCGCTGCGCATTGACGTCCTCCACACTCGGCAACCCGATCTCGGTGAGCGTGGAACGCGTGGCCCGCTCGATGGCACGCAACAGGTGCCTTTCGCGCGGCGAGACGAACAGCAGGGCGTTGCCGGAGCGGCCGGCTCGACCGGTACGGCCGATCCGATGCACGTAGGACTCGGTGTCGTGGGGGATGTCGTAGTTCACCACATGCGAGATCCGGTCGACGTCGAGTCCACGCGCGGCCACATCGGTGGCCACCAGGATGTCGATCGTGCCGCCCTTGAGCTGATTGATGGTGCGCTCGCGTTGTGCCTGCACCATGTCACCGTTGATGGCGACCGCCGAGAATCCGCGCGCACGCAGCTTTTCCGCAAGCTCTTCGGTGGCCGACTTCGTGCGGACGAACACGATCATCGCGTCGAACGTCTCGACCTCGAGGAATCGCGTCAACGCGTCCAGTTTGCGCTGGTGAGAGACCTGCAGATATCGCTGGGTGATGTTCTGGGCCGTCGCAGTCCGCGCCTTGACGGTGATTTCCTGCGGGTCGTTCAGGTAGCGCTGCGCCAGCCGACGGATGGCGCTGGGCATGGTGGCCGAGAACAGCGCCACCTGCTTGTCGTCGGGCGTCTCGGCCAGGATGCGCTCCACGTCCTCGGCGAAACCCATGGTCAGCATCTCATCGGCCTCGTCGAGAACCAAGAAGTCGAGCTCGGAGATGTCGAGGGTGCCCTTGTCGAGGTGATCGATCACACGACCGGGTGTGCCCACGATGACCTGTGCCCCCCGCCGTAACCCGGCCAGCTGGACGCCGTAGCTCTGCCCCCCGTAGATCGGCAGTACCCGCACCTCGGGGAGATGCGCGGAATAGCGACCGAAGGCCTCCGCAACCTGCAACGCGAGCTCACGCGTTGGCGCGAGGACCAAGGCCTGCGGCCGGCGCGCGGATGTATCGAGCCGCGACAGGATCGGGATGGCGAAGGCCGCGGTCTTGCCGGTGCCCGTCTGCGCCAGGCCCACCACGTCGCGACCGCTCATCAGCGGCGGGATCGTGGCCGCCTGGATCGGCGAGGGAGTTTCGTAGCCGACGTCGACGATCGCCTGCCGGACCTTCGGCGCGATGTCGAGGTCGTCGAATGAGACGTCGCCGCCCGGTGCGTCGCCGCTCGCCGCGTCCTCGTTGCCACTCATGCGCATCCAGTCCTGTTCACGCTGACAACTCTAGTGGTCCGAGGCCCCACGAGAGGAATCCTCGGCAACGCGGCCGCCAAGCCTGTGATCGGCGATACGCCCTACGGTCACCGTTCTGTGATGGTCGCCACGGATACTGGTACCGTCAGTCCCACTCAACAGAAGTTGACGTGTCGTCGCGGAACTCACGGATGTCCGTTATGACCGGTAATGTGCGCGTAGGGGAGCCGCCATGCAGCAGTACACCACTCCGACCGACCTCACCATCGAGGACAAGGCGACCACGATCGACAGCATTCTCCGCTATCGGGCGGAGCGGCCGACGATGCCGCTGCTGAAGAGACGGTCGGGAAACCAATGGATCAACGTCACGGCGAAGCAATTCGCCGACGAGGTCGACGCCGTGGCCAAGGGGCTCATCGCCTCGGGCGTCAAGTCCGGTGACCGCGTGGCGATCCTCTCCTCGACACGGTTCGAGTGGACGGTTCTCGACTACGCCATCTGGCGGGCCGGTGCCACGACGGTAGCTATCTACGAGACCTCGGCACCCGACCAGGTGAAGTGGATTCTCGAGGATTCCGGTACCTCACTGCTGTTCGTCGAGGCGCACTCCCATTACACCCGCCACATCCGGGTCATCGAGGAAGCGCCGGAGCTGCGCGAGACGCTCATCATCGACGATCACGCGTTGGCCACCGTCACAAAGCGCGGGGCCAAGGTCGACACCAGCGAACTCGACACCCGCCACGCCGACGCACTGGCAACCGATGCGGCCACCCTTATCTACACGTCGGGCACCACGGGTAAGCCGAAGGGTGTGGTCCTGACCCACGCCAATTTCCTCGCCGAATGCGCAGCCACCCGCGATGCCGTCGGCGCCGGCATGGTCGAGGGCAAGTCCACGCTCCTGTTCCTGCCCCTGGCGCACGTATTCGCACGCGTCGTCGCCGTCGGGTGCATCGAGAACGGGGTGATCCTCGGACACACCAACGACATCCCGAACCTCATCGAGGATCTGGGCAAGTTCCAACCGAATTACGTGTTGTCGGTGCCCCGAGTCTTCGAGAAGGTCTACAACTCCGCCAAACAGAAGGCCTACGACGGCGGAAAGGGCGCGATCTTCGATCGCGCCGCCGACACCGCCATCGAGTACAGCAAGGCCCTGGAGAACGGCGGGCCCGGTCTGGGCCTGAAACTCAAGCACGCACTGTTCGATCGACTCGTGTACGGAAAGTTGCGCGCCGCGCTCGGCGGCAACTGCGAGGGCGCCATCTCCGGTGGTGCGCCGCTCGGGGCCCGCCTCGGACACTTCTTCCGCGGTGTCGGAATCCCCGTATACGAGGGCTACGGATTGTCGGAGACGACTGCGGCCGTCACCGCGAACAATGAGGAACATCAGCGCGTCGGCTCGGTCGGTCGACCGATCCCGGGCGTCTCGGTGGCCATCGCCGACGATGGCGAGGTGCTGCTGAAGGGCCCGGTCGTGTTCGGCGGCTACTGGAAGAACGAGAAGGCCAGCACCGAGGCGATCGTCGACGGCTGGTTCCACACCGGCGACATCGGCAAACTCGATGACGGCTATCTCTTCATCACCGGCCGCAAGAAGGAACTGATCGTCACCGCCGGCGGCAAGAACGTCTCGCCGGCACAACTGGAGGACACCATCCGCGCCCATCCCATGGTCAGTCAGTGCCTCGTCGTGGGTGACAACAAGCCGTTCATCGCGGCGCTGATCACCATCGACCCGGAGGCGGCACCGGGGTGGCTGGAGCGCCACGACCTGCCTGCGGACACCTCGATGTCGGATCTCGCGACCAACGAGACGCTGCGGGCCGAAATTGACGAAGCCGTGACGAGTGCCAACACCACGGTGTCCAACGCCGAGGCAATCAAGAAGTTCGCCATTCTGGAGGGTGACTTCACGATCGAGTCCGGTGAACTGACGCCCACGATGAAGCTCAAGCGCAACGTGATCCACGACGCGCACAAGGCGGCCATCGCCGACCTGTACACCTGATCGGATAGCCGACGCGACGCCCGGCTTCCCGCCACTGACACAAGGCGGGAGCCGGGCGTTGTCGTCGCCGACATCACTGTCGCGCGATGACGAGTTCCGACGTGAGCGGCGGTATTCTCACTCGCGATGAATCGAGATCTCGCCATCGACGCGACGCGGGGGCTCGCGATCTGGAGCATGATCTCGCTGCATTTCGCCGCCGGCACGCGTATCGCCGCGCCCACCCACATCTACCCGTACGTCGACGGGATGTCGGCGTTCGTCCTGTTGTCCGGCCTCGTTCTGGGCCTGGTCTATCGGCGGTGGATCGAGCGGCACTCGTTGGGTTTCGCCTACCGACGACTCGCGCGTCGGATCGTGGTGCTCTATCTGTGTCAGCTGACGATCGCGCTCACTGCGGTCGCTGCGGGGATGGCGGGTCATCGATGGCTCACCCTGCTGTTGCCGGTCGATGATTGGTGGCACGGGCTGGAGCTCGCGATCACCATGCGGTACCTGCCCAGCGGCGGCAACATCCTGCTGCTGTACATGCTGCTGATGGCGTCGGCCTACCTGCTGTTCCCACTGCTGATGCGCAACCGGTGGCAACTCATCCTCGCGGGTTCGGTGCTCGCATACGCCATCTCGCTGGTGTGGTCACCGCACTGGTTCTACGTCACCTCGTTCACGGCCGGACACCGGATCCAGAACTGGGCGGCCTGGCAGATCATGTTCGTCCCGGCGGTCGTCGTCGGCTGGAAGTGGCGCGAGTGGGATGTTGCCGGTTTCGTCGACCGCCATCTGGCACCGATCATCGTGGTGGCCGTGGGGTTCGCCCTCGTTCTCCATCTCGGCGTGGATGCCGGACCATGGATCAGGTTCGAACCCACGCTCGCCGACAAACTCGACTTCCGCCCTGCCCGCGCCGTCGGCGCATGGCTGGCGGTACCGGCGGTCTACGGCATCTTCCGCCTCCTGCTGCGCCACTGGCACCGGGACTGGGTACGCCCACTGGTGATGACCGGCACGCGCAGTCTGGATTCGTATGTCCTGCAGGCGCTCGCGCTGGTGGTTCTGCCCATCCACATAGCCCACCGGCCGTGGAACACCGCCACCTCGCTGTGCGTCGTGGTTCTGGTGTTCGGGTTGTGTTGGGCCTGGGCGGAGTTCCGCCAGGAATTCGGTATCGACAAGCTCCACCGGCTACCGATGGTGGTTCGTGATCGCCTGTGGGCAGCCCGAAAACCGACAGCGCCCATTCAGATTCCGGAGCCGAGCTCGCCCGCGACTGTCACCCCTGACCACTGAGGAGCGAGCCTGCGAGCGTCACGAAGGGCGTGGTCGACTCACGTCGCCTCGTACAGAATCCCCCGCCCGATGGCTTCGCGAACCACCGGCAGAGCGGCTGCGGCGAGGGCATCGGGTTCCACTCCATGGAAGCCCGCGAGCAGTTCGAGCAGCGCGCCCAGCGGCACCTGTCCCCGGCACCCGGCCAGCAGGGCCCGCGAGACCTCATCCACCGCGAGGACCGCACCCGGACCGCCCGGACGTCGCACCGTCGCCGAGACCTGTTGCCACCCCTCACCCCCGGGCAAGGACTGTTCCTCCAGAAACACCGGCGATGTCGACAACCGAGTGGCAAGCAACCGTTCGTCGGAGATGTCGCGCAAGTAGTGCCGGCGAGCAAAGAACGCCTCGGCCTCGACCCCTGTCACCTCCTCGCCGGCGCCGGTGATCTCCTCGATCGTCTGATCGGGTTCACCGCCGTCCCGGGAGCGCCTGCGCAACGTGATCGAGCCCATGCCGATTCCGTCGATACCGTTGGCCGCGAACCAGTCCAACCATCGCGCACCCCGGTCGGCCGCCTGTTGTGCCGATTCCCCGGCGTCCGAGAGCCATAACGAGATGTAGGTGATGGGATCGGCGAACTCGCGTTGTACCACCCAGGCGTCCAGGTCGGTGCCGGCCAGCCAGCCGCGCACCCGCTCGCGCCAGTCGGTGTCATGCGGCACTACCCAGTTGGCCAGGATCTGCGCGGTCCCACCCGGATTCAGGTGATCGGGAATCTGCCGGATCAGGTCCGCGCACAGCCCATCTCCGGCAACCCCCGAATCACGGTAGATGTAGTCCTGGCCTCCGGCACCCACCACAAATGGCGGGTTGGAGATGATGAGGTCGAACCTCTCCCCCGCCACCGGCTCGAACAGGCTGCCCGCACGCAGATCCCAGGCCATCTGATTCAGACGCGCTGTAGCCGCGGCCAACGCGAGGGCCCGCGGGTTGGTGTCGGTCGCCACGATCTCGTCACAGTGGTTGTCCAGATGCAGCGCCTGGATACCGCAGCCCGTGCCGATGTCGAGGGCCCTACCCACCGGCGTGCGGATCACCGCCCGCGCCAACGACACCGACGCCCCACCGATCCCGAGGACATGGTCGGCGGCCACCGGACCGGCGCGCATTGCGGAGTCCTGATCGGACACCACCAGGTACTCCCGGACATCGTCGGCGTGGGGGCGGATGTCCAGGGCGGCGCGCAGCGAATCGTCTGCGCCGCCGACCGTCAACACACCCGCGTCGACGAGCGCGTCGGGACGCACCGACGGAAAGGCCCGCGCCACACCATCGGCGGGTTCGTCGGCACCGAGCAAGAACAGCCGGACGATGGCGGCCAGCGGCGCGTCGTGGTCGGGGGCCGCCCGGGTGGCGGCAAGTGCCGGCCACCAGACGCCGCGGCCCAGTGCCTCATTGGCGGATGCGCCGATCAGTTGATTGACGCCTTCGGATGTGTACCCGGCGGCCCGCAGGTCCTGACCGAGACGATCGACGACGGCGTGGTCGGCCAGTGGGTGTGGCCCGGTCATCCGAATCTCCGATACTTATTGCGCATCGCCTGGGTGGACACTCCCAGCACCCTGCACCAGCCATCGTCGATCGTCAACATTGGTTGACATCGGGCCGAGATCTGCCACAACTATGTTGTGCACAACATAAATCGTGTAGGGTCGGATCCGTGACCGACGTTCGACTCGACGAGCAACTGTGCTTCGCGCTCTACTCCGCGTCTCGTGCCGTGATCGCGGCGCAACGGCCGGGGCTCGCCGAACTGGGTCTCACCTACCCGCAGTACCTGGCGATGCTGGTGCTGTGGGAGGAGGACGAGATCACCGTGTCCCGGTTGTGCCGTCGACTGCAGTTGGATTCCGGGACCGTGTCACCCCTGCTCCGCAGGCTCGAGACGCTCGGATACCTGAGCCGGCGGCGGTCCGCCTCCGACGAGCGCTCGGTCACCGTCGCCCTCACCCCCGAGGGCGTCGCACTCGGAGCCCGCGCGGATTGCGTCTACGACTCGCTGACCGCGGCCATCGCGGAGGCGGCCGAAAACCAACGAGACGACGAATTCTCCTTTGACATAGACGATCTCGCCCAACTGCGCTCGACCCTGCATCAACTCACCGACGAGCTCCGTCGACATCTCGACGAACCCACGAAAGGACGCCCGACATGACCCCGATCTACACCGCGGAGGCACTCGCCACCGGAGACGGCCGCAACGGTCACGCACGGACATCGGATGGCAAAATCGATCTCGACCTGGACATGCCCAAAGAATTGGGCGGGTCGGGGGTGGGCACCAATCCCGAGCAACTGTTCGCCGCCGGGTATGCGGCGTGTTTCCACAGTGCGCTGCGTCTGGTCGCCGGACAGGCCGGCGCCGACGTCACCGACTCCTCGGTCGGCGCTCGGGTTTCCCTCGGTTCCAACGATTCCGGCGGTTTCGAGCTCGCCGTGGAACTTGAGGTGATCCTGCCCGCCGTCAGCGCACCCGAAGCTCGCCAACTGGTGGACAAGGCGCATGAGGTGTGCCCGTACTCCAACGCCACCCGCGGGAACATCGAGGTCTCACTCTCCGTGGCCGAAGACTGATCACCCGAACACACTTTTGACCGGAAGGGCACCATGGCCTCCATTCTGCCGAGCAGTGAACCGACGTCGCGGCGAGCCGCACGACTGATTCTGGGCACCATCTTGACGACCGCCGGCATCGGCCATCTCACCTTCCAGCGCAAGGAGTTCCAGGCCCAAGTGCCAGACTTCGTGCCGTTGGACCCCGACCTGACCGTGGTCGGCTCCGGGGTCGCCGAGATCGCCCTCGGCGCCGGATTGATCGCACTGCCGAAGCATCGTCGGATGATCGGAACCGTCGCCGCCGCGTTCTTCGTGGCGGTGTTCCCCGGCAACATCCATCAGTACCGCAACAAGATCGATGCCTTCGGGCTGGACACCGATCGAAAGCGATTCATCCGCCTGTTCGGCCAGCCCGCGCTGGTTGCCGCCGCCTGGCACGCTCGCGGCTGACAATCGACGTCACGGCCGAGTCGCGATTCACCGCGGCTCGGCCGTGGTGCGTCGCACCACCAGTTGCGGTGTGTGCCGATATATCTGCTGCGGGGCGTCGAGCCTGCCCATCCGCCGCAGCAAGAACTTGGCCGCTTGCGCGCCGACCGTGAAGTTGCCATTGTCCACAGAGGTCAACGAAATGTGCCGCAGACTGGCCAATTGCGTGTCGTCGTAGCCGATCAACGACAGATCGCGCGGTATCGACAATCCGCGATCGTCGGCGGCCGACATCGCCCCCAGCGAGGCCATGTCGTTGAACGCCAGGATCGCCGACGGCGGCGACGACGAGTCGAGTAGGCGTACCGTTGCCGCATATCCCCCCTCCTCGGTGGTCCCGCCGTATTCCACCACGCACTCGTCGGCAGCACCCGCCGCGGCAATCGTCTCCTCGAAGCCTTCGCGGCGCAGCCGGCCGACCATTCCCGGCCCCTGGATGTGGCCCAGCCGGCGATGCCCCAGTGTCAGCAGGTGTTCGGTCGCCAGGCGCGCACCGACCCGATCGTCGTCGACTGCGATGTCGACGGTCGGCAGGTCGGGCTCCAGCGTGCCCGCCAGCACCACCGGGATCGATTGCGCCGCACGCTCCACGTCGACCCGCGCGTCGGTGGTGCCGACCACGACCAGCCCGTCGACCTGCCGCGACAGCAGCGTCTCCACGGTGTCGCGGCCGACTTGGTGGTCCAGACGACTGTCGACCAACAACGGCGCGATGTCGACGGCGTCGAAAGTCGTCGCGAGGCCCTCGAGAAGGCTCACGTACCAGGGGTTGCGCAGATCGTTGATGACCACGCCGACCGTGCCGCTGCGCGACTCCGACAGTCCGCGGGCGATGGTGTTGGGCCGGTACCCGAGTTCGGCCATCGCGTCGCGGACCCGCGCCCGCCGCTCCGCACTGACATTCGGCTCATCGCGCAGCACGCGTGACACCACTGACTTCGACACCCCCGCATGAGCGGCGACGTCCCGGATCGTCGCCGGTCGCCGGTTGCCGACGAGGTCGATCTCCGCTTCGTTCTCACTCACGATCGATCATCCTATTGCCTCCGTGATCCACACCACGTATCGTGACTGGGACCGGTCCCAGTCATGTCCCACAGCTGTCTCACACAGGAGTCCCAATTGGTACGCATCGCTCTCGTCGGCGCCGGCTTCATCGGTTCGGTGCATGCGCGGAACCTCGCCGAGCACCCCGAGGTGCGGTTTGTGGGTGTCGGAGACATCGATGCTGCCCGGGCTGGTGACCTCGCCGTCCGGATGGGAACTCACCGGCTCACCGACGCCGAGATCTACGACTCCGACCAGGTCGACGCGGTCCTGATCGCATCGTCGACCGATACCCACGCCGACCACCTGCGTCGCGCGGCCGTAGCGGGACTGCCCACCTTCTGCGAGAAGCCGATCGATCTGGATCTGGCACATGCAATCGACACCGTGGCGCGGGTGACCGCGTCCGGCGTGGCGACCATGGTGGACTTCAACCGACGATTCGATCGCGATCACAGCGAGTTGCACCGGTCGGTCCGTACCGGCGAGATCGGCGGAGTGGAGCTCGTCCAGTTGACCTCGCGCGGCCCGTCGCTTCCGCCACTGGACTACATCGCGACCTCCGGCGGTCAGATGCGCGATCAAACCGTGCACTTCTTCGACCTGGCCCGCTGGATCACCGGCGAGGACCCGATCGATGTGTTCGCTGCCGGGTCCGTGTTCACCGACCCGCGAATGGCCCAATTCGGCGACGTCGACACCTCGGTCGTCACGCTACGGATGCCCAGCGGCGCACTCGTGCAGATCGACAGTGCACGGCGAACGGGGTACGGCTACGACGAACGTATCGAGGTTCTCGGTTCGGATGGCATGATCGAATCCGGCTGCCGCCCAATCGGATCGGTATCCCGTTACGGGCCCGGCCGCATAGTCGGCGACGGGCTGCATGCCGGTTGGTTCGAGCGTGTCGCACCGACCTACCGCGCCGCACTCGATCATTTCCTCGCGGCCCTCACCACCGGCGCAGACATCGGCCCCACGCTCGGCGAGGCGCTCAAGGCGCAGGCCATCGCCGAGGCCGCCGCGCGCTCGCTGCGGACCGGCAACCGCGAAACCATCACCTACCCGGTGACGCCCAGCGCAGTCACCACGCACTGATCGACCCGACCCACCGAAGGGATACACCCACATGAGCAACATCGTCGTCGGCTCCGCACCGGATTCCTGGGGCGTCTGGTTTCCGGACGATCCGCAACAGACCCCGTACACCCGATTCCTCGACGAGGTCGCGGCATCGGGCTACGAGTGGATCGAGCTGGGCCCGTTCGGCTATCTGCCCACCGACCCGAAGCAACTGCTCGATGAACTCGGCGAGCGTGGACTGAAGCTGTCGGCCGGCACTGTCTTCGAGCACCTGCACCAGGACAATTCGTGGGACGCGGTATGGACCCAGATCGAGGACGTCGCCAAACTCACGGCGGCGGTCGGGGGCAAGCACGTCGTGGTGATCCCGGAGATGTGGCGCGATCCTGCGACCGGTGACGTCCTCGAGGACCGCGACCTGACCGAGGAGCAGTGGCGCAAGAAGACCGAGGGCATGGACGAACTCGGCAAGGCGATGTTCGAGAAGTACGGTGTGCGTGCGCAGTATCATCCGCACGCCGACAGTCACGTGGACACCGAGGAGAACATCTACCGCTTCCTCGAGAACACCGACGGTGAGTTCGTCAACCTCTGCCTCGACACCGGTCACGTGAGCTATTGCGGCGGTGATAATCTCGCCATCATCCGCAACCACCCCGAGCGGATCGGCTACCTGCACCTCAAGCAGGTAGACGAAACGGTACGCGCCAAGGTGGCCGCCGACGATCTGCCGTTCGGTGAGGCCGTGCGCCTGGGCGCGATGACCGAACCGCCACGTGGCATCCCGGAGATGCCGCCGCTGCTCGAGGCGGTCGCCGACCTCGACATCGACATCTTCGCCATCGTCGAGCAGGATATGTACCCCTGCTCCCCGGATGCTCCGTTGCCCATCGCCCAGCGGACCCAGAAGTACCTGGGTTCCTGCGGTGTCCCGGCCGTCCGCTTCCGCTGACCACGCTGAGGAGTTTCGACGATGAAGGTTGCACTCGACCCCACCCCGTTCCACCACAGCTATTCACTGCTCGAATTGCCCGGCGTCGTTGCCGATCTCGGCTACGAGTACCTGCAGTTGACGCCGCACGTGGACATGATCCCCTTCTTCAATCACCCCAAGGCCGACGACGCCCTGGTGGCGAAATTCCGCAAGGCCTGCGCCGACGCGGGCGTCGGCATCGCCTCGGTGCTGCCGGTGCTGCGCTGGTCGGGGCCCGACGAGGACGCCCGCGAGGCCGCAGTCCGCTACTGGAAACGGGCGATTCAGATCACCGTCGACCTCGGCGTCAACGTGATGAACACCGAGTTCTCCGGCCGCCCCGAGAAGCCCGAGGAGTCCGAACGGGCCTTCTTCCGGTCGATGGAAGAACTCGTGCCGATCATCGAGCGCGAAGGCATCGACGTCCGGATCGATCCGCACCCCGACGATTTCGTCGAGGACGGCCTGGCCGCCATCCGGATGATCCGCGGCATCAACTCGAAGAACTTCGGGCTGGTGTACGTCGCCTGCCACAGCTTCCACATGGGCGGGAACATGGCCGAGATCATGACCACCGCCGGTGACATGCTGCGTCTGGTGCATGTCGCCGACACCATGGATCATCATGCCTCTCATGGTCTTCGCTACATCACCAATCCGCCCGGAAATGCGGTGCGCGTACATCAGCACCTCAAGATCGGCGATGGCGACGTCAATTGGGACGAATTCTTCGGCACCTTGGGTGAGATCGGCTTCTACGATCGCGACGACACGGTCATGGTCTCGAGTGTGTTCGCGGAGAACGAGAATGCCCACGAGGTCTCGCGCTACCAGTTGTCCGCGATGACCGACTACGTCGCCAAGTACCGGGGCTGACGTGCTGACACGGTTGCCCGCACCTCGCACCCTCGATCCCATGACCGCCCCGGTACTACGTTGGGGTGTCATGGGTCCGGGGTGGATCGCGCAGCGCTTCGTCGAAGCCCTCATTGAGAACACCACCCAGCAGGTCGTCGCGGTCGGATCGCGTTCCGCCCAGCGCGCCGATGATTTCGCCAGGCGAATGGGGGTCGAGGCGGCTCACGGCTCGTACGAGTCGTTGCTTGCCGACCCGCTCGTCGAGATCGTCTATGTCAGCACCCCGCATCCACAGCACCATCGCTGCGCACTGGACGCGATTGCCGCAGGGAAGCACGTGCTGATCGAGAAGCCCTTGGGTATCAACGCCAGTCAGGCGCGCGAGGTGTTCACGGCCGCCCAGAACGCCGGCGTCTTCGCCGGTGAGGCGATGTGGACCCGCTTCCTACCCAAGTTCGACGCGCTCGGTCAGATCCTCGCCGACGGCCTGCTCGGCGAGATCCGCACGGTCGCCGCCGATCACGGCGAGTTCTTCACCACCGACCACCGCATCTACGACACCGCATTGGCAGGTGGACCGATGCTCGACCTCGGCACCTATCCGATCGCCTTCGCTTACTGGACGCTTGGTCACGTCGCTACCGTGTCGGCCATCGGTCAACCGGCGAACGACGAACTCAACGGCCAGGTCTCGGCGACGCTGGGACACGTCGGGGGCAGCCAGTCGTTGGTGCACACGACGATTCTGTCCAACACGCCGACGACGGCCTTCGTCGCCGGCGAGGACGCTTACCTGGAACTGCCTGGGCCGTTCTATCAGCCCGGGCCGTTCCGGCTCGTGCCGCGGACCGGCGACGTGCTCGTCCACGACGAGGAGCCGGGTACCCACACAGACGGGCTGCATTTCTCCGCGGTGGACGCTGCCCGACGGATCGCCGCGGGAGCAGCCGACTCCGAGGTCCACCCGGCTGCCGACGTGATCGAGACGCTCGATGTCATGGATCGCATCAGAGCGCAGGTCGGGATCCTGTTTCCTGGTGAATGATGTTGTGGTGGTGATGGTCTCGATACGGGATCTCGCCTAGCGGCTCGCCCCCTACTCGACCACCAGAATGCTCAACGGCTCCGTTCGCTGATCGAGAAGCGCCGCGAACTCCCGCTGATCGAGAAGCCCGCGAACTCCCGCTGATCGAGTAGCCCGCGAGCCGCCAGGCGAGCGTGCGTATCGAGATCACGCCCGAGGCGCAGCCGTCGTGCCGCGCACCCGCAACGACGGCTCGAGCACCACGTCATTTTTTGCCAGCTCCGCGCCGGTGAGCAGGTCGACGGCGAGTTCCACCGACTGCTCGGCAAGGCCCTGCGCGTCCTGATGGATCGTGGTGAGGTCAATACGGGGGTTGTCTGACAGTCGGCTGTCGTCGTAACCCATCAACGAGACCTCTCCGGGGATGTCGACACCGGCGCGGGTGAAGACGTCGAGCAGACCCAAGGCACATCGGTCGTTGCCGGCCAGTATCGCGGTGGGCAGGTGATCGCTGTCCAGGATCACTTGCGCTGCAACGGCCCCGGCCGCTTCGTTGTGCGCTCCCGACACGATGCGGATCTGGCCCTTGAGCCCACGGCGCCGCATCGATGATCGATACGCGGCCCGCCGGTCGTCGGACGCCGGGTCATTGCCGCCGTCGACATGCAGGATGTCGCGATGCCCGAGGTCAACCAGATAGTCGACGGCCAGCGCCACCCCCTCGGCGTCATCGGTGTGCACCGTCGCAACACGTTCGGTGACCACATCGTCGGGTAACCGCCGTCCGACCACCACCAATGGGGCACGCCCACCCAGCGCGACGAGCTCCGCCGGCGACGCCATCGGTCCGAGCAGGATCACCGCGCCACAGCGATGGTCCAGCAGCGTCTCGACTGCCAACGTCTCGTCGCGACCGGCGAGATTTGCGGTCAGCAGCACGTCGTAGCCGAGCTTCTCGGCCGCTGGATAGATGCCGCTGACCAGTTCGGCCTCGAACAACTGCGAGACATCCATCAGCACACCGAGTGTCCTACTCGTGCCGAGTGCCAGCAGACGCGCAGCGGCATCGGGACGGTATCCGAGCTCATCGGCGACCCGAAGGACGCGTTGCCGCGTGTCCTCACTGGCACCGGGTTTGCCGTCGAGCACGAACGACACCAGCGTCCGCGAGACCCCCGCCCGAGCTGCGACATCGGCCATCGTCGGACGACCGTTGCGGTTCTTGGCCGGCATTGCGCACTCCCTTCGATTGCACCGTGACGGTTGACACAGTGACCCAGATCTCACATGATAGTACTTACGCGCGTTACTAACGCGCGTTAGATGGTCCCCGACACACAGAGGTCCTCCCATGTCCGCTCCGACAGGTACTGCCGCCAACGGGCGTTTCCTGACCAAACTCACCGTCATCGCAACACTCGGCGGCCTCCTGTTCGGCTACGACACCGGAGTCATCTCCGGTGCCCTGCTCTACATGAAGGACGACCTCGCGCTGAACTCCTTCACCGAGGCCATCGTCGTGAGTTCGCTGTTGTTTCCGGGTGCGGCGTTCGGCGCACTGTTCGGCGGCCGTATCGCCGATCGCCTCGGCCGAAAAAGGACCTTGCTGGTATGTGGCGCCATCTTCCTGCTCGGCGCCCTCGGATGTGCGCTGGCACCCACGGTCACCGCAATGGTCGCCGCCCGTATCCTGCTGGGCTTCGGCGTCGGCGCAGCAGCAGTGACCTGCCCGCTCTACCTGGCCGAGATGGCCCCCGCCGACCGCCGCGGCCGGATGGTGACGATCAACGAGTTGATGATCGTCACCGGACAGATGCTCGCCTTCGCGACGAACGCACTGCTCGATCACGTCATCGACGACCCGCACGTGTGGCGGGTGATGCTCGCGGTGGCCGCCATCCCCGCCGTCGCCCTGCTGATCGGTATGCTCGCCCTGCCCGACTCCCCGCGCTGGTATGCCCTCAAGGGGCGAATGGATGACGCCCGAACAGTGCTCGGACGCAGCCGGACACCGGCTGAGGCCGCCGCCGAGTTCGACATCATCGTCGGGCACACCCACCACATGCTCTCCGCCAACCGCACCCCACTGTCGGTGATCCGGGACGTGCCATGGATTCGACGCATCGTGCTGATCGGCTGCGGCCTGGCGATCGTGCAGCAGGCCACCGGTATCAACACCGTCAACTACTACGCCCCGACCATCCTCGAACAGAGCGGACTGGGGGTCAGCGCAGCCTTGGTGGCGACGATTGCGGTGGGCGTCACCTCGGTGGTCACCACCATCATCGGGATCATCCTGCTCGGCTATATCGGTCGCCGCGCCATGCTGCTGACCGGTTTCGCCGGGGTCGCCGCCTCACAGGCCGCCCTGGCCGCGACATTCCTACTCCCCGAATCGACCACGCGCAGCTACGTGATCCTCGCGTGCATGGTGGCATTCGTGGCCTTCGTACAGATGTTCATCGGGACCTGCGTCTGGTTGCTGCTGTCTGAGATCTTCCCGCTCAGCGTCCGCGGATTCGCTATGGGGATCGCCGTTTTCGTGCTGTGGTGCACCAACGCGCTGATCTCCTTCGTGTTTCCGTTGCTCAACTCGGCCCTGGGCTCCACCGGCACATTTGCGCTGTTCGTCCTGGTCAACATCGCCTCGTGGCTCTTCGTCTTCCGCACCGTGCCGGAAACCAAGGGCACCACGCTCGAAGAGCTCGAAGAGCGACTTGAGGCCGACCACACGGACCGGTTCGCGAAGGTCACCGTCGCGGCCTGATCGAGCACACCTCGACCTGCACGAAACGATCATGATCGTTGGGTACCATCGGGCTGTTCGCCACCACCGGCGGACAGCCCGATACTCGCTACGCGCCAAGGATTGACGATGCCCGAGCCGCACGACCCCGAGACGTCGGGATCGCACGGCATGGGAACGCCTGACATACCCGCCCTGTCACCCGAGATCTGGCGACGCCCCGAGGGCCTGCCCGGTACTGTGCCCGTCGGCCACTCACGTGCCGAGCAGGCCGCCAACCAGATCGCCCGCGTGGCTGCCGGATTCAAGGCCGGTGAACGCATCGGCAGCAAGGACGAGATTCGCTCGATGTGCTCCGTGTCGGTCGGCACGGTCAACGAGGCGATCAAACTTGCCCAAGAACGCGGAGTGATCACCTCCCGGCCCGGACCCGGTGGCGGGATCTTCGCCGCCGACCCCTCCCCACTGTCACGCATGAACGGGTGGTTCCGAGACGCCGCCGGCGATCTGGCCGCGCTCGAGGAGTCCATTCAGATCCGCAACGCCCTGGCCCCCCTTCTCGTCGACGAGGTGCTCGCTACCATCACCGACGCCGACCAGGCGTCGTTGGAACTCCTGCTCACCCACGTCGATCGCACCCGCGAGGCCAGAGACATCGCCGGCTTCATCTGGGCCGTGTGGAATGTTCACGCCCGCTTCGCCGAACTCGGTCGTAGCCAACTACTCGACAGCCTCTACCTGAGCATCATGGACGTGGGCACCTCACACCTGCGCGCTCGCCTCGAGGCCGACAGCGACGGCGGTAACACCCACGTCACCGTCTACTTTGACGGACTCGCCGAGGTCGCCGCAGACTTCGTCCACGCTCTCGGCCGACGTGATGCCGACGCCGCGGTTGATGCCCTGCGCCGCACAGATCCCACGATGACGCTGCGTCCGCCGGCACGCTGACCCGCTGGCCCGCTGAACTGGAAAAACAGTCAACCGCTCGCCGGTGACGTGAAATAACCATGATTAATTTCGCGGAATCTATTGACAAGTGAGTCACGTCACCCGCACGCTGTGATCCAAGTAATTAATCATGTTTATTTGGAGGCGGCATGTTGGACCAGAAGTTCCGAGATCTGATGGCCGGGGTGTGCGCACCTGTCAGTGTGGTCACCACCGCCGACATCGAAGGCCCGCACGGTGCGACCGTCAGCTCGCTCGCATCGCTGTCGCTACGACCGGCCCTCGTCTCGATCGCGCTGGACCGGCAATCCGCACTACTGTCTCGAAGCCTGCGCAGCAGGTCGCCACCACCACTCGGTTCGTGTACGTCCGTTGTCGGCAGGCACCTACGACAATCCCAACGAGGCCGGCCGCCGCATCATCCGGTCCTTCGCCTTCGTGCAGGACCACGAGAAGGATCTGCCGTGGGCGCACCCCGTCGACGGGTTGTGCGCTTACGTCGACATCATCAACCGCGAGATCGTCGACCTCGTCGACTACCGGATCTTCGACGTGCCCGCCGAGTCGGGCAACTTCGACACCCCCGAGGTCGCCGGTCCGCCGATGGAGGGGCTCAAGCCGATCGAGATCACCCAACCCGAGGGCCCCAGCTTCACCGTCGACGGTGAGCACATCGAGTGGACCAACTGGAGCCTCGACATCTCCTACGATCAGCGCGAGGGCCTGATCCTACGCAAGCTCACCTACCAGGGGCGCGACGTGAGGTATTGCGCGTCCATCAACGAGATGGTGGTGCCCTACGGTGACCCGTCGCCGAACCGGTATTGGCAGAACTACTTCGACACCGGCGAATACGTCTTCGGCCCCTACGCAAACGAATTGACTCTGGGCTGCGACTGCCTCGGAGAGATCTACTACTTCGACGCCACCCTGGCCGACGAGCAGGGCAGCCCACGCACCATCTCCAACGCAGTCTGCATGCACGAGGAGGACTACGGCACCCTCTGGAAGCACACCGACATCTTCACCGGGATGAGCGAGGTACGCCGGCAACGACGCCTGGTGATCAGCTTCTTCACCACAGTCGGCAACTACGACTACGGCTTCTACTGGTACCTCTACCTCGACGGCACCATCGAACTCGAGGCCAAGCTCACCGGCATCGCGTTCACCGCCGCCTACCCGGAGGAGGGCTCGGACTACCAGAGCCTGGTGGCACCCGGATTGGGACTTCCGTACCACCAGCATCTGTTCAGTGCCCGGCTGGACATGGCGGTGGACGGTGTGCGCAACGCCGTCGAGGAGGTCGAGGCGGCGAGAGTGCCCATGGGCGAGGGTAATCCGTGGGGCAACGCGTTCACCGTCGCCAAGACCCGGATCGGGTCGGAGGCCGACGGTGCCCGCGATGCCAACGCGGCCACCGGCCGGACCTGGCACATTCTCAACACCGAGAAGACCGGCCGAATGGGCCATCATCCCGCCTATGCGTTGCACGCCGAGCAGACCCCGACCCTGCTGGCCGACCCCGCATCGTCGATCGCCGGGCGCGCCGCATTCACCACCAAACAGCTGTGGGTGACTCGCTATGACGCCAAGGAGCGTTATGCGGCAGGCGATTTCGTCAATGAGAGTGCTATGGGTGGCGGCCTACCCGCTTATCAGTCGGCCGACCGTTCCCTCGACGGTGGGGACATCGTCGTGTGGCACACCTTCGGTCTGACCCACTTCCCGCGTACCGAGGACTGGCCGATCATGCCGACCGACTACGCCGGTTTCACGCTCAAGCCCTACAACTTCAGCGACGCGAGCCCGGTGATGAACGTTCCGCCGACCACCGCCAAGCACTGCCATGGTCATGGCAGCTGACCTCGTGGCCGTCGGTCACGCCGCACCCGTTGTCCGCGCCACCCGCGGTCCGCGGATCGCCGGCGTGATGGCCCTGCTGATGGCGCTCGTCTCCGCGGGCGCACATCTGAGCGCACTCGGCCATCTCCGACCGCTCGCCGACGTGCTCTCGGTGGCCATGACCATCGCTTGCGTGGCCTGCGGTGTGCATCTGGTGCGGACACCGTCGGCACGGGCATGGGCGACCACGGCGGTGATGGCGACGGCGATGGTAGCCATCCATCTCACTGCGATGGGCGGGTCGGGTTCGGCGGGGGTGCACCAACATCACCACGGCATGGCCACCGCGGTCCCCGACGCGATGGGCGAGGACACGGGCACAATGGCTGGCTCGCAGATGACAGTGCTCATGGCGACGACCGCAGCGGAGTTGGTGTTCGCGCTGGGCGCGCTGTGGTTCGTCACCCGGTCGCGAGTGCAGCACTGACCGTTGATGGACCAGATCGATGATGCCGCGCACGCCGGCGGTGTGTGCGGCATCATCGTGTCGATGACGGCGAGTGACGCGGAGCTGATCTTCTATCACGGGCCGATGGGCGCCGGGAAGTCCACTTTCGCCTTGCAGACCCACTTCAATCAGGGGCAGCAGGGACGATCGGGGCTACTGCTGACCATGATGGACCGCAGCGCGGAACCGGTGGTGACCAGTCGCATCGGCCTGCGCGCGCAGGCTCTGGCACTCGGGGCCGATGACGACGTGTACGCCATCGTCACCGATCGGCACCTCCACGACCCACTCGACTACCTCGTGTGCGACGAAGCCCAGTTCCTGACGCCCGAGCAGGTGGAGCAGCTGGCGCGGGTCGTCGACGACTGCGGCGTCGACGCGTTCGCCTTCGGCTTGCTCACCGACTTCCGGTCGATACTGTTCTCCGGTTCGGCTCGTCTCGTCGAGATCGCCGACGAGGTGCATCGGATGCAGGCGATCGTGCTGTGCTGGTGCGGGCGGCCGGCGTTTCTGAACGCGCGCATCGTCGACGGACAGGTTGCCCGCACGGGAGAGGTGGTCGCGGTCGGCGACACCGGCGACGGACCGGTCATGTACCGAGCGCTCTGCCGTCGACACCATGTGGCGGGACGCACGAAACCCTGAGGCCGCATCGTCGGGGGCGACGACCGGTGGTGCGCGAGGGGGGACTTGAACCCCCACGTCCTAAGACACTGGAACCTAAATCCAGCGCGTCTGCCAATTCCGCCACTCGCGCGTGTCGCCGGCCACACCGGCGCCCGAGACAGCCTACCGCCCGTGGGCCGATCAGTGCTGGCCAGGTACCGTCGATGGTATGTCATCTGGTTCCGCCACCCCCGGACGTCGACATCGTCCGGCGCTCATCGCGCTGGTGGTCGTTGCCGCCACCGCGTGCCTGGCGCTCGCGTGGTGGCAGTGGGATCGCTACGAGTCGTCGTCGGGCACGGCGCAAAACCTCGGCTATGCGTTGCAGTGGCCCGCCTTCGCCGTAGCCGTGCTGTGGGCGTACCGACGCTTCGTGGTGCTGGAGGGCGACCCCGACGAACAACGCAAGGCGGCCAACGAGGCGAGCGGACCCACCGAGATCCCGGCGGGAATCCTGCCGGACCGGCCCTCGACTCCGAGCGCGTCGTCGCTGACCGGCGCATCGTCGGCGGACGACGACTCCTCGCTGGCCGAATACAACAGCTATCTGGCCGACCTGGACAGGTCCGACACATCCCACAAGAGCAGTGAGGAACACCTGAGGTGACCGAGACGACCGACCCCACCACCGGAACGCCCGTGGCCAAAGTTCGTGGTGCGCTGCTGCGCTACCGCGTGCTGGCCTGGATCACCGGTCTGTGGTTGCTGCTGCTGGTCGCCGAACTGGTGCTCAAGTACGGCTTCGACGTCGACGCACTGGACTTCGTTCCGATCGTGCACGGCTGGGTCTACTTCGTCTACCTCATCTTCACCATCGACCTCGCCATCAAGGTGCGGTGGCCGCTCGGCAAGATCATCCTCACCTGTATCGCGGGCACCATCCCGTTCCTGTCCTTCTGGTTTGAACACGTCCGGACCAAGGAAGTGAAGACCCAGTACGGGTTGTGACGTTCTCGCGCGTGCGATTCCCTTTCGCGCGCGCAACGTAACGCGCGTGTGATCAGCCGGCGCGCGCGAGCTCGTCGGCGCCTCCGATGGACCGGAGTCGCCAGAGCTTCACCAGGTGATCGCCATCGCGTGACCCCGTCGTCGTCGTGCGTTCACGCGCTGCGGACAACACTGAGCGCGTGCGCATCGTGCAGTTGGCCAACTTCTACGGCACCCGATCCGGTGGACTCCGCACGGCGGTCGATCGTTGGGGCGCCGGCTACGTGGCCGCCGGCCACGAGGTCGTATTGGTGGTGCCCGGGGCTCACGACGGCGCCGAGACCCTCGCCAGCGGCGTGCATCGGGTGTCGGTGCGTGCGCCGCGGCTCCCGATGTCGGGCGGGTACCGGGTGGCACCTCCCGGCCGGGTCGCCGACATTCTGCGGCACATGCGCCCCGACGCCCTCGAGGTGTCGGATCGCCTGACGTTGCGGGGCTTCGGGCAGTGGGCACGCACGCGTGACGTCCACTCGACGATGGTGTCGCACGAACGCCTGGATCGACTTTTCGGGATGGTGCTGCCCCGTGCCGCGGCCCGGTCGATGGCCGACGAGGCCAACCGACGCACCGCCCGCTCCTTCGATGCCGTGGTGTGTACCACTGACTTCGCCGCGGCGGAATTCGGGAGGATCGGCGCCACCAATGTCCGACATGCTCCACTGGGCGTAGACCTCGACGTATTCGATCCGCGCCATGCCGACCCCAATGTCGGCGCGCGCTACGCCGACGACACCACCACACTCATCACCCATTGCGGACGGCTGTCGCCGGAGAAACGCGCCGACCGCAGCATCGCAGCGATCGCCGAACTCCACTCCGCACGGCGCCGGGTGCATCTGGTCGTGGCCGGTGACGGGCCGCGCCGTCCCTCGCTCGAACGCGCCGCCCGGGGCCTGCCGGTGACCTTCCTCGGTCACGTCGCCGATCGTCGGCAGGTCGCCGCCCTGCTGGCGACCACCGAGATCTCCTTGGCACCGGGCCCCCACGAGACCTTCTGTCTCTCGGCGTTGGAGTCGTTGGCGTCGGGCACACCCGTCGTCGCGTCACGCTCGTCCGCCGTTGCCGGCCTGGTGGATCCCACGTGCGGTGCGCTGGCCCACAACACCCCCGCCGGATTCGCCGCCGCCATCGAACAGGTCCTCGAACTACCCCGACCGGAACGGGAGTGGGCGGCCCGCCGACGCGCGAGCGGCTTTCGCTGGCCGGATTCGGTCGCCAGGATGCTTGCCGTACATCACGGCGCCGACGACGGGCCGATCTCAGCCGGCCAGCGACCGTAGGACGGGCACCAACTGCGCCAACGCTTTTCCGCGGTGGCTCAACGAGTCTTTCTCGGCGGCCGACAATTCCGCCGACGACCGGCCGGCGGCCACGTCATCATCGGGCACGAACAACGGGTCGTATCCGAAACCGTTGTCGCCCCGCGGCGCCCGCAACAGGGTGCCGCGCCATTCGCCGCGGACCACGGTCTGTTCGCCGGACGGGGTCACCAACGCACATGCCGACACAAAGGCGGCGCCACGACGCTCGTCGGGCACGTCGCCGATCTGAGCCAGCAACAGATCGTTGTTGGCCCGATCATCACCATGGCGACCACTCCATCGTGCCGACAGCACCCCCGGCATACCGTTGAGTGCGTCCACGGACAATCCCGAATCATCTGCCAGACAGGTCATTCCGGTCGCGCGCGCACCAGCGACGGCTTTGATCAGCGCGTTGTCCTCGAAGGTCGCGCCGGTTTCCGGTTCCTCCGGGTACTCGGCGACCGCATCGAGTCCGATTACGTCGACACCGGTGATACCGGCACCGTCAAGGACGCGGCGCAGTTCGGCGAGCTTCTTGGCGTTTCGGCTCGCGACCAGCACTGTCGACATCAGGACGGGCTGGGCAAGGTGCCCGGATAGGGCTCGGCCAGCACCTCGCGCTGCGCCTCGAAGAGCTTGTCGGTGCCCACCATCGCGATGTCGAGCAGTTTGTCGAGGGTGGCGCGCGGGAAGGTGGCGCCCTCACCGGTGCCCTGCACCTCCACGAGCGTGCCGGCGTCGGTGGCGACCACGTTCATATCGACCTCGGCGCGGGAGTCCTCCTCGTACGGCAGGTCGAGACGGACCCGGCCGTCCACCACGCCGACGCTCACCGCGGCGATCATGCACGACAACGGCTGCGGGTCCTTCAGTCGCCCGGCCGCCTTCAGATAGGTGACGGCATCGGCGAGCGCGACGTAGGCGCCGGTGATCGCCGCGGTTCGGGTTCCGCCGTCGGCCTGCAGCACATCGCAGTCGATGGCGATCGTGTTCTCTCCGAGGGCGGCCAGGTCGATGCACGCTCGCAGCGAGCGCCCCACCAGCCGACTGATCTCGTGGGTGCGGCCACCCACCTTCCCCTTCACCGACTCGCGACTGGAGCGCTCATGAGTCGACGACGGCAACATCGCGTATTCGGCGGTCAGCCAGCCCAATCCAGAACCGCGCCGCCAGGGCGGCACGCCCTCGGTGACGCTGGCCGTACACATCACCCGGGTGTCGCCGAATTCGACCAGCACCGACCCCGCCGGATGCGAGGTGAACCCGCGGGTGAAGGTGATCGGTCGCAGTTCGTCGTCGGCCCTGCCGTCAGCTCGTGTGGTCACGGATTCAACTGTAACGATCGGCCTCCCGCGCCGATCGAGGCGGGAGCGCGCTCACTCGACCAGGTCGAACACCTGTCCGGGCCGCACCAGGTCGACGGGCCCGGCGAAGGTCGACCTCGCCTCCGCGAGAATCTCCTCGGCATCAAACCAGGGCGCGAGGTGCGTCAACGCCAGGCTGCGAACACCGGCTTTCGTCGCGATCTGACCGGCTTCATACCCGGACAGGTGCAGGTTCGGTGGCCGCTCGTCGGGTGCATGTGTCCAGGTGGCCTCACACAGGAACACGTCGGCTCCCTCGGCGACCTCCACCACCTCGTCACACATCCCGGTATCGCCGCTGAAGGCCACCACTTGCCCCTGCGGCCCGGTCACCCGCAGCCCGTAGGTCTCGGGTGGATGGTTCACCCGGACGGGGGTGACCGTGAGACCGTGAAGCTCCACATCGACGCGGTCCTGCCACTCCACCGCGTCGAAGGTGTCGGAGATGTCGTCGACCTCGCCGGCGACCTCGGCCGACGCCGCCCCCACGCGCACCGCGGTGCTCGACGGCCCGTACAGGCGAGCCCGGTTGCCGGCCGGATTCGGCGCGTACCGACGCCACACCAGCATGGCCGGCAGATCCAGACAATGGTCGGCGTGCAGATGACTGAGCATGACGTCGACGTCGACGGGATCGACGCGGCTCTGCAGTTCACCGAGGACCCCGGGTCCGCAGTCCATCAGGACCGGTCGTTGTCCATCCACCGCGACGAGGTATCCCGAGCAGGCGCTCCCGGGCCCGCCCACACTTCCGGAACAGCCGAGGACGGTGAGACGCATACGCCCTACTGTGCCACGCCGCGGCGCCGCGATGTCCGGCTACGGGGTCACGAGTGTCCAACGATGGTCTGGGCGCGAGCTGAGAATCTGCTCACGAATTACAGGTGTTGCACCTGTCCGATCGTGGGACCGAGGAAGCGGGTCGACAGGCGGGCGAAGAACTCCGGGTCGCCGGTAGCCCGGAACTCACGTACCGCATCGCGATCGCCGTGCGGGTGCAGCAGATCGAGCTCGGTGAGTACCCGGAAGAGGTCTTTGGCGGTCTCCTCGGCGCTGGACACCAGGGTCACCTGATCGCCCATCGCGAGTTGGATCACCCCTGACAACAGTGGGTAGTGGGTGCACCCGAGTACCACGGTGTCCACGTCGGCCTGCTGCAGCGGTTCGAGGTAGCCCTGCGCCAAACCGAGGATCTGGCGCCCGCTGGTGATCCCGCGCTCCACGAAGTCGACAAAACGCGGACACGCCACGGCGCTGATCTCCGCGTCGCGGGCCGCGGCGAACGAATCCTGGTACGCACGCGAGGCGATCGTTGCCTGCGTCCCGATCACGCCGATGCGTCCCGTCTTGGTGGCCACCACCGCACGCCGCACCGCCGGCAGAACCACCTCGACGACCGGAATCGGCGCGTAGCGTTCGCGGGCATCGCGCAGACAGGCGGCCGAGGCGGTGTTGCACGCGATGACAATCGCTTTCACCCCCCGTTCGGCCAGGTCATCGCCGATCGCCAGGGCGTGCCGCCGGATGTCGGGGATCGCCAACGGGCCGTAGGGACCGTTGGCGGTGTCACCGATGTAGACGACGTCCTCGTCGGGCAGGAGGTCGATGATGGCGCGGGCCACCGTCAGACCACCCACACCGGAGTCGAAGATGCCGATGGGGGCCTGTTGTGCCGTTATGAGCGCACCCCCGGGAACTGCTGGGGCGCAGACTTCTTGGCCTTGCGACGGTCTCTGTCGGCGAGGTACCAGGCGGCCAGGATGCCACCGATGGCACCGAACAGATGCCCCTGCCACGACACGGTCGGATTCGTCGGGAGCACTCCCCACAGAATCGAGCCGTAGATGAGGAACAACACCACCCCGCCGAGAATCTGCCAGATGTCGCGGTTGAACAACCCGCGCACCAGCAGGTAGGTCAGCCAGCCGAAGATGATCCCGGAGGCACCCACGGTGACCGTGTACGGCGGCGCGAACAGCCAGACACCCAGACCCGACACCAACCAGACGATGGCAGTGACGATGACGAACCGCCGCGTCATCAGCAGCAGAAAGCCCAACACCAGTCCCGGCACCAGATTGGCGAACAGGTGAGCCCAGTCGTCGTGCAGGAACGGCGCCCACAGGATGCCGTCGAGCCCGTCGACCTGACGCGGGACGATACCCGCCTGGTCGAGATCGTAATTGGTGGCCGCGTCAATCCCCTCGATCACGAACATCAGTGCGGTGATCGCGGCCATGATGATCACCGACCGCTGCCAGAGCGGGCGGTCGCCCGTGGTGGCTGTGCCAGGCGACGCGGGATTGACGGTCATGGCTCTTCCTGTCGGTGCGATCACGCCCAGAGCTGGCCTTCGAGGGCCTGCTCTGCTTGTTCCAGGCTACCTTCGTACGCCCCGGTCGACAGATACTTCCATCCCGCGTCCGGGATCACCAGCCCGATGTCGGCGCGCTGACCGTTCTTCATCGCCTTGCGGCCGATGCCGCGCGCGGCCTGCAGGATGGCTCCGGTCGAAATCCCGGCGAAGATGCCCTCGGTGTCGATCAGTTCACGCACCCGGGCCACGGCGTCGACCCCCTGCACCGAGAAGCGGCGGGTGAGCACTGCGTCGTCGTAGAGCTCGGGCACGAAGCCCTCGTCGATGTTGCGCAGGCCGTACACCTCGTCGCCGTAGCGGGGCTCGGCCGCGACGATCTCGATGTCGGGGTTCTGCTCACGCAAGTAGCGACCCACGCCCATCAGGGTTCCGGTGGTCCCGAGGCCCGCCACGAAGTGGGTGATCTCGGGCAGATCCGTGTACAGCTCGGGGCCGGTGCCCTCATAGTGGGCAAGCATGTTGGCCGCGTTGCCGTACTGATAGAGCATCACCCAGTCGGGGTGTTCGGCGGCCAGTTGCTTGGCCATGGCGACGGCGGTGTTGGAGCCACCCGCCGCCGGCGACGAGATGACCTGCGCGCCGAACATCGTCAACAGCGATCGGCGTTCTTCCGAGGTGTTCTCGGGCATGACACAGATCAGCTGATAGCCCTTGAGTTTGGCGGCCATCGCCAACGAGATCCCGGTGTTGCCGCTGGTGGGCTCCAAGATGATGGAGCCGGGCGACAACAAACCGTCCCGTTCGGCCTGCTCGATCATCCGCAAGGCGGGGCGGTCCTTGATAGAGCCGGTCGGATTGCGGTCCTCGAGTTTCGCCCATAGCCGCACGTGCGGACCGCCGTCGGGATCACTCGGGTCCGATGCGTCCCACCGTGGTGACAGTCTCCGCAGACCGATCAGCGGGGTGTGCCCGACCGAATCGATAAGTGAGTTGTAGCGCGCCACGGCCTACTGGCCGCCGGCGACGGCGGGCAGAATCGTGACGTCGTCGCCGTCGTCGATCGCGGTGCCGAGACCTCCGGAGAACCGCACGTCCTCGTCGTTGACGTACACGTTGACGAATCGGTGCAGCTTGCCGTCGGCGACCAGGCGTTCCTTGATGCCCGGGTTGGCCGACTCGAGGTTGTCGATGACCTCCGACAGTGTCGAACCGTTCGCCTCGACACGCTTCTCACCTCCGGTGTGGGTGCGCAAGATGGTCGGGATGGACACGGTTACGGCCATGGTGGCTCAGCTCCTGATCTCGATCGGTTCTTCGGTCACCACGCCATCGACGATGCGATAGCTGCGGATTTCCGCGTTCTCGGCGTCCCGCGTGGACACCAGCACATAGTGGGCGTTGGGTTCGCTCGCATACGAGATGTCGGTGCGACTCGGATAGGCCTCGGTAGCGGTGTGCGAGTGATAGATCACCACGGGCTCCTCGTCGAGCCGGTCCATCTCTCGCCAGACCTTGAGTTGCTCGGCAGAGTCGAAGCGGTAGAACGTCGGTGACCGCTCCGCGTTGATCATCGCGATGAACCGCTCCGGCTGATCCGAACCCTCCCGACCCGCGATCACACCGCAGGCCTCATCAGGATGGTCGGCACGCGCATGCGCGACCATCGCATCAACCAGTTCCTGGCTGATCGTCAACACTCGTGGTCCTCCTGCTCCACCGCTGTCGGTCACCGCTTTGGGGTGCGGTTGCACGGTCAACGACAACGTCGCCGCCGACCACGCTATTCCCCGCCGACCGGCCGGGTATACGGACCCGGCGGCTCGACGAGCTTCGTCCACAATTTGGCACACTGGTCTCCATGGCACAGATCACATTGGGCGGCAACCCGATCAACACCGTCGGCGACCTGCCCACAGTCGGCTCACGCGCTCCGGAGTTCACCCTGACCGGCGGCGACCTGTCATCGCTGACGAGCGCCGACTTCGGGTCGCAACCAGTGGTCCTGAACATCTTCCCCTCCGTCGACACTCCGGTGTGCGCCGCGAGCGTGCGTACGTTCAATGAACGCGTCGGCGAGTCGGGGGCGGCTGTCGTGTGTGTCTCGAACGACCTGCCGTTCGCGCAGCAGCGATTCTGCGGCGCCGAGGGAATTGAGAACGTCACGGCAGCGTCCGCGTTCCGCGACACGTTCGGCGCCGACTACGGGGTGACCATCGCCGACGGACCGATGGCGGGGTTGTTGGCGCGTGCGATCGTGGTGATAGCCGACGGCATCGTCACCTATACCGAGTTGGTCCCCGAGATCGGCCAGGAGCCGGACTACGACTCCGCGCTGCGTGCGGTTCCCCAAGCACAATAGGCCCCCGCGTCCACCAAACGGAGGGGCAGAAACGCCGAAAGCCACTTCAGTCGCGCGACGGCAGATGTTTCCGGGAACCGTTCAGCACGACGGCGAACGACACCCCCAGCAACGCCGCGAGGATCAGCAACAACCCGATGGTGGTGAAGGGCGGCGTCAGGGCTGCGAGGATGGTCGGAGCCGCGAATCCGGTGTAAGCCACCGCATAGAACACCCCGGTCAGCTTCGCCATTTCGTGTGGTGGCGCGATCCGCTGCACCTCCATCAGCCCGGACACCAGGCCGATGCCGAAACCGCAGCCGAGTACCACACTGGCGGCCACGCCGACCAACAGATCCTCCGTGGAGACCGCGAGAATCATGGCCGCAAGCCCGCCGACCAGGGTCAGCAGCGCGACGATGAGTCCACGCGCACTCGAGTGTGAATCGATCCTGCGGGCCACCGGCTGGATGAGCGCGCCTGAGCTCAGCGCGATCACGCTCAGCAGTGTCGCGTAAGCCAGGCCCAAACCTCCTGCGGCATCGGCCAGGAGCACCGGCTGATACCCGTAGGACAGACCGCAGGCGATGAACAGCCACGGCCCACAGATCATCACCACACGAACGAACCGTCGATGACGCACGGACGTGACCCGCAGCCGGGCCAACAGCGGGGCCGGTGGCCCGGCGGTCACCGTCTCGGGCGGTCGCCGGAGCACCCACAGGAATGGAATGGTGACAATGATGTGGACCACGAACGGCAGGATCTGTGGGTAGGGGCCCCACTGTGCGATGCAGCCGGCGACGAGTGCCCCGAGGGCGGAGCCCAGTGTGAAGGCAAGCGACGCCCGACGCGCGCCCGCACCGGCGTCAACGCCGACGTCGTGCGGCGCCATCGAGAGTTCCTTGAGCCAGCTCGACCCGACCGTCATCGCCGTGCCCACCGCCATCCCTGCGAACAACCGTCCGAGGATGATCGGGACCTGCCCGTACTCGTCGAAGGCCAGCAAGAGGCTGCCCAACACGCCGAAGGCCACACCCGCGATCATCGACGGCCGCCGACCCTGATGATCGGAGACCGCCCCCGCAACGACCAGTGCCGGCGCCAGACCCGCAACGTACACAGCGAGAAAGAGGGTGACCGTGGCCGCCGAATAGTGTTCGACGTCGCGATACATCAGCAGCAGCGGGCTGAACTGGTTGCCCGACCACGCGCACACGAACAGCGCGCCGAAGACCAGCAGCCACGGACGAGTCGTCTTCGCATCCGAAGTGCCTGCCGACACCGAGATGTGTTCCCGCACAGTCACATCGCACCCCGATACCGAGCGAAATGCGCTGTGAGCAGCTCACGGTATCGCGACTGATCTCCGTCGAACAGCGCCTGGGCCAGCTGTATGTGGTCATCATGGGCCGCCGCCAGATTGGCCGGATCGACCGCCAGCAGTACATTGCGCAATCGCTGCTGGCGGCTTCGGAGCTGTTCGTAAAAGTGTACGGCGATGGGGTTTGCCGAGGCCGCCACGATGTGCGCATGGAACTCGTCGTCGGCGACAACGAAACCGGCGAGGTCCGATTGCGCGACACAACGCGCCTGTCGAGCAAGGTTGTCGCGGATCGCCGTCTGCTCGGAATCGCTCGGGCCCCCGGCTACGCAGACCTGCCCGGCCGCAGCACATTCCACGCCCTCGCGCATGGCCAACACATTCGAGACTTCCGCCGGATCGACCGGGGTCACCACTGCTCCCCGACGCGGGATCAACCTGAGCAGCTGCTCGGCGCCGAGCCTCAGAAAGGCCTCGTGCGTGGGGGTCCGGCTGATGCCGAGTTCGTGGGCGATCTCAACCTCGCTGAGCAGTTCGCCGCCGGACCACTCGCCGGTGACGATCCGGTCACGAACCGTCGAGTACGCCAGGTCGACGGCATTGAGGGCTTGCTTAGCCATGCGAAGCACCGTAGCACCATCTTGCATGCAAGCATGCATCCAAGCTCTCGGATCGAACTGCGGCGCTCGACCTCGCGACCGTTCAGCTCAGCGCCGACGGCAGTACCTCGACAAAGGAAGGAATTCCCGCCACTGACCGCGCACTGATCACCGCGTTGACGATCGCCCGCTGCACGACGATCGCGGCCACCCGACTCACCTCTGCCACCACCGCGACGTCGGGATTCATCCCCGCCGGAACCTCGGCGACCCGCTCGATCCGACGGTCACCGGTGGCGACGGCAAAGATCGTGTCGCCGTCCAGCGGTGAATGCGCCGGCACGATCGCTCTGGCCAGCCCGTCATGTCCGGCCATCGCGACGCGCTTCAACGAGGCCGAGTCCACCGCCGCGTCGGTCGCGACCACGCCGATCGTGGTGTTGAGCACGCTCTGTTTGGCCGCCAGTTCGGCGTGACGGCGAATCTCCGCAGACACCGGCGCGACCAGCCCGTGGTGAGCCGCGTCGGCGGCCGTCACCGACCACGGCAACCCGGTCGCCGGGTCGATCACCGCACCGACCGGATTGGCCACCATCAACGCACCCATGGTGACGCCGGCCGCCGGCCCGTGCTCGATGACGATCGACGCGGTCCCCACACCACCTTTGAGAGCACCCGCCCGCGCGCCCGCACCCGCGCCGACACTACCGACGGCCACCTCCGCCGACGCCGCCGACAGCGCCTCGCGACCGAACGCGGCATCGGGCCGGTGATCCCATGCCCCCACCGGAAGGTCGAAGACGACCGCGGCCGGGACGATCGGCACCACGTGGCCCGCGGTGTCCATCGCCAGTCCGCTGCCCGACTCCTCCAAACCGGCCATCACTCCGTCGGCAGCCGCCAGACCGTATGCGCTCCCGCCCGACAGCACGATGGCGTGCGCGGTCTGCACCGTGTTGACCGGGTCGAGCAGGTCTGTCTCGCGCGTACCGGGGCCGCCGCCGCGCACGTCGACCGCGCACGTCGCGGCGCACGAAGCGATCCGCACCACGGTGGTACCGGTGGCCCAGCCTCTACCCTCGACACCGTCGTCCGGCGAGGCGACCACCGCGTCGTCGTCGATCCGATATGCGTGACCGACCTCGATGCCGACGACATCGGTGATGCGGTTGCCGGCAGGCGCCAGAGTCTCGCCCGCGTGTGACGACCTGGTCACATCAATGCCTCGACCAGCAATTCCTGCATGACCGTGAGCCAGTGATACACGTCGAGGTGGGCGGCATGCGGATGTTCTGGCGGAAGTTGATCCGGCGTGTCCTCGGAAATGCCGAGCATCGCGCCCAACGCGAGCCGCACATCGTTGAGCGCGGTCAACCACTGCATCGCCTGCTCTTCGGTGAGCGCCAGATCGCCACCACCGCGCGGCAAGGTCTCGAGCACGACCTGCCCGGCAGTCAACTTGGCCTCGATGATGTGCGGCTCGTGCACACTGCGCAGCGCACTGTTGACGTCTCCGTTCACCACATCGGCCGACAGCTGCCGATCCTGGTCGGGCCGATGAAAGTCCGGTAGCAGCCGCCCCAGCGTGACGTCGGAGGGAGCTTCGGTGTGCCCGACCCGAATCCCGGTGATCTCCGACAACTCGTCGCGGGGTGCCGAGGCGTCGCGTTCGGTCAAGAGCTCCTGCATCGAGCCGATCATCGACACCAACAGTTCGACCTCATGAGGATCGAGTTGTGAGCAGATACGCAGCGACGAGCCGCGGCCCTTACGTTTCCAAGTTCGCACGTGGTTGCCGATTCCCCGCTCAGCTGTCCCGCTGCATCGTCGCCCACAGCCCGGCCGCGTGGAGTTTGCGGACGTCGCCTTCCACCTTGTCGCGCTCACCGGCCGACACCACGGCCTTCCCCTCGGTGTGAACCTGCATCATCAGCTGATTGGCGTGCGACTCCGAATAGCCGAAGACCTTCTGAAATACGAAGGTGACGTAGCGCATCAGATTGACCGGATCGTCCCAGACGATGGTGACCCACGGCCGATCGAGGGCCGCGGCGTTCTCCGCGACCTCCGGGTCCGCAACGGTGGCACCTCCGGGCCCACCCACGTCGCTTCGCTCGCTGCGACAACCCCCGTCGCTTCGCTCGCTGCGACAACCCCCGTCGCTTCGCTCGCTGTGGAATCTCCCGTCGCTTCGCTCGCCCTGGAAGGTAGCCTCGTGCGCACTAGTCTCGTCAGGCGCCATACGACATAGGGTAAGCGATTGTGACCGTCGACAACACCGCCCTGCTCACCGACCAGTACGAACTCACCATGGTCTCGGCAGCGCTTCGCCATCCGATGGCGCATCGGCCGTGCGTCTTCGAGGTCTTCGCGCGCCGACTGCCCGACGGTCGCCGCTACGGCGTCGTCGCCGGCACCGGCCGACTGCTCGAAGAACTGGCGCGGTTCCGCTTCGGTGAGGACGAATTGGCGGTGGTCAGCCGTTTTCTCGACGAGGACACCGTTCGCTGGCTGGCCGAGTATCGCTTCTCCGGAGACATCGACGGATACCGCGAGGGTGAGCTGTACTTCCCCGGCTCCCCCATCCTGACCGTGCGGACGACGTTCGCCGAAGGGGTGCTGCTGGAAACGCTGGTGCTGTCCATCCTCAACCACGACAGCGCGATCGCGTCGGCCGCCGCCAGGATGGTCAGCGCCTCGGCCGGCCGGCCGATCATCGAGATGGGTTCGCGCCGCACCCACGAACGTGCGGCGGTGTCGAGCGCACGCGCGGCCTATCTGGCCGGGGTGGCTGCCACCTCCAACCTCGAGGCCGCGCGCACCTATGGCGTCCCGAGCGCCGGCACGGCCGCGCATGCCTTCACGCTCGGGTTCACCGGGCCCGACGGACCGGACGAGAAAGCGGCGTTCGCCGCGCAGGTCGAGGCCCTCGGCGTCGGTACGACCCTGCTCGTCGACACCTACGACATCACCCAGGGCGTCCGCAACGCGATCGAAGTCGCGGGGACCGGCTTGGGCGCGGTGCGCATCGACTCCGGCGACCTGGGAGTGCTCGCGCGTCAGGTGCGTGAACAACTCGATTCGCTCGGCGCCCCCGACACCAAGATCGTGGTGTCCGGCGACCTCGACGAGTACGCCATCGCGTCGCTGCGCGCCGAACCCGTCGACACCTACGGGGTGGGCACGTCGTTGGTGACCGGCAGCGGCGCACCAACCGCTGGCATGATCTACAAGCTCGTCGAGGTGGACGGAATGCCGGTGGCCAAACGGGCCAGCCACAAAGAATCCAAAGGTGGCGCGAAACGCGCGGTGCGTGCCGCACGACCGTCCGGCACGATCGTCGAGGAGATCCTCTACCGCTCCGTCGACGAGCCGCCGTCGGTGGATGGATTATCGTTGCGGCCGTTGCAGATCCCGTTGGTGGCCAACGGCGAGGTGGTCGGCGCTCTGCCGACACTCGAAGACGGACGCACACACCTCGCGGATGCATTGGTGAGCCTGCCGTGGGAGGGTTTGGGCCTGTCGCACGGAGATCCAGCAGTGCCCACCCGCTACGTACTCGGCTAGGAAGGACACCCGCACAGTCATGGCAGAGCACGCCCCCAAAGACCACGCCCTGATCGTTGTCGACGTCCAGAACGACTTCTGCGAGGGCGGAGCGCTGGGCGTCAACGGCGGCGCGGCCGTAGCGCGCGCCATCACCCAGATCCTTGGCGATTACCGGACCGTGGTCGCCACCCGCGACTACCACATCGATCCCGGCGATCATTTCTCCGACAAACCCGACTACGTCGACTCCTGGCCACCGCACTGCCGGGTCGGTACCGATGGCGTTGCCTTCCATCCCGACTTCGACCACACCGTCGCACAGCAGGTTTTCGACAAGGGCCATTACACTGCCGCATACTCGGGCTTCGAGGGTGCCGACTCCGACGGCACCGCACTGGCCGATTGGCTGCGCAACCGACGCATCACCCACGTCGACATCGTCGGAATCGCCACCGACCATTGCGTTCGGGCGACCGCACTCGACGCGGTCCGCGAAGGTTTCGACACCCGAGTGCTGTTGAATTTCACCGCCGCCGTTGCCTCCGAAACCGCCGAGGAAGCGCTCAAACAGATGCGTTCGGCGGGTGTGGCACTCGACGGCGACCTGCTCTACGACGGTTCCTCCGGCATCGGATGACAACCACCACATGACCTCCACCCCCTCGGTGACCTCGCTGCTCGACAGCGCCGTCACCGCCCTCGGCGGACGCCGGCGCGACGGCCAGGTCCGGATGGCCTCAGCGGTCGCCCACGCCATCGACACCGGCGAACATCTCGCCGTCCAGGCGGGCACCGGAACGGGAAAATCGCTGGCCTACCTGATCCCGTCCATCCGTCACGCGATCGTCTCCGGGCGCACCGTGGTGGTGTCGACCGCCACGATCGCGCTGCAACGACAGCTGATCGAACGTGACCTGCCGCGGGTGGCAGCCGCGCTGGCCGGCCCACTCGGTCGCGAACCCACCTTCGCGATTCTCAAGGGACGCGGAAATTATCTGTGCCTGAACAAGATCCACAGCGGAACCGCGGAGGAACCGCCGAGCGAGCTGTTCGACGCGTTCGAGTTGTCACGCACCGGACGCGAGGTGACCAGGCTGCGGGAATGGACGTCGGACACCGAGACCGGCGATCGCGATGACCTGACCCCGGGGGTCTCGGACCGATCCTGGCGGCAGGTGAGCGTCTCGGCTCGAGAATGCCTCGGCGCCGGCAATTGCAGCTACGCCGACGACTGTTTCGCTGAACGGGCGCGCCGCGCGTCGGGCCAGGTCGATGTCGTCGTCACCAACCACGCCCTGCTCGCCATCGACGCGACCAGTCCGGCCAATATCCTCCCCGAACACGACGTAGTGGTCATCGACGAGGCCCACGAGCTCGTGGACCGCATCACGTCGGTGGCCACCGCCGAGCTGTCGGGGGCCGGCATCACACTGGTCGCCCGCCGCTGCGGCAAGCTGCTCGACGACGAGACCACCGACGCACTGCTGGGTGCGGCGGAGATGCTCGACGGACTGCTCACCGAGCTGCCGCCACGAGAGTGGACCCGGCTCCCCTCAGGCGTACCCGAGACCCTGGCGAGCCTGCGTGATCGGTTGTGGCTCGCCCGCAACGAGATCGGTCCGGTGCGCATGCCCGGCAGCAGCGGCGCCGACGAATCGGCCGCGGCCCGCTCGGCGGCACTGACGTCGTTGGAGGACGCCCACGACACCGTCGTGCGCCTGCTCGGTGCATTCGACAACCCCGACGAGTCGAAACGGCGCGATGTCGTGTGGGTCGCCCACGACCGGGTGGGTAGCGACACCCGGGCGATCCTGCGCATTGCACCGTTGTCGGTCGGCGGACTGCTCCGCGCCTCCTTGTTCGCCGACGCCACCGTGGTGCTCACCTCTGCCACCCTCACGATCGGCGGCAATTTCGACGCGCTCGCCGCGACCTGGGGACTGCCGGCAGCAGGCCGCCGCGACACCGACGGCGCCGATCCACAGTCCGAGGCGCCGCCGGTGGCCGACATCGGCGCCATGGCACACGGCGCCCCCGCCCCCGCCGACAACGCTCCGCCGCGCTGGCGTGGACTCGACGCCGGATCACCATTCGACTACCCGAAGTCGGCGATCCTCTACGTCGCCCGGCACCTGCCGCGACCGGGACGTGACGCGATCGCCGAGCAGACGCTCGACGAACTGGCCGGGCTGGTGACCGCGGCCGACGGACGTACCCTCGGGCTGTTCTCGTCGATGCGCGCGGCCCGCGAGGCCGCCGAGGCCATCCGAACGCGCTGCGATCAGCCGGTGCTCTGTCAGGGCGAGGACACGACCGCGGCGTTGGTCAAGAAGTTCGCCGATGATCCGCAGACCTGCTTGTTCGGCACCCTGTCGTTGTGGCAGGGCGTCGACGTGCCCGGTGCGTCGTGCAGCCTGGTGGTGATCGACCGCATCCCGTTCCCTCGCCCGGACGACCCACTGCTCACCGCACGGCAGCGGGCTGTCGAAGCACGCGGTGGCAACGGTTTCCTCACGGTCGCCGCCAACCACGCGGCGCTGTTGTTGGCCCAAGGTGCGGGACGGTTGTTGCGCTCCACCGACGACCGCGGTGTCGTCGCCGTACTGGACTCCCGGCTGGCCACCGCCGGATACGGTGGATACCTGCTGTCGTCGCTGCCACCGTTCTGGCGCACGACCGACGGTGATCTGGTCCGTTCTGCGTTGGGCAGACTGGCCGAGATCCCCTACGGTTGAGACGGGCAGGGACGCCGGCGCCACCGAGCACCGCGGACATGAGGCATGTCAGGGGTTGGATGAGAGGAGGCCGCCGGTGATCGGGCGGATGGGGATCGACGATATCGCGCCTCTGGTGTCCGCCGGGCAAGTGCCGGCGAAAGCTGTTGTCGGTGAGCTGATCCCGATATCCACCACGGCGTGGCGGGAAGGTCACGACGCGATCGGGGTGACCGTGCATGTGGACGGTCCCGATCGACGCAGCCTGGACGTGCGGATGGAACCGGCGAGCGAACCCGATGTGTTCAACGCCGCCTTCGTGCCCGACACAGTGGGCTACTGGGTGTTCCGGATCGAGGCGTGGAGCGACCCATATACGACGTGGCGATCCGCGGTGCTCAAGAAGGTCGATGCCGGCCAGGGAGCCGGTGACCTCGCCAACGACCTCGAGGTCGGCGCACGGGTACTCACCGCCGCCCGTGATGTGGTACCGGTCGACGCCCTGGAGATCCTCGACGACGCCATCGACCAGTTGCGCGCCCGCCGCCGCCGGGTGGAGAACCGGATCAACCTCGCTGTCTCCGACGAGGTGGCGGACCTGCTGACGACCTATCCGGTCCGCGAACTGGTGACCAAATCGCGGTCTTACCGGGTGTGGGTCGATCGCCGGCGCGCACTGTTCGGATCGTGGTACGAGTTCTTCCCGCGGTCTACCGGCGGGTGGGACAACGAGGGCCACCCGGTGCACGGAACGTTCCTGACCGCCGTCGACGACCTGCCGCGCATCGCGGGGATGGGGTTCGACATCGTCTATCTGCCGCCGATCCATCCGATCGGCAAGGTCAACCGCAAAGGCCGCAACAACACGCTTGTCGCCGGTCCCGACGATGTCGGCTCACCGTGGGCGATCGGCTCCGACGAGGGTGGTCACGACGCCATCCATCCGGCGCTCGGTACCCGGGAGGATTTCGCGTACTTCATCGCCCGGGCCGCCGAACTCGGCCTGGAAGTTGCCATCGATCTGGCGCTGCAATGCGCACCGGACCATCCGTGGGCCCGCGAACATCCCGAGTGGTTCACCACCCAGCCCGACGGCACGATCGCGTTCGCGGAGAACCCGCCCAAGAAATATCAGGACATCTATCCGCTGAACTTCGACAACGACCGCAACGGCCTCTATCGGGCGGTGCTGACGATGGTGCTCGGCTGGGTCGACCTGGGTGTCAAGATCTTCCGCGTCGACAACCCGCACACCAAACCCCCGAACTTCTGGGAGTGGCTGATCACCGAGGTGAAAAAGCGCAACCCGGAGGTGCTGTTCCTGTCCGAGGCATTCACCCGACCGGCGCGCCTGTACGGACTCGCGCGCATCGGCTTCACGCAGTCCTACACCTACTTCACCTGGAAGACCGAGAAGTGGGAGCTCGAACAGTTCGGACGCGAGATCGCCGACCACGCCGATGAGGCACGACCCAATCTGTTCGTGAACACGCCCGACATCCTGCACGCCAGTCTGCAACACGGCGGCCCGGGCATGTTCGCGCTGCGGGCCGCGCTGGCCGCCACACTCGCACCGACCTGGGGTGTGTACAGCGGATACGAACTGTACGAACACGTTGCCGTCGCCGAGGGCAGCGAGGAGTATCTGCACTCGGAGAAGTACGAGCTCCGGCCGCGCGACCACAAGGCCGCGACGAGCCGAGGCGAGTCGTTGGAGCCGTGGATCACCAGCCTCAACGAGATCCGGCGGCGCCATCCCGCATTGCAGCAACTGCGTCACATCACCTTTCACCACATCGACAATTCCGCGCTCATCGCCTACTCGAAATTCGACCCGGTCAGCGGTGACCGGGTCATCGTGGTGATCAACCTCAACCCGTTCGGTACCGAGAGCTCGACCGTCTGGCTGGACATGCCCGCGCTGGGCTTCGAATGGCAGGACCGTTTCACCGTCGTCGACGAGGTCTCCGGTCAGGAGTTCCATTGGGGGCAGGCCAATTACGTGCAGCTGGAGCCATGGCATGCGGTGGCGCACATCCTCGCACTCCCGCCCCTGGACACCGCCGCGGCCCGACGACTCGCCTACCGGATGCAGTGAGGTTGATGTGACCACCACCGACAACGGCCCCCGCCCCGAACCCTCGGCGTCGGATCACGACCTACGCCGACTGTTCAGCTTGACCCATCCCGACCCGCACGCCTTCCTCGGCGCGCACGAGGCGTCGGGTGGATGGACCATTCTGCGGACGCTGCGTCCGGACGCCACGACCGTCGTCGCGGTGATCGGCGGGGTCGATCACCCGATGGCGCGCCAAAGCGACGACCTGTGGGTGGTCGCGGTGCCGTACTCGGATCTGATCGACTATCGACTTCGGGTGACCTACCCGAACGCCCGCGGCGGGAATGACGAGTACGTCGTCGCCGACGGCTACCGGTTCCTGCCGAGTATGGGCGAACTCGACATCCATCTGTTCTCCGAGGGTCGCCACGAGTCGCTGTGGGATGTCCTCGGCGCACGGATCGTCTCGTACACGACGCCCGACGGCGAGGTACGCGGAACCGCCTTCTCGGTGTGGGCGCCCAATGCGCACGGTGTCGCGGTGATCGGCGATTTCGACAACTGGACCGGCCGGCAGGCACCCATGCGGATGATCGGCAGCAGCGGTGTCTGGGAGGTCTTCATCCCCGATGTCGCCGCCGGTATGCGCTACAAGTTCCGCGTCCATGGCGCCGACGGCGTGATCCGCGACAAGGCCGATCCGATGGCCCGGCAGACACTGCCACCACCGTCGACGGTCTCGGTGGTCGGCGAATCGTCGTACACCTGGTCCGACGACGACTGGATCGCCCGTCGTGCGGCCACCGACGTCGCAGCCGAACCGATGAGCGTTTACGAGGTGCACATCGCGTCATGGCGTGCAGGTCTGTCCTACCGGGAACTCGCACACCAACTCGGCGACTATCTCGTCGAGAAGGGTTTCACCCACGTCGAGTTCCTGCCGGTCGCCGAGCATCCGTTCGGCGGATCGTGGGGGTATCAGGTCACCTCGTACTACGCACCGACCGCACGCTTCGGCTCTCCCGACGACCTGCGCTATCTGATCGATCACCTACATTCTCTGGGCATCGGTGTGATCGTCGACTGGGTACCGGCGCATTTCCCGAAAGACGATTGGGCGTTGGCCCGATTCGACGGGACCCCACTGTACGAAGACGGCGACCCCATGCGCGGCGAGCAGTTGGATTGGGGCACTTACGTCTTCAACTTCGGCCGGCGCGAGGTCCGCAACTTCTTGGTCGCCAACGCGCTGTTCTGGTTCGACCAGTTCCACATCGACGGCCTGCGCGTGGATGCGGTGGCCTCGATGCTCTATCTCGACTACTCCCGGCCGGCCGGCCAGTGGCGACCCAACATCTACGGTGGTCGCGAGAACCTCGAGGCCGTCCAGTTCCTGCAGGAGACCAACGCGACGGTGCACAAGCACTTTCCCGGCGTGGTCACCGTTGCCGAGGAATCCACCGCGTGGCCGGGCGTGACCCAGATGACCAATCTCGGCGGCCTCGGATTCACCTTCAAATGGAACATGGGGTGGATGCACGACACCCTCGGCTACCTCGGTCGCGACCAGATTCATCGCAGCTTCCACCACCACGAAATCACCTTCTCGCTGATGTACGCGTGGAGCGAAAACTTCGTGTTGCCGATCTCCCACGACGAGGTGGTGCACGGCAAGGGCACCCTGTGGAGCCGGATGCCCGGCGATTCGTTCACCAAGGCCAGCGGGGTCCGGGTGCTGCTGGCCTACATGTGGGCGCACCCCGGCAAGCAACTGCTGTTCATGGGCCAGGAGTTCGGTCAGACCGGTGAGTGGGCCGACAACCGCAGCCTCGACTGGTTCCAGATGGAGGGATGGGAAGGCGAACTCCACTCCGGCATCTCGGCATTGGTGGGCGATCTGAACCGGGTCTATCGCGCCAGCCCGGCTCTCTACAGCCAGGACACCACCCCTGACGGCTACGAGTGGATCGACGCCAACGACACCGCGAACAACGTGATCAGCTTCTTGCGGTTCGGCCGTGACGGCTCGGTGATGGCGTGTCTGTTCAACTTCTCCGGCAGCGAACGCGCCGACCACCGCGTCGGGCTACCCCGGTCGGGGACCTGGAACGAAGTCCTCAACACCGACTCGACCGACTACAGCGGGGCGGGCAAGGGCAACCTCGGCAGTGTCGTCGCCGATGGACCCGGCTGGCATGGGCGCGAGACGTCGGCGCAGGTGACGATCCCCGCCAACTCGGCCGTCTTCCTGGCGCCCGCGGAGGCTCGTCCCACCACCACTCCCTGACGAGGGCCACACCCGCGAACGCCCCGCAACCACCACCCGCTCACAGGAGGGCCGGGCCCGTCACCCCCGCCCCCTGATGACGGCCGGAGCCTGCGGAGGCCCGTCACGAAGGGCATCGCAACCAAGCTTCCTCGGCTGCCGATCGACGGAAAACGCCGCCCAGTCAACGAAAAGCGGCGCCCAGTCAACGAGAAACGGCGCCCAGTCGACGAATAAGGATCAGTAGAGCGCGGTGGCCAGCTTCCGGCGCGCCGAGACGACGAATGGCTCCGCCGGGTCGAAGAGCTCGAACAGCTCCAGCAACCGGGTACGCGCGCGAGTGCGGTCGTCGCCGGCGGTGACCTTCACGACCGCGATGATCCGGTCGAAGGCGGCCTCGGGCTGCTGGGCGAGCAACAGTACGTCGGCCGCCGCCAGCTGAGCGTCGACGTCGGCGGGCGCGGCGGTATCGACGATGGCCGGGTCATGGGCCTGCGCGCGCAGCACGAACTCGAGGTTGCGTGCGGCCGATGCCGCCTCCACGTTCTGCGGCTCGGCTTCGGCGATCGCCCGATAGTCGTCGAGTGCACCGGCGAAGTCGCCCGCGTTGAGCTTCTCCTCGGCGGCGACCATGCGCGGATCGTCGGCTTCCGGCTCGGCGTCGACTGGGGCGGCGCCGGGCAGCACATCACCGAGTTGGGAGAGGATCTCCCCCACCCACTGGGAGATCTCGGCCTCCGAACGGACACCGTTGAACGCCGCGACCGGCTGCCCCTGCGCGATCGCCACCACCATCGGGATGGACTGGGCACGGAACGCCTGCGCGATCCGGGGATTGGCGTCGACGTCGACCTTGGCCAGCACCCAGCTTCCCTGCGCCTGCCCGGCCAGCTTCTCCAGCACCGGCGACAGTTGTTTGCAGGGTTCGCACCACTCCGCCCACAGGTCCACCAGCACGAGCTGCTGCTGTGATCGCGCAAGCACCTCGGTCTCGAACGTTGCCTCGGTGATGTCGAGGACTGCCCCGCCATGCGCAGCTCCCGAGGCCGGTGCACCGTCGTCGGTCGGCGGTGCCGGGCGCGGGGTCTGGTTGGGGCGCTGCGCCTGCTGTCGCTGCGCGTCGGCACGTTCCTTGAGGGCGGTCAGGTCAACCGCTCCCGACATGGCGACGGCCGCCGCCTGCTGCCGGGCGGCTGCGGCCGCCTGCTGCCGATTCGTTGGTCGAGTCACCCCTCTAGTGTGTCATGCCGCGATCGCGGGGAGCTTCCGCGGCGGCCGGTGCACGGACCACGCCCGCCGCGGCCGCAGCAAAGGCGAGGGCACCCACCGCGACGAGCAGGCCGATGCCGAGACTGGTACGGCTGCTGATGAACCCGACCACCGCCGGACCGGCGAGCATTCCCAGGTAACCGCATCCGACCACCAGGGAGATGGCGCGTCCGCTCGATTCGGTCGTCAGGTTGCCCGCAGCGGTGAAGATCTGCGGGATGAGCCCGGCCAGGCCGATACCGAACACACTCCATCCGGCGATCGCCCATCCCACTGACGGCGCGAGAACAGCCATCCCCATGCCGACGAGGCCGATCAGGGCACCGACGCGCACCACCACCATCGGTCCGACCGCCGCCGCGATGGGATCGATCCCGAATCGCGCGACGGTCATCGCTGCGCTGAACGCACCGAAGGCCACCGCGCCGAGCGATTCGGCAGTACCGAACGTGTCGACCACGTGCAGGGCGCTCCAGTCGTAAGCGGTGCCCTCGGCAAGCATGAGCGCGAATGCCACCGCCGCCAGCAGGACCAGTCGCCGACGATCGATCCCGCGCCACCAGCGGCCAGACGATTCGGCCGGCCGTGACCCCGACGGTGTCCGCATCGAGGCATCCACCGTGACCAACAGGTGTGCACTGGTGATCGCGGCGACGGCGAACCCGACGATCGTGGCCGCACCGACCGTGGCAATGACACCGACATCACGCCAGAGGGTGAGTGCCACCACGCCCGAGCCGATGAGGCTGCCGATGGAGAAGAATCCGTGAAACGACGACATGATGGGCCGGTCGTACCGCCGCTCGACGGCCACTGCCTGTGCGTTCATCGAGACGTCGAGAGCACCGTTGGCGAAACCGAACCCGGCCAGCGCCAGGGCCAGGGTCGCCAGGTCGTGCGCGGCCACCGGGCCAAGGATCACCGCGGACAGCACGGCTGCGGCGACTGTTGTAGTTGGTTTCGATCCCCATCGATCGATGATCGGTCCGCACACCTGCATGCCGACGAACGCGCAGCCCCCGAGCAACAGCAACAAGGCGCCGAGCTGATCCTCCGACACCCCGGTCCGATTCACGATCACCGGGATGTGGGCGACCCACATCGCTGCCAGAAAACCGTTGAGGGCAAAGACCGCGGACGCCGCGGTGCGCGCTCGGCGGTCACGAGTCGTCGTGTCGGCGCGAGTGGACCTCATGGCGCCATCGTGTCAGTCCGGCTGCCGGGTCAGTCCAGCAGCCGGTCGACGCGGGCGACCTTGCCGGCGAGTTCGTCCGTGTGGCCCGGACGGATGTCGGCTTTGAGGACAAGGCCGACGCGCGGCGCCTGGGCCGCGACGGCGTCGGTGGCACGTTTGACCACCGCCATCACCTCATCCCACTCGCCCTCGAGATAGGTGAACATCGCGGTGGTCTGATGGGGCAACCCCGATTCGCGCACCACGGCCACGGCCGCAGCAACCGCAGCGCTCATTCCGCCGTCCGAGTCGACGGCATCGCCCCCGGAGGGGCTGAGGCTGAAGGCGACGATCATCGCGCCACCACTCCTCAGGCGGCCACGCGCTGCGGCGTGGTGTCCGCCGACAACTCGGCCAGATGACCATTGCGCTGCGCCCACCACTCGAACACCAGGGTGCCGAAGGGCGGGATCGAGGACACCAGCGCCCATGCCGTGACCTTCAGACCCCACCGCAGCTGCACTGCGGTGATCAGTGAGACCACCACGAACACGACGAAGACGATGCCGTGAACCATCCCCGGGATCGCCACCGCCTCCTCGTGGCCGAGAACCCACTTGAAGAACATGGCGATCAACAGGGCCAGCCACGTGATGGCCTCGAGGACGGCGACCAGTCGGAAGCGCTTGGCCGGAGTGGTGAGATCAAAGAATTGCGACATGTGTCCCATTGTGCCGAATCGGACAGAAAACTACGACGATGTGTAGTAGAAATCTCGCCAGAGACCGTCGGGGCTCAACTCTTGGGCACCCGCACGATCAAGGCATCGCCCTGGCCACCGGCCCCGCAGAGCGCGGCCGCACCGACGCCGCCGCCGCGTCGCTGCAGTTCCAGCGCCAGGTGCAGGGTGATGCGGGCACCGGACGTCCCGATCGGATGCCCGACCGCGATGGCCCCGCCGTTGACGTTGACAATCTCCGGGTCGACGCCGAGCTGCTTGGTGGAGGCGAGTCCGACCGCCGCGAAAGCCTCGTTGATCTCGATGAGATCGAGATCAGCGGGCGTGATACCCGCCCGTGCGCACGCCTTCTCGATCGCGTTGGCGGGCTGGGCCTGCAAGGTCGAGTCCGGTCCGGCGACCACGCCGTGCGAACCGATCTCGGCGAGCCAGGCCACCCCCAGTTCGGTGGCCTTCGCCTTGCTCATCACGATGACTGCGGCCGCACCGTCGGAGATTTGCGACGAGTTGCCCGCGGTGATGGAGCCGTCCTTACGGAAGGCCGGTCGCAGCCCAGCCAGCGAGTCGGCGGTGGTGTCGGCGCGCACACCCTCGTCCTCGGCGAACGAGATCGGGTCACCCTTGCGCTGCGGAATGCTGACCGGAACCACCTCGTCGGCGAAGACACCGTTCTTCCACCCGATCGCCGCACGCTGGTGGCTGCGCGCCGCAAATTCGTCCTGCTCGGCCCGGGTGAACCCGTCGGTGTCGTTGCCCTGTTCGGTCAACGCACCCATCGGCTGATCGGTGAACGCGTCCCACAGGCCGTCGTAGGCCATGTGATCGACGAGTTCGGTGTTGCCGTACTTGAAACCATCGCGGCTACCGGGCAACAGGTGCGGGGCCTGCGTCATCGACTCCTGACCACCGGCGACCACGCAGTCGAACTCGCCGGCCCGGATCAGCTGGTCGGCCAATGCGATCGCGTCGATGCCCGATAGACACATCTTGTTGATGGTCAATGTGGGCACATCCCACCCGATGCCCGCCTTGACCGCGGTCTGGCGGGCGGGCATCTGGCCGGCTCCGGCGGTGAGGACCTGACCCATGATCACGTACTCCACGGCCGAGGCGGGCACTCCCGAACGCTCCAGCGCGCCCTCGATGGCCACGGCGCCGAGATCGACGGCACTGAAACCCTTGAGTGAGCCCTGCAGTCGACCGAAGGGCGTCCGCGCCCCGGCGACGATGACCGTCGAGAACTGATCGGTGGACGTGGACATATGAGGACCTCCAACATCGGCCGAGCAGGCAGACCGAGCGCCCGCTCTGTGAGCTTCTACCCTCAACGCTACCGTTAGGACATGAGCACCTCAGCAACAGACCCCGCAGCCTCGGCGACCGCCGTCATCGCCGACCTCGTCACCGCCATCGACCATGTCGGGATCGCGGTCCCCGATCTCGACGCAGCCAAGAAGTGGTACCTCGACCATCTCGGCTTCGCGACGCTGCACGAGGAGACCAACAGCGAACAGGGCGTCATCGAGGCGATGGTCGGCCCGCAGTCGGCCAGTTCCACTGGCGGCGCGGTGATCCAGCTGCTCGCCCCACTCAACGACGAATCGACCATCGCGAAGTTCCTCGACCGCAACGGACCGGGACTGCAGCAGCTCGCGGTGCGGGTCACCGACGTCGATGCCGTCACCGAGCGTCTCACCGCAGCTGGCGTGCGAGTGCTCTACCCGCAGCCGCGTCGTGGCACCGCGGACTCGCGGATCAACTTCGTGCACCCGAAGGACGCCGGCGGGGTACTGCTGGAATTGGTCGAGCCTGCGACCGGTGCCGCAGCGCACTGAACTGCCTGTGCACTGATCGCCGCAGCTCACCGATTCCTGAGGTCGCGGCGGTTCGCCTCTGAGTTAGACTGTGCCGCATGTCAGCTCCGGCACCGCGAAACCTCCCGTTCGCAGTCGTCATGCGTGGTTTCGACCGTGAGCAGGTGACCGAACATCTGCAACGGGTTGATGCCGAGTTGCGGGTGCTCGCGGCCGATCGCGACGCCGCCACCGCGAACGCGCACGAACTCGTCGCGCACCTCGAGGAAGCCCGCGACGAGATCGAGGAGTTGCGCCGTGAGGTCGACAAGCTGTCGGTCCCGCCGACCACTGCGCAGGGGATGAGCGAGCGTCTCGGTCGCATGCTGCAGCTGGCGTCCGACGAGGCCTCCGAGATCCGCGCGGACGCCGCCGCCGAGGCGGCCGAGCTCACCTCGATCGCCCGGCAGGAGGCGGCAATGGCCCGCGACGATGCCGAGGCCGACGCCACACGCATCCGCGAGGAGGCGCAGGAGACGGCTCGCAAGACCATCGCCAAGGCCGACGAGCACGCCCGCAAGGTCCGCGAGGACGCCGACGCGTTGGCGGAACGGTCTGCGGAAGAGGCGGACGAAGCCGCGCGACTCATCGCCGAACGGACCGCGGCGATGGAAGCCGAACACAAGGAAACGATGACCGCCGCCCGCGACGAGGCGCGGCGGATAGTCACCAAGGCCAAGGGCGAGGCGGCCGAACTCGAGCTACAGAGCACCCGCGCGCGCCAGTCCGAGCGCGAGCGCCATGATGCCGAACTCGCCGCGCAGCGCGACCGGGCCCGCCATGAGGCGCAGCGGATGAAGGACACCGCGCAGGAGATCGCCATCGAGCGACTGGCGCGATCCCGGGAACTCGCCGCTCAGGCCGACCAGGCGCGGAAACAGATCGCCGAGCAACTGAGCCGGGTCCGTGATGAGGTGGCCAAGCTGCCGGTGCAGTTGTCCGAACGGCATCAAGACCTCGCCGACCTCACCGAGACCGACGACGCGGAGCTACTCAACCGCGCACTGTCTGCGCAGTCGCAGATCAAGCGTTCGGGCGCCAACGGAACAGGTGCGTCGTCGAGCGCATCCCCGGTCGGAGCCGGCGGCGAGGCGTCAGCACGCTGACCCTGCACTGATCGCGGACGGGCGACGCTCTTCGAAACGGCTGCGCAGAGCGGCTGCCGGAGTCAGAACAGTCGGAACTCGGTGCTCTCGGCACCACGCAGTTCGTCGTAGTCCAGAACCAGGCACCGAATTCCGCGATCCTCGGCAAGGGTGCGGGCCTGCGGTTTGATCTGCTGCGCGGCGAACACCCCGGAGACCGGGGCCAGAATCGGATCCCGGTTGAGCAACTCCAGGTAGCGGGTGAGTTGCTCGACGCCGTCGATCTCCCCCCTCCGCTTGATCTCGACCGCCACCGTCGCCCCTTCGGCATCCCGGCACAACAGATCCACCGGGCCGATCGCGGTCATGTATTCGCGACGGATCAGTGTGTGTCCGGTGCCCAGCGTGTCGACATGTTCGGCCAACAGTTCTTGCAGATGCGCCTCGACCCCATCCTTCACCAGGCCTGGATCCACCCCGAACTCGTGGGCCGAGTCGTGTTCGATCGAGGCGATGGTGATGCGGAGCTCTTCGCCGGTCTTGTTGGTGACCACCCAGTAAGCCTCGGCCTCGACCCCGTCGGGCACCGGCGCCTCGGTCATCCAGCACGGCGGGCTCATCCAGTTCAGCGGCTTGTAGGCACGGTCGTCGGCGTGCACGCTGACCGACCCGTCGGACTTGATCAGCAGCAACCTCTTCGCCATCGGCAGGTGTGCGGTCAAACGGCCGACATAGTCCACTTGGCATTCCGCGATAACCAGACGCACGGGGGTCAGCTTAACGGTGACCGCCCGCGCCACCGGTCACGCCCCGCCGAACATCTCGCCACGGGTGTAGCGACGTTTGAGCTGAAACGCCTCGGCATCACTCACCGCATCCTCCATCGTGGCGTGCACGTGTGGCAACGTCGGGTCAAAACCTCGAAGCGCTTCGGGCGCAATGATATCGGGGACAACATGGTCGTGTCGGTGTCGTTCTACACTGGCCCGGAGAACGCCGTCGGGGTCGACGACCATCGCCTTGCGACCGCGCTCGGCGAGTCGGTGTTTGAAGGACAACACCATCGTTCGCGCCACCGGGTCGATGATGCCGATGCGCGAGATGTCGATGATCACCAGGTCGTAGTGGTCGGCGTCGGTTTCCAGGCGTCGCATCGCCGCCTCCGCGCCGGAGAAGGTCAGGTCGCCCTGCAGTTCGTAGACCCGCACGCGATCCCGGCAAGTCCGCAGGTAGCCGCGCTCGCGTTCGGTCCAGTCCGCGCCGACCTCGAACTCCCCGATGTCATAAGTGGCGCGCATGGTCACCCGGCTCTCCCGCGTCACGTTGAACATGTGCAACCCCAGATCGGTGGACAGATGGCGACAGGTGTCGATTCCCCGCACGCTGTTGCCGTGCGCATCCAGCCGCGGCGAGTACACCCCGATCCCCAGCTGCCCGGGCAGGATCGCGAGGATCCCGCCTCCCACGCCGCTCTTGGCCGGCAACCCCACCGACGACACCCAGTCCCCCGCTCCGTCGTACATTCCACAGGTGGTCATCACCGAGAGCACCCGCTGCGCCACCTCCGGAGACACGATCTGACGACCGGTGCGCGGATTGACTCCACCCGTGGCGAGCGTGCAGCCGATCACCGCGAGGTCGTCGGTGGTCACCCGCAGCGAACACTGCCGCAGGTAGAGATCGAGCGCCGCCTCCGGATCGGCGTCGAGAACCCCGAAGCTGTCGAGCATGTAGGCGATCGCCCGGTTGCGGGCACCGGTACGCCTCTCGGACCGATAGACCGCGTCGTCGATGTGCAGTCGCCGACCCGCGCATGCCGAATAGAACGACACGAGGTCGTCGAAGACGGCGTCGACAGTCCGGACCTCGGGGGATTCGCTGCCCATGGTTGCGGAGTCGGCGTCGCGGACCTGCGGCAACAACAGCGACGCGGACATGATCGCACCCGCGTTGATCATCGGGTTCTTCGGTCTGCGAGCACCGTCCACGCTGATCTCGTTGAACGCCTCCCCCGAGGGCTCCACGCCGATCTTGGCGTCGACCTCCCGCGGACCGAGCCGCGTGAGCACCAGCGCGTAGGTCAACGCCTTCGAAATCGACTGGATGGTGAACTGCTCGGCACTGTCGCCGTGGGAGTAGAGATGCCCGTCGTGCATACACAGCGACAACCCGTAACCATCCGGGTCCACCCGCGTGAGTTCGGGAATGTAGTCGGCGACCGCGCCCGCCCGATCGGTGGCGCACAGAGTCATGATGTGGCGGAGATATCCGTCGACAGGGGTGCTCACCCACCGAATGTAGCGAGCCGACGCGCCCCGGCCCGAGTTACCCGACGCGCAGAACGCGCCGGGTGGCGTCCGGTCAGCCGACGGACGCGTCGGGGCCGTGGTCGACCCGAGCCGAGACACCAGCCACGAAGCGATAGGGGTTGGCCGCGAGCAATCCACCGAGATGCTTTCGCAGCCGGGACATCTCAGCCCGCACCGTGATCGTGCGATCGTCGACGCCGAACAGGTGCCGCGACATCTGCGCTGCGCTGCAGCCGTCGGGATGGTGCGCGAGGAGGGCCAGGATCTCCGCGTGCCGGGGCGACGGTGTGATCGTCCATTGCCCGCTGCTACCGGTCACCGTCACCGACGGTGACCGGCGATCACGCCAGTCGAGGTGCAGCACCGTCTCCGACGCCACGGAGTCCACCGCCGCGACCCGCACCAGCCAGCCACCGGGCAACGGATCGAGGTCGCATTCGCCCAGGCTCCGCACCCAGACCCGGCCGGGTTCGGCATGGCGGGGCAGACTCAGCCGGCTGCACGGAGTGACGGCGTCCACCGCCGCCACCCATCCATCGTTGTCCACCGCCAGCGCAGGACTGTTCAGGCGCGAAAGCATCGGCGCCGCGACGGACCGGAGCTGATCGAGCGAGCGACGGTGGTGGTCACGCAGGTGCGCCTCGGCGAGCTTGGCGACCACGTCGACCAGGGCGACGGTGGTCGGGTGGATGGTGGCTGCCGGCCCGCTCACGTCGACGACGCCGATCAGATCACCGGTCCGCGGATCCCGGATCGGCGCCCCGGCGCACGTCCACGAATGGTGGGTGCGCACGAAGTGTTCCGCGGAGAAGACCTGCACGGCGTGGCCGGACATCAGTGCGGTGCCGATGGCGTTGGTGCCGACCGCATTCTCTCCCCAGTTCGCACCCTCGACGAACCCGAGTCTGTCCGCCCGGTGCATCACTCGCGGCGCCCCGCTGCGCCAGAGCACGCGCCCGTGCGCATCCGCGACGACGAGGATGTTGTCGCCATCGGCGATCACCGAGTCGAGCCCGGCGGTGAGGTCGTCGAGCACGGGCGCCAACCCGGAGTCGAGTCGGCGGGCCTCGAGGTCGGCGACGTCGAGACCGGCCCCGGCGGCTCCGACATCGGGATCAACCCCGGCGTGCAGTACGCGATCCCACGACTCGCCGATCACCGATCGCGGCCGAGCGGGCATCTTCTCACCGGCCATCGCGGCGTCGTACACCGCACAGAGCAGCTGTGCGTAGTGCCGCGGGTCGTCGGCCGCGGACACCGCGGGCTCGATTCCGGCGTGCGCATCAATTGTCGACACACCTCGATTGTGCTCCGGATCACAGCCGCGCCGCAAAATTCGATCGGGGTTGCAGAGGGTTGCAGCCGCTCGACCCTGGGTCGCAACCCGATGCAACCCTTTCGCCACAACCTAGGCGCACGGTGTGCTGTGGATCACACAGAGCAACGTCAACCCGAGGAGAAACCATGACCCAGACCTTGGAGCCACCGGTCACCGGGACCGTGAACGACCCACAACAACGCGTCGACATCTGGCTCACCGAGTTCGAGGCCGCCCTCGTCGCCCGCGACGTGGCCCGCGCGACCGGCCTGTTCGCCACCGACAGCTTCTGGCGCGACCTGGTGGCGTTCACCTGGAATCTCAAGACCGTCGAAGGTCGCGAACAGATCGGCGACATGCTGAACGCGCGTCTCGACGACACCGCTCCGCACGCGTTCCGGACGAGCGAACCCCCAACCGCCGACGACACAGGCGTGGTCACCGCCTTCATCGAGTTCGAGACCGCAACCGGGCGCGGCGTCGGACATCTGCGCATCAAGCCCGACGACGAGCAGGGCACGGATCTCGGGTGGACGCTGCTCACGACGCTGCAGGAACTCAAGGGTCACGCGGAACCGGCGGGTCCGACCCGGGTGATGGGTGCCGTCCACGGCTCCGACCCCGACCGCCGATCCTGGGCGCAGAAGCGCGACGACGAAGAAGCCGCGTTGGGCCGGACCGTCCAGCCGTATGTTCTCGTGATCGGCGGTGGACAGGGCGGTATCGCGTTGGGGGCGCGCCTGCGTCAGCTCGGCGTGCCCTCGATCGTGGTCGACCGACACGACCGCCCGGGCGATCAATGGCGCAAGCGGTACAAGTCGCTGTGCCTGCACGACCCGGTGTGGTACGACCACCTGCCCTATCTCCCGTTTCCGGACAACTGGCCGGTGTTCGCACCCAAGGACAAGATCGGCGACTGGCTGGAGTTCTACACCAAGGTGATGGAGGTGCCGTACTGGAGCAAGACCACCTGCACCTCGGCGTCCTACGACGAGGATGCCGGGCAGTGGACCGTCGAGATCGACCGCGACGGCGAACCGATGACCCTGCATCCCACCCAGTTGGTGCTCGCGACCGGCATGTCGGGTAAGCCCAACGTGCCAACGATCCCTGGCCAGGACGTCTTCGCCGGCGACCAGCACCACTCGAGCCAGCATCCGGGTCCGGACGGTTATGCGGGCCGCAAGGTGGTGGTGATCGGTTCCAACAACTCGGCTCACGACATCTGTAAAGCCCTGGTGGAGAACGGGATCGACACGACCATGGTGCAACGATCGTCGACCCACATCGTGCGCTCGGACTCGCTGATGGAGATCGGCCTCGGCGCCCTCTACAGCGAGGAGGCGGTGGCGTCGGGGATGACCACCAAGAAGGCCGATCTGACCTTCGCGTCCCTGCCGTACCGGATCATGCACGAATTCCAGATCCCGCTCTACGATCAGATCCGCGAGCGCGACAAGGACTTCTACGATCGTCTCGAGGCCGCCGGGTTCGATCTCGATTTCGGCGACGACGACTCCGGGCTGTTCATGAAGTACCTGCGTCGAGGGTCCGGCTACTACATCGACGTCGGCGCGTGTGAGCTGATCGCCGATGGCTCGATCACGCTCGAACACGGCGAGATCGACCACCTCACCGAGCGCAGCGTGGTCCTCGCCGACGGCACCGAACTCCCGGCCGACGTGGTGGTCTACGCGACCGGCTACGGATCGATGAACGGCTGGGCGGCCGACCTGATGGGCCAGGACGTGGCCGACCGCGTCGGCAAGGTGTGGGGCCTGGGGTCTGACACCACCAAGGATCCCGGCCCGTGGGAGGGCGAGCAGCGCAACATGTGGAAGCCGACACAGCAGCCGGGCCTCTGGTTCCACGGCGGCAATCTGCATCAGTCACGCCATTACTCGCTGTACCTTGCCCTGCAGCTCAAGGCCCGCTACGAGGGCATCCCGACGCCGGTGTACGGCCTGCAGGAGGTCCACCACCTCAGCTGATCACGACCGACCGGGAGATCATCGCGCCACCGCGCCGGGTCCGCCACGAGCGGGTCCGGCGCGGTTGCATCGTCAGGCCTCCATCACCTTCTCGGTCGGCAGGTCGTAGACCGGGCACTCGGCAACCCCGATCGTTTCGCGGGTGATGGCCTCGACCTGTCGCTGGGTGGCCTCGGCGTCGGTTACCCAATTGCGGTAGAAGTCGAAGGGGCACTCGGCAACCCCCTTGTCGCCATCGCCACCGGCGAGTACACCCGTGTAGCCACGGTGGAGCAACTTGAACAAGTGGTTCTGCGACTGATCGTGGCGGCGGGCGTCACGGATCGTGGACAACGACAACTGCGCGTACTGCACCCCGTACTCCTCCTCGCCGCATTCGCCGAGGGTGCGGCCATCGAAGCCGATGATCGAGCTGTGCCCGAAATAGGAATACACACCGTCCCACCCGGTGGCGTTCGCGACGGCGACGTAACAGTTGTTGGCCCAGGCCATCGCCTTGGCCATCAGGACCTGCTGGTCCTTGGCCGGATACATGTAGCCCTGCGGCCGGACGACGAGTTCGGCGCCCTTCATCGCGCAGTCCCGCCAGATCTCCGGATAATTGCCGTCGTCGCAGATGATCAACGAGATCTTGAGACCCTTGGGCCCGTCGGTGACATAGGTTTGGCTGCCCGGATACCACCCCTCGATCGGCGTCCATGGCAAAATCTTCCGATACTTCTGCACGATCTCGCCTTCGTCGTTGATGAGCACGAGCGTGTTGTATGGCGGCTTGTTCGGATGGTCTTCGTGCCTCTCCCCGGTGATCGAGAAGACACCCCAGGTCCCGGCCTCCCGGCAGGCGGTGGAGAAGATGTCGGTTTCGTCGCCGGGAACCGTGGCGGCGGTGGCGTACATCTCGTCGTTGTCGTACATGATGCCCTGCGTCGAATACTCCGGGAACACAACCAGATCCATGCCGGGTAACCCGGACTTCATGCCGCGCACCATCTCCGCGATCGCTTTGGCATTGTCGAGGACCTGCTCGCGGGTGTGCAACCGGGGCATCTTGTAGTTCACCACCGCGACGCCGACGGTGTCCGGGCTCGATGAGATGTCGCCGTGACGCATAACAACTCCTTGTTGTGGTTGATCGTGAACTGATGTCGTCGTAGCGGAAATTACTTTCAAACGGAAGCTTGTCCGCGCTCGACACATAACCGGTCCGGTGTTGCCACAAAGTTTCCACGCCATGGAGATCACATGAAGCGCGCGCACGGTGGGCGCACGGGCCGCAGATGATCTACTTTCAAACGGAAGCGAAGGAGGAAGACCATGTCGGGACATGCCGCGGTGAAGTTCTCCGACCTCGACACCACGAACGGATTCCGCCTCGGTGACCTGCGCTCCCCGGCCTACCTCGCCGCCTCGCTGCGCGGGTCGATCATCGGACAGGACACCGCGGTCGACGCGGTCGTGCGCGCCGTGACCATTGCCGCGGCGGGCTTGCATGATCCGCACCGGCCGATCGCGTCACTGCTCCTCGTGGGTCCGACCGGGGTGGGCAAGACCGAGCTGGCCCGACAGGTCGCACACCACATCCGCGGGGATGCCGACAACCTGTGCCGGGTCGACATGAACTCATTGGCGCAGGAGCACTACGCCGCATCACTGTCGGGCGCCCCACCCGGCTATGCCGGTTCCAAGGAACAGTTCACGCTGTTCGATCGGGACAAGGTCGAGGGCAGTCTCTCGCGTCCGGGAGTGGTGCTCTTCGACGAGGTCGAGAAAGCACACCCCACCGTGCTGCGGTCGCTGCTGCAGATCCTCGACACCGGCACCCTGCGTCTGGCTTCCGGGACCACGACCATCGACTTCCGTAATGCGATCGTGCTGTTGACATCGAACCTCGGCTCCCGCGAGGTGCACGACATGCGACGCCCGTGGCGCGAGCAACCGGCTCGACTGCTGACCCGCAACGCGCTCGACGGCGTCTTCGGCCGACGCCGGGACGAAACCCGCGTCGTGCTGGATTCGGTGCGGGCGTTCTTCGACCCGGAGTTGTTCAACCGCTTCGACGAGGTCATCACGTTCACGTCGATCGACGGCGGCGTCGCGCATCGAATCGTCGATCTGGAGGTCGACCGCCTGGTCCGCTCCCTGGCCACCCGCAATGTGCAATGTCAGGTCAGCACGGCCGCACGCGAACGGCTCGCCGAGGTCGGATTCGACCCCCGGTACGGCGCGCGAGCGCTTCATCGGGTCCTGCGACACGAGCTCTGTGCGCCGATCGCGACGCTGATGGTCCGGCCCGACCGAGACCCCGCGCGACCCGTGCGCATCATCGTCGATCGCGACGGGGACAACCTGTCGTTCTTGGATACGACCGAGGAGAGCATCGATGCCCGCTGACCCGAATCCCGACCCGACGCTGCTGCAACTGCTGCGCGCGGTCGCGCTCCTCGAGGACCAGATGGCACCGGTGTTCGATGAGCTCGGCGTCACCGCCGAACAGTGGCGGATTCTGGTGATCCTCGCCGGGGCAGAGGGCGACGGACACACGATGACCGAACTGTCCCGTCTGGCCGTGTTGCCGCCGGCCACGACCACGCGCGCAATCGACAAACTGATCTCGCTCGCCCTCGTCTACCGCCGCGTCGACCCCGCGGATCGACGGCGCGTGATGGTGTTCCTGAGTCCGCACGGCTCCGGTGCGCTCGCCGCGGTCGACGATCGCCAACGGCAGATCGAGCGCGACTTGGCGACGTCAGTCGGCTCTCGCCGGTATCTCGCACTCGGGGACAGCCTGGCCCACTTGACCCGGTGAGCAGCACCCGGCATTCACTGCGATCGCTTCCGAAGGACGACACCCGACAGACGCAAATGTCGCGCAACGACCTGATCTGTGCGAAACCCGCTGGAAACGCGTCTGGCGCACACTGGAATCGGTCTCCACAGCACACGAGGACTCACACTGATGCACCTGGGCATGGTCATTCCGCAGAGCGGTCCCTCGGGGATCTTCGGGCCGTCCTGCGCGGCGAGCGCGCAACTGGCCGTGGAGGAGATCAACCAGCGCGGCGGAATCCTCGGTCGCGAGGTCACCGTGACGACGATCGACGGTGGCGCACCGGTCGAGCAGGTCGCCGCCGCCGTCAGTACACACCTCGGCCCGAGTTGTGGATCGATCCCCCGGTTCGATGCCGTGATCGGCTGGCACACGTCAGCTGTAAGACGCCGGTTGGTCCGTGTCCTGCGCGGCGAGATCCCGTACGTCTACACGGCGGTGTACGAGGGCGGCGAAGGTGCGCGGGGCACGTTCATGACCGGCGAGGTGCCCGACGCGGCCCTGCTGCCCGCATTTGAGTGGCTGTCCCAGCAGCTCGGTGCGCGCCGATGGGTGGTTGTGGGCAGCGATTACATCGGCCGCGTGCCACGGCAGCGACGGTTACCGCGCACCTCCATGCCGACTCCTCGCCGACGCAGGTGCAATCCCAGATCTTCTGCCCACTCGGCACCTCCGAGTTCGGCGATGTTCTCGACCATATCGAGGCGTCCGGTGCGACGGCAGTTCTCGTGCTGCTCCTGGGCGAGGACGCGGTGCAGTTCAACCGTGCGTTCGGCGCCCGCGGGCTCGACGGACGCTGTGTACGGCTCTCATCGCTCATGGACGAGAACATGCTGTTGGGTTCCGGCGACGGCGGTACGCGAAATCTCTACTCGGTGTCGGGGTACTTCGAGTCGCTCGCGACCCCGTACAGTCTCGACTTCGAACACCGTTACGTGCGGCGCTTCGGGGTGGCCGCACCGCCGCTGACCTCACCGGGCGAGTCGTGCTTCGAGGGCGTGACGTTGCTCGACGAACTGATCCGTCGGGCCGGGTCCACGCATCCGCGGGCGATCGAGCGGGCCGCAGGCGAATCGCCGGTGTATACGAGTCCTCGCGGCGAAGTTCGATTCTCGGCACGGCATCTGCGTCAGGCGATGTACGTCGCGCAGGCCGATGGCCTCGAGTTCGACATCCTGGCCCAGGTCGGCGACCCATCAACGGCCGCCTGATCTCGCTCTGGCGGCCATCGCGACGGTTTCATCATCGCGCTCCATGCATCCCGCAGCGGTGAATGTGTCCCACAGCGCTGCGTGGCACAGTGGTCGCATCGTAGGATTTCACGGGCCCACGATCGGAGTACACGATGAAGTTGCTCGTCGCCTACCTGGCCACACCCGGCGGGGAGGACGCAGTCGCCTTCGGCGCATGCCTTGCCCGGACCTTCGGCGCCTCACTGGACATCGCAGTCGTCATACCTCCGGACCCGCCCGAGACCACCACGAGCGCGGCAGGGTTCGCCGAGGCGCTCGACGAAGCGGCCAGACAGTGGGTCGCCGGCGCCGCAGACCTGGTGCCCGGCGATGTCGTCGCAGAAACGCATGTCGTGGTCGACGAGCATGTCGCCCACGGCCTGATCACCGAGATCGAACGGGTCGGCGCCACGATGCTGGTGGTCGGTGCGTCCGGGGGCGGCATCACCGGGCGCCATTCGCTCGGTTCGGTTGTCAACGACCTCTTGCATTCATCACCGGTTCCCGTCGCGCTCGCGCCCCGAGGCTTCAGCCACACCGGGGCAGAGCGAATTCGCGAGATCACCACCGCAATCGGCAGTCGCCCCGGCGCCGAGATCCTCCTCGACACCGCCCTCGCCCTCAGTGCTCGCGGCGACCTCCCATTACGCCTGCTGTCGCTTGTTTCCCGCGACGACATCACCGGCCGCACCACTGACGACGAGGCGGTTGCCCGTGCCGTGGACCTCGCCAACACTTCGTTGGAGACGGCCCACAAGCGGCTGTCCGATCAGACACCGATCGCGTCCACCCTCGCTCAGGGACGCAACGTCGAGGAGGCGGTCAGCAGTGTCGAGTGGCACGACGGAGACATGATCATGGTCGGTTCGAGCAGACTCGCGGCGCCGGGCAGGCTGTTCTTGGGGGCCACAGCCGCCAAGATGATGAGCGTCCTCGCGGTTCCGCTACTGGTGGTGCCCGGACCCGACCGCGAGTGACCGCCTCGCGTCGACGCCGTGAGCGCCGTCGCAGGGTTCAGAGCAACGAAGGGACCGCCGCGTTGATCGCGACTTCCAGCAGCGTCGGTCCTGAACGGTCCCGTGCTGCGGCGACCTCGGCGGCCACCTCCGCCGGAGTCGACGCCCGCACACCATGGCATCCGTATGCCGTGGCCAGTGCCACGAAATCGATACCGGGTATATCGAGACCGGGCACTCCGGGAGTGTCCTCCAGCTCCGCGAAGGCCTTGAGGATCGCGTACTCGCCGTTGCGTGGCACCACGAACAGGATGTCCAACCCGTGTTGCGCGGCGGTCCAGATCGACTGCACCGAATACTGGAACGAACCGTCACCGATGATGGCCACCACCGGTCGCCGCCGACCGCTGTCGCTCTCCGCCAACGCGATCCCGACACTGGCAGGCAGGTTCCACCCCAACCCGCCACTGGCAAAGGTATAGAAGGAGTCCGGCTCGGTGATCGGCCACTCCGCGTGCAGGTCGGCCAGGTTCGACGGTGACTCCTCCACCAACACGGTGTCCGCCTCGCACGCACTGCGCAACGTCGCGAAGAGTTGCCGCGCACTCATCACCGCATCCGCGGCCGTCGCGTCCGTCGGCGGGTGCGGCGCCATCCGATGCTCCTGCGGGGTCAACGCCTCCGGCGCACGCCGGTCCCGCCGCAGCGCGCCGACCAGCATCTGCATCGCGACACCCGCACTCGAGACCAGGCTGTCACCGACGGGCGCCCGTGCCGCCTCGGCAGGGTCGTCGGTGATGTGCAGCAGACGCAGGCCGTCGGGGAGGTAAGGGCCGGCCACGTATGGGTAGTACCGGAACACCGGTGCCCCGATGATCACCGCGAGGTCGTGCCCGCGCAGACGTTCGGCGAGTGGACCCGTTGCAAACGGCAGCCCACCCACGTACAGCGGATGGTCCTCGGGAAACGGGGCACGCTCTGATGCCGGAGCGGCCCACACCGGGGCCCCGACCCTCTCCGCGAGCTCCACCGCGACATCCCATGCCCGATCCCGGGCGACCGCTGCGCCGAAGATCAACACCGGACGCTCCGAGTCGTCGATGGCGGTGGCGAATTCCTGCAGTCGGACCGGATCGGCGGCTACGTCGGTGGCGACCGTACGCACATCAGCGCCCCCGATCGCCGGCTTCTCCCAATCGTCGAGCGGCAGCGAGAGAAACACCGGCCCGGCCGGCGGTTGGACCGCTGTCGCGTAGGCCCGCATGAACGCAGCCGGAACGTCCTCGGCGCGCACCGGTTGGTAAGCCCACTTGACCCACGGCCGCGGCAACAACTCCGGCTCAACATTGGTCAGCCACGGCTCGAGCAGCAGCATCTCTCGAGTCTGCTGACCCGCCGTCACAATCAACGGCGTCCGATTCATCGACGCCGAGATCAGGTTGCCCATCGCATTGCCCAAACCGGCCGCGGTGTGCACATTCACCAGGGCGGGATGACCGGTGCCCTGGCTGTAGCCGTCCGCGATCGCCATGACCGAGGCCTCCTGGAGCGCCAGGACAAACCGGAAATCGGACGGGAAGTTCTTCAGGAAGGTCTCTTCGGTGGAACCGGGGTTGCCGAAAACCGTTGTCAGGCCGAGTTCACGCAGCAGTTGATGGGTGACGTCCCGGACGGTCGGCACGGCTTACCTCGTCTCGACGAAGGCGGACTTCGGAGTGCTCGTGATCTTCAACGCTAAGGCATCACGGCTGCAGGTGTCGCCGATCCGGCAGAACGGTCAGACCTGAGTTGGACCTCCTGACCGGATTTTCGGGGTTCGGTTGATTGTTGGTGCTGGTCAGGGCGTTGGTGGCCTCGAATCTCGAGCACTAAATGTGTCGGATATGGTCGGTTGGTGAGCCCGTATGTCCGGAAGGTGAGGACCGCGTCGGGGGCGACCGCGGTGCAGATCGCCGAGACCGTGCAGGGTCGCCGGCGGATCGTGGAACATATCGGTTCCGCGCATACCGAGGCGGAGTTGGCGGCGTTGATCGCGGTGGCCAAAGGCAAGATCGACGCCGGCCAGCAACACCTTGACCTGCAATTATCGGGGGCAGAACAGGTGCGGGCCGCGGGCGAGGCGGTGATCACCCGCTATTCCAGCGAACTGTTGTGGACCACTTTGACCAGCTCGTATCGGCGGCTGGGCTTCGGTGTGCTCGGCGATGACACCTTCGCCGCGGTGGTGTGCGCGCGGCTGGTCGAGCCGACCAGCAAACTCGACACCGGGCGCGTGCTCGACGACATCGGCATCGATGCGCCGCACCTGTCGAGCATCAAACGCGCGTTGGCCCGATGTGTCGACCGCGACTACCGCCGCCAATTATCGAGAGCCTGCCTCGATCACGTCACCGCGCAGGGACCCGGTGTGGC
>NZ_JBITWL010000022.1:0-99610 GCF_044543825.1 Gordonia sp. NPDC062954 | reverse complement strand
GCTGGAATGTTTTGTGTCTCAACACCACCAATCATTCCAGCTCAGAGGGCATTTTCACGTTATCGACACCCCGGATTCATCCACGGATCCAGGCTGAGGAACGAGGCGCCAGCCGAGTGTCACGAAGGGGCCGACACCGGCAGCCGCGCATCGAGGATCAGTCCGGTGATGCCGACCGCGAAGAAACACGCGCTGAGCACGAGCAGCAACGGATTGCGTTGCCCGGCCATCGCATCGCCGAGCAGAACCACCGCAACGGTCCCGGGAGCCATGCCGACGACGGTGGACAACAGGTAGGGAATTGCGCGGACCGACGACAACGCCGAACAATAGTTGGCCACGGAGAACGGGCAGGCGGCGATCAGGCGCAGTGACCCCACGGCCAACCAGCCCCGCCTGCGTAGCCGGTATTCCACCGAGCGCACCACCGGCTTGGTCAGATAGGGCCGTACCCGCTCGCGGCCGATTCTGCGCACCAACCAGAACGACACCATCGCCGACACGGTCGAGGCGATCATCGCGCCGGTGATCCCGACGACCGGGCCGAACAAGATCCCCGACATGACGGTGAACGGGGACCGGGGGATCGGAAAGACGGTGATGGCGGCGTAGGCGCCGAAGAAGGCCCAGACGAAGGCGGGGCCGAGACCTTCGCCCCAGGTCCGGACTGCGGCGATCGACGGGATCGGGATCAGGTAGGAACCCACCAGCACCAGCGCTACCACTGCGGTCAGGGTGAGCGCGGGGCGCACCACCCGCCGATCGATGCGGCGACGCGTCGTCGAGCCGGACGCCGCGTCGTCGGACGGGCGCCGGTGGGCGGCGGTGGCAGGCTCGGATGGCACCGCAACACTCTAGCTGCGCAGGGGCAGTGTGCCTTGTCACAACAGCCCACCCGTGTGGGCCGAGCGAGCGTTCGGCTAAAGTCGGGTACGCGCTCGACCCGAGCATCACGGAGGTGCCAAGCCCCATGTCGCAGACCACTGCGTCGACATCCGACCGGCCCGACCGGTCGCTCGATGAGGTCTATCAGTCCTGGTCACAGGCTGCAGCCGCGGTCGTGGCGAAGTCTCGACGGACGACCGTCGAGGAGTTGCCCGCCACGGCCGAGGAGCTTCTGTCGACCGAAACCATCGACGGATTGCGTATCCGTCCGCTCTATACGCGCAAGGACGAGACCGCTGAGTCCGGCCTGCCGGGTGGGTTTCCGTTCGTCCGCGGTGCGGACCCCGACCGCGACGTGACCCTCGGATGGCGCGTCACCGAGCGGTTCGGTGATGACGACACCCCGCCGGGTGAAGTGAATCGGCAGATACTCGAAGCTCTGGAGAACGGCACCAGCGGTCTCTGGCTGCGTATCGGTGGTGCGCTGACCGTCACCGATCTCGATGCCGTGCTCGACGGGGTCTACCTCGACCTCATTCCGGTGACCGTGGACGCCGGAGCCGATGGCATCGCCGCTGCCCGCGCGCTCCTCGAGCAGCAACAACGAGCCTCGGCCGCACCCGAGGCGCCGACGCCCACCGTCGCCACCATCACTTCATTCGGTTTCTCCCCGCTCACCGCAGCATTCTCCGGCCGACCCGATGTGGACGTCGATGAAGCCACCGCCATCGCTGCCGAAGCGATCGCGGGCGTCCGTACCTTCCGGGTGGACGGCACCGATTTCGCGACCGCGGGCGCCGACCACGGATTGGAACTCGCACTGATCGTCGCCGCTGCGGTCACCCACCTGCGTGACCTGACCGCAGCGGGGATGTCGGCGGCGGACGCCCTGAATCAGATCACCTTCGCCGTGTCAGCGGGTGACGACCAGTTCGCCACCATTGCCAAGTTCCGTGCCCTGCGCAGGATCTGGTCGCGCGTTGCCGAGGTCGTCGGTGCCCCCGATGCCGGCGCGGCCGCGACCCACGCCGTCACGGATCTGTCGATGCAGACTCAGCGTGATCCGTGGGTGAACATGCTGCGCACCACGATCGCGGCCTTCGGAGCCGGAATCGGTGGCGCAGACCAGGTCACCGTCCTCGGCTTCGACGCCGCGATTCCGGCCGAACACCGCACGTCCAGTGCCACCTTCTCGCGCCGGATCGCTCGCAACACCCAACTGTTGCTGCTGGAGGAGTCCAACATCGGCCGCGTGCTCGATCCGGCCGGCGGCTCCTGGTTCGTCGAGACCCTCACCGACGAGATGGCCGCCAATGCATGGACGGTATTCGGTGAGATCGAGGCCGCCGGCGGCTACCGTCGGGTTCTCGAGTCAGGGTGGATCGGCGATCGCGTCGGCGCCTCCTTGGCGCGCCGTGACGAGTCGGTCGCCCACCGCACCATCGCGGTGACCGGCGTCAACGAGTTCCCGAACCTCGACGAGAAACCACTGGGTGCGCCGACCGCGGACACCGCAGACCTACCGCTGGGCACGCCACGGCTCGCACGGGTCGGACGGGTCTTCGAGGAGTTGCGGGATCGATCCGACGGCGTCCTGGCCGCTACCGGTGCGCGTCCGTCGGTGCTGATGCTGCCCCTCGGGTCGGTGGCCGAACACAATGCGCGGACGACCTTCGTCGCCAATCTGCTGGCAGCCGGCGGGATCTCGGCGATCAATCCGGGACCCGTCAGCGCGGACGAAATCGGCGAACTGGTCCGCGAGCACCAGGCCTCGATCGCGGTGCTGTGCGCGAGCAAGCAACGCTACGCCGACGACGGCGCGGCCGCTCTGGCCGCTGCGCGGGCAACCGACCTGTCCTCGGTCCTGATGGCCGGGCCGGAGAAGGAGTGGCCGGATGATCAACGGCCAGACGGGTCACTGCGCATCCGTATCGATGCCGTCGCCACCCTCCGCGGACTTCTCGATCAGCTGACCAACGCATCGGCGGGAGCGACATCATGACCCAGACCGAACCAACCCGCGCCGCCGAGGATTTCGGTGCCGTACCGAGTTTCGCCGGGGTCGACCTCAACTCGACCACCCCCGGTGGCGATCTGTCGCGGGGACCCGCCTTGGAGCGTCTGGCGCAGGCGCAGGGTCAGTCCGTCGACGAGATCACCTGGAGCACTCCGGAACAGATCGATGTCGCACCGATCTACACCCGGTCCGATCGCGATTCGGTGACCGCCGACGACGAGCATCCCTACCCGTTGGACTCTGTCCCAGGCGAGGCGCCGTTCATCCGCGGCCCGTACCCGACGATGTACGTCAACCAGCCGTGGACCATCCGCCAGTACGCCGGGTTCTCCACCGCCGCGGAGTCCAACGCGTTTTACCGCCGCAACCTGGCGGCCGGCCAGAAGGGCCTGTCGGTGGCCTTCGACCTGGCCACCCACCGCGGCTACGACTCGGATCATCCTCGGGTCGCCGGCGACGTGGGCATGGCCGGCGTGGCCATCGACTCGATCCTCGACATGCGTCAACTCTTCGACGGCATCGACCTGGGTTCGGTCTCGGTGTCGATGACGATGAACGGTGCGGTGTTGCCGATCCTCGCGCTGTATGTCGTTGCGGCAGAGGAACAGGGGGTGCCGCCGGAGAAGCTCGCCGGGACCATTCAGAACGACATCCTCAAAGAGTTCATGGTCCGCAACACCTATATCTATCCGCCGAAGCCGTCGATGCGGATCATCTCGAACATCTTCGAGTACACCAGCCAGAAGATGCCGAAGTTCAACTCGATCTCCATCTCCGGCTACCACATCCAGGAGGCAGGTGCGACCGCCGATCTGGAGTTGGCGTACACCCTCGCCGACGGTGTCGAGTACATCCGCGCCGGACTGGAAGCCGGGCTCGACATCGACAAGTTCGCGCCGCGGCTGTCGTTCTTCTGGGGTATCGGCATGAACTTCTTCATGGAGGTCGCCAAACTGCGTGCCGCGCGACTGCTGTGGAGCGAGCTGGTCGCCGAGTTCTCTCCGAAGAATCCGAAATCGCTGTCGCTGCGTACACATTCACAGACCTCCGGTTGGTCGCTGACCGCGCAGGACGTGTTCAACAACGTCGCGCGCACGTGCGTCGAGGCGATGGCGGCGACACAGGGGCACACCCAGTCGTTGCACACCAACGCGCTCGACGAGGCCATCGCGCTGCCCACCGACTTCTCGGCCCGCATCGCGCGCAACACCCAGTTGCTGTTGCAGCAGGAATCCGGGACCACCCGTTCGATCGACCCGTGGGCCGGCTCGAACTACGTCGAGTGGTTGACGCACCAGCTGGCGCAGAAGGCGCGCGCGCACATTCGTGAGGTCGAGGAGACCGGCGGGATGACGCAGGCCATCAACGAGGGGCTGCCGAAGTTGCGCATCGAGGAGGCGGCTGCCCGCACCCAGGCTCGTATCGACTCCGGACGTCAGCCGCTCGTCGGCGTAAACAAATACCAGGTCGCCGACGACGAGGAGATCGAGGTCCTCAAGGTCGAGAACTCGAAGGTGCGTGCCGAACAGCTGGAGAAGCTGCAGCGGCTGCGTGCCGAGCGTGACGAGACCGCTGTGCAGGCCGCCCTGGCCGATCTCACCCGCGCGGCGGCGTCCGACGAGGGTGGGCTGGAGAACAACTTGATGGCCCTGGCCATCGAGGCCGCTCGCCACCAGGCGACCGTCGGTGAGATCTCCGAGGCGATGGAAAAGGTCTATGGTCGCCATCAGGCAGAGATCAAGACCATCAGCGGGGTGTATCGACATGAGGCGGGCGAGGTGAAGAGCGTCGACGCGGCGACCGAGGTCGTCCGGCAGTTCGCCGACGCCGAGGGACGTCGGCCTCGTGTGCTGGTCGCCAAGATGGGACAGGATGGTCACGATCGCGGTCAGAAGGTGATCGCCACCGCGTTCGCCGACCTCGGCTTCGACGTCGACGTGGGCCCGCTGTTCGCCACCCCCGAGGAGGTTGCCGCGCAGGCGGCCGACAACGACGTGCACGTGGTGGGCGTTTCTTCTCTCGCAGCCGGTCACCTGACCCTGGTGCCGGCGCTCAAACAGGCACTCGCCGACGTCGGCCGGCCCGACATCATGATCGTGGTGGGCGGCGTCATTCCGCCCGGTGACTTCGACGAGCTCTACGCGGCAGGTGCGTCGGCGATCTTCCCGCCGGGCACTGTGATCGCCGACTCGGCGGTGGAACTGGTCACCAAGCTCGCCGCCGGTCTGGGACACGAACTGGCCGGGGTCGCCGCCGAGTGACCTCCGACCCCAACGGCGCGACGGCGGCCGCGCGACGGCGTATCGACGTCGACGCGCTCGAGAAGGGCGTGCTCGACGATCGGCGCGCCGACCTCGCGCGTGCCATCACACTCGTCGAGTCCACACGCGCCGATCATCGAGCGGCCGCTCAGGAATTGCTGTTGCGGCTGACACCACGGTCGGGCCGGTCGTTCCGGGTCGGGATCACCGGGGTGCCCGGGGTGGGCAAGTCGACGACGATCGAGGCCCTGGGCATGCATCTGATCGACCAGGGCCACAAGGTCGCGGTGCTGGCGGTCGATCCGTCGTCGACGCGGACCGGCGGATCGATCCTGGGCGACAAGACCCGAATGGGTCGACTCTCGACGAACCCGAACGCCTACATCCGCCCATCGCCCACCTCCGGCACACTGGGCGGCGTCGCGAAGGCCACACGCGAGACGATCGTGCTGGTCGAGGCCGCCGGATTCGACGTGGTGCTCGTCGAGACCGTCGGGGTGGGACAGTCGGAGGTGACGGTCGCCAACATGGTGGACACCTTCACCTTCCTCACGCTGGCGCGTACCGGGGATTCGTTGCAGGGCATCAAGAAAGGCGTGCTGGAACTCGCCGACGTCGTGGTGGTGAACAAAGCCGACGGCAAACACCTGAACGAGGCCAAGGGTGCTGCGCGAGAGTTGACGAACGCGCTGAAACTCATCTATCCGCACGACGCGCTGTGGGTTCCGCCCGTGCTGACGATGAGTGCGCTCGAGCAGACCGGCGTCGCCGAGTACTGGGACGCGGTGTGCGAACACAACCAGACCCTCTCGGACGCAGGCGAGTTCGCGGCCCGCCGAAATCAGCAGCAGATCGACTGGACCTGGGCGATGGTGAACGATTTCGTGCTGACGCGCCTGGCCGACAGCCCGCAGGTGCGCGCGATCCGGCGCGACGTCGAGCAGCAGGTGCGCACGGGCGATCTGACGCCGGCGCTGGCAGCCCAACAGATCGTCGACGCGTTCGATCAGCGTGACGAGTGACCACCGGAATGTAGCGCCCGGCCGGCGGGGGCGGTGTCAGCTGATGAGTGGCGCGAGGGTCTGGCCGAGAAGTGACACCCGCCCGGGCACGTGGCCGTTGGCCGGAGCGTTGACGGTGAAACCGTCCACGCCGGTGGCCAGCAACTCGGCGTAGCGGGCGCCGACCTCATCCGGATCGCCGACGACGGCGGATCCGCGGCGCACCTCGGCAGCCGGATTGCGGGCCAGATATGCCTCGTACTCCGCGACGGCCTCGTCGTGGGTGGGTGCGATGCATGCCGAGGTCTGGAGGCTGACGCTGATCTCCGACCGGTCGCGGCCGAGGCGTGCACAGTGCCCGGCCAACGCCTCGAGTTTGCGACCGATGTCCTCTACGGCGCAGATCAGGTTCGACTCGTCGGCGTACTGGGCGACCAACCGCAACGTCTTACGCTCACCGCCGCCGCCGATCATGACCGGGATCTTTGACAGCGGTGCAGGCACATTGACGGCCTCGTGCGCGCGATACCACTTGCCGTCGAGACTCGGCCGAGCGCCGTCGAACATGCCCAGCACGATCTGCAAGGACTCCTCGAGCTTCTCGAACCGATCGGAGAAGCTGCCGAACTCGAAACCGAGGGAATCATGTTCGAGTTCGAACCAGCCGGCACCGATGCCGAGCTGGCCGCGGCCACCCGACACGATGTCCAGTGCGGTGACCGTCTTTGCGAGCAAGGCGGGATTACGGTAGGTGTTCCCGGTCACCAGCGACGACAGACGAACCGTCGAGGTGTGCTGAGCGAGCGCCGACAGCAACGTGTAGCACTCGAACATCGGCTCGTCGGGTTCGCCCAGGATGGGCAACTGGTAGAAGTGGTCCATCACCAGAACGGTGTCGAAGCCCGAGTTCTCGGCGTCGACCGCCTGGGCGACGACAGTGCCGAACAGCTGGTCGGGCGCAACGCCGGGATAGGTGAAATTGGGGATCTGATAGCCGAGTCTGGTCACACCTCGACGCTACGCCCGCACCCGACCTCAGTGCACCGGATCGATGCCCCCTCCGGTCACGATGCCCGGATTGCCTGATTGGGCAACCGATTTGGCGAAACCGCCGATCGTCTCGATCAGGTCGTCGAGCACGGCCTCGACGTCGGTCGACGTGGCGATACGGGCATTGGGCTCACCGGTCATGGAGCGTTCGTCGGCGACGGTCATTCCCCGGGTGAGCCTTCCGACCAACTCGACGTCGACCCGCGCCGGTACCGTCTCCACGATGTCGGGAGCCAGTGCCACCATCACCGCGAACGGGTCGTGCAGGTGGGCGAGGTAGCCCTCGTCGTGGGCGTGGTGGAACTCGAGATAGAAGCGCAGGGCGTCGATCAGGTGGCGGATCACCTCATTGTCGGCAACGGATCGCAATCCTGGTTCGTCGGTGGGATCGGGACATTCCACCGGCTCGCTGCCGGCCGCCGCGGCCAGTCGGACGAGATGATCGGGGGTGAGCGCCACCGACTCCGTCAGATCCAGAGGGCACACGATCGGGGCGCCGACACCCTCCGAACCACACGCCGCGAACACCTCGGCGGCCGCCTCCGGGTCGACCGCGATGTTCCATTCCGATGTCGGCGTCGTGTTGCCGTGCACGTGGAACGCGCCGCCCATGATCACCAACCGGGCGAGGCGGCCAGGCAGCGCCGGGTCACGACGGATCGCGGTCGCCAACGACGTCAGCGGTCCGGTCACCACGCCGATAAGCTCTCCCGGGTGTGTCGCCGCAGCCTCGATCCACGCATCGGCGGCATCGGTGGTACTCGGGCCGGCGGTGGCCACCGGGAGTTCGGCGTAGCCGACGCCCAACGGCCCGTGGGTGTCCTCGGTCGTCATGAGTTCGGCCACCAGCGGTACCGGCGAACCCACATGGACCGGCACATCGGTCCGGCCGCACAACTCGAGCCACGCGAGATTGTTGGCCGTCACCACATCGACGGGTACGTTTCCGGCGGTTGAAGCTATCCCGACCACGTCGACGTCGCGTCGTGCCAACAGATAGAGCAGCGCCACCGAATCGTCGATGCCGGTGTCACAGTCGAGGAACATGCGGATCACGTGACCATTGTCGCCTGTGGCGAGTGGTCGTCCACCTTCGCTGGCGCGCGCCGAAGGGCCGACATCGTGAGATTCGCCTCATCTGGTCCGGTCACGACGAGATCACGGCGGTGCGCGCGTCGTCGGTGGTGGACATGCGGCGTGTCATCCGTACGGTCGGTGCCATGACGCCTCAACTCATCGCTTTCGAATGGACGGAGACTAATCGCGAGTGGCTGATCGAGAACCCGATCCGGATCGTCGCGTACGTGGTGGTGGCGCTGATCGTGCGCTACCTGTTGCACCGGGTCATCGACCGGATGACGCGGCGGCCCAAGCCCGCGGCGCCGGACACCTCCGTGGAGTCGCGCAGACCGCCCCTGATCCGGCACCTGCGTGATCGGACTCCCGCCGGCGTCCGCGGAGGCGCAGCGGCCGCCGAACGCCGTGCGCAGCGTGCTCAGACCATCGGGTCGGTACTCAAGTCGACCGTGTCCATCATCCTGCTCGTGTGGGTGGTGCTGTCGATCCTCAGTGTGCTCGGCGTCAACATCGCACCGTTCATCGCATCCGCCGGGGTCGTCGGGTTGGCGATCGGCTTCGGCGCGCAGAACCTCGTCCGAGATTTCGTCTCCGGAGTGTTCATGCTGTTGGAGGATCAGTACGGCGTCGGTGACATCGTCGACCTCGGAGAGGCGATCGGCGAGGTGGAGACAGTCGGTCTGCGGATCACCACGCTGCGCGACATCGACGGCACGCTCTGGTACGTACGTAATGGCGAGATCCTGCGCGTTGGCAACATGAGTCAGGAGTATGCGGTGGCACGCATTGAGGTTCCGGTCTCGTTGTCGGCCGACATCGACCTCGCACAGCAGGTGGCGCTCGAGGCCGCCACCGCGTCGGTCACCGCGCCGGAGGTCGCCGACGACGTCCTCGGACAGCCGGAGATGCTTGGCGTGCAGGAGGTGTCGCCGGACATGGTGACCCTGCGGATGACGCTCAAGACCAAGGCGAACTCGCAGTGGGCGCTGCAGCGGCGCATCCGCAAGGACATCCTGCGCGCCTACGAGGAACACGGCATCGAGCTGCCGTACCCGAAGGGGCGCCTCGCCGGTCTACTCGGAAACGGAAACGGCACACCGTGACATGCCCGCCCTGAAGAACAGGAGAACCCCGGTCGATGACCGGGGTTCTCTTAGTGGTGTCCGAGGGGGGACTTGAACCCCCACGCCCGTTAATAGGGCACTAGCACCTCAAGCTAGCGCGTCTGCCATTCCGCCACTCGGACCTGCGTTCGCAGCGGGGACAACCTTAACCGAGGTTGCCCGTCTATCCCAAATCCCGTAGGAGTGGGGTGTGACTTCCCAGCGTGCGGGTGCCCGCGCAGTCGACGAAGTGGTCGACATCGTCAGTCAACTCATCCGATTCGACACCACCAACACCGGCGAGCCGGACACCACCAGGGGTGAGGAAGAGTGCGCCAAGTGGGTCGCACAACAACTCGAAGAGGTCGGCTACACGACTCAGTATGTTGAGTCGGGGCGTCCGGGACGCGGCAACGTGTTCGCGCGATTGGCCGGCCCGCCGGACGCCGAGCGCGGCGCTCTTCTGATTCACGGGCATCTCGACGTGGTGCCCGCCGAGCCGTCCGACTGGAGCGTGCATCCGTTTTCCGGATCGGTTTCCGACGGCTACATCTGGGGTCGCGGCGCCGTCGACATGAAGGACATGGTCGGGATGGCCCTGGCATTGGCCCGACAGTTCAAGCGAGACGGGACGGTGCCGCCACGCGAACTCGTCTTCCTGTTCACCGCCGACGAGGAGGCCGGTGGCACGTGGGGTGCCCACTGGCTCGTCGACAACCGTCCCGATCTCTTCGAGGGCATCACCGAGGCGGTCGGTGAGGTCGGCGGCTTCTCGTTGACCGTCGACCGGCCCGACGGCGAGCAGCGCAGGCTCTACCTCGTGGAGACGGCCGAGAAGGGTCTGTCCTGGATGCGGCTGACGGCGAGCGCGAAAGCCGGCCACGGATCGTTCCTGCACGACGACAACGCGGTGACCGAGATCGCCGAGGCAGTGGCACGGATCGGCCGACACACCTTCCCGCTCGTCATGACCGAATCGGTCAGCGAGTTCCTCGCGGCGGTGGGTGAGGAGACCGGCCTCGACCTGCGGCCGGACGCCCCTGACCTGGACACCACGTTGTTCAAGATCGGCAACATCGCCCGCATCATCGGCGCAACCCTGCGGGACACTGCGAACCCGACGATGCTCAAGGCCGGCTACAAGGCGAATGTGATCCCCCAGAAGGCGGAGGCCGTTGTCGACTGTCGGGTGCTGCCCGGACGCCAGGCCGCCTTCGAGAAGGAGATCGACGAGCTGATCGGGCCCAACGTCACGCGCGAATGGGTAACTCATCTCGACTCGTACGAGACGACCTTCGACGGCCACCTCGTCGATGCCATGAACGATGCGATCCTGGCCCACGATCCCCAGGGCAGAACGGTGCCCTACATGCTCTCCGGGGGCACCGATGCGAAGGCATTCGCCAAGCTGGGTATCCGCTGCTTCGGTTTCGCCCCACTGCAACTTCCGCCCGAACTCGACTTCGCCGCGCTGTTTCACGGCGTCGACGAGCGGGTACCGGTCGATGCGGTCGTTTTCGGAACCAGAGTCTTCGAACACTTCTTGATGCACAGTTGACCAGGCGCGTCCCGCGCTCACGTGAGAAAGGTGATCCATGTCGTCCAACCCGTACGATTCCCTTCCGAATCTCCCCGGTTTCACACTGACGTCGCAGAGCTTCACCGACGGCCAACCCTTGCCGAACAAGCAGCTCAGTGGCCTGATGGGGGCCGGTGGCGAAGACTTGTCGCCGCAGCTGAGTTGGTCCGGGTTTCCTTCCGGCACCAAGAGTTTCGCCGTCACTGTGTACGATCCCGACGCACCTACAGCCTCCGGGTTCTGGCACTGGGCGGTCGCCGACATTCCGGTCTCGGTGACCTCGCTGGACGAGGGTGCCGGCGATGAGGACGCAAGCGGATTGCCGCAGGGTGCTGTCACCTTGGCCAACGACGCGGCGATGAAGCGTTTCGTCGGTGCTGCACCGCCTCCCGGTCACGGACCGCACCGCTATTACGTGGTCGTGCACGCGGTCGACGTCGAGTCGCTGGGACTTCCCGAGGCCGCCACACCCGCCTATCTCGGGTTCAACCTGTTCTCGCACGCGATCGCCCGGGCCACGCTGGTCGGTACCTACGAACAGCCCTCGGAAAACGTCTGACACCCCGTCGTTTTCGTAGTACGGACCGGCGTCTTCTGTCCGGTCCGTACTACAAGATCGGGGTCAGGAGTTGCTGGCGTCGCTGCCGACCGCGTCGGCCAAGGATGCGAAGCCACCGGCGCGTACACGTCGGGCGATCCCCTCGTGGATCTCTTTGGCCCACAACGGTCCGCCATAGATGAATCCGGTGTAACCCTGCAGCAGGCTCGCGCCCGCGCAGATACGCTCCCATGCCTGATCGGCGGTCTCGATGCCACCCACACTGATCAGCACGACCTCGGTGCCCGTGCGCGCGTACAGACGACGCAGGACAGCCAGGGAACGGTCGGCCAGCGGCGCCCCGGACAACCCGCCGGCGCCCAGCGCGGCGACCTCGTCGGCCGGCGAGGTCAGCCCGCCGCGGGAGATCGTGGTGTTGGTGGCCACGATCCCCGACAGCCCGAGTTCAACGGCCAGATCGGCTACCTGATCGATGTCCTCGTCGGCGAGGTCGGGGGCGATCTTGACCAGCACCGGCACCGTGACCTCCTCGAGGACGGCCTGCAGGATCGGTCGCAGCGAATCGACGGCCTGCAGGTCACGCAGTCCCGGCGTGTTGGGAGAGCTCACGTTGACCACCACGAAGTCGGCCAGTGGTCCCAAAGCGCGAGCGCTGAAGCGGTAATCGTCGACGGCGTCCGCAACCGGGACGACCTTGGTCTTGCCGATGTTGGCCCCGATTGGCACGGCGATCGGACCCGGCCGCGGGCCGGCCAGGTGTGCGGCCGCAACCGTGGCGCCAGGGTTGTTGAAGCCCATTCGGTTGATCAGCGCGCGGTCGGCAGGTAGACGAAACAATCGGGGCGTCGGGTTTCCGGGCTGAGGTCGACCGGTGATGGTGCCGATCTCGGCATAGCCGAATCCCAGTTGGCCCCAGGCGTTCACCGCTGATGCCGACTTGTCGAAGCCGGCCGCGAGACCGAGCGGGGCGGGGAAGTCGACGCCGAAAACGCGCTGACGCAGAACCGGATCGTGCGTGGCGAACACCTTGGCCGTGAGGTCGCGGAGTCCCGGAGTGCGCCCGGTGATCCCGATGATGCGGGCCGCGATCGTGTGGATGCGCTCCGGTGACAGCAGGAACATCGCCCGCAGCACCACCGGATACAGGACGCGGTTGACCCGGCTCAGCATGCGGTTGCGTCCGAGTCGGGGTAACCGGGGACGCCAACCGTTCGCTGTCGGCCGTTTGGCTCGCCGTCACCGCGCGCCCGCGGGGGTTTGCGCCGCCGCAGGAGCACCTTACGAGTCCCGTCGGAGTATCGGCGAACGCGTTTGAGTTCCCACCCCCCGAACTCGGCCTCGATCGACAAGCGCATCGATGCGGTCACCCGGGTCACATCCGGCGGCAGGGTGAGCAACACGCATTCGTGCTCGTCGGTGGACACCTCCCAACCCTGGGGGTGGCGCGAACCGAACCTGGCCTCACGCGACATCGTCACTCACCGTTTCCGATGATCTGGAGACCACCTCGCTGCGAAAGCACGTAGACGGTGCCAGTGGCGTCGTCGACGGCGATGGTGTCCGGTTGGGCGACCGCCTGGAGCCGTCGCATCTCTGCGGGCTCCCCACCGGACAGGTCATAGGCCACCACCTCGTTGTTCGCCGTCGTCGACACCCACATCAGGTTGCGTTCGTCGTCGTAGTCTACGGCGTAGGGCCCGCCCGGGACCGGATAGCGGAATCGCATGACCAGCGGGGATCCGAAGAACCCGATGATCTCACCGTCGCGGGTGTTGGCCACCAGCACCCGACCGAAGTGATCGACAGTCGAGTTGGTCGCACCGTTGCCGGCGCGCAGGGCAGGCCCGAGATCGCCGTCGGTGAGGTTGATGGGGGTCACCGACGATTGTGCGCGGTCGAGGACGACGACCTGTTCGCTGGACAGGTCGGCGCTGTCCGGGGCCACCGTGATGTCGTCGACCCGCACGAATCCGTCGATCTCGCGCACCGGCGACAGGTCGGTGTCGAGTACCAACACACGCCCGTCGGCGGTGCCGACCAGCACGTCGCCGTTCGCGGTGCGGGCCAGCGCGGTCGGGTCGTTCGTGTCGACCTCGGTGGTCGTGACCGTGCCGTCGCCGGCCACTTCGACGACGACCCCGGGACCCACCCCGAGAAAGGCGCCGTCGCCGGAGCCGATGAGCCTGGCCAGAGCCGGGGTCTGGACAGGCTGCGGGGCCGCGGTGGGGTCGTTCGCCCGCAAGCGCAGCACTGTGGTGCCCGCGGGGTCGAGGACTGCGACGAGGTCACCGGACAGGGCGAGACCGCGACTTCCGACCGGGGTGGCCACCACGGTGCCGGCGGGGGAGGCCGCCGCGCCGGCCGGGGCGGGCGACGCGCTCGCCGGTGTGACAGTGGGCACATCGGGTGTCGACGAGTCGTCGCCGGAACCACACCCGGTCAGTAATACGGTCGCCGCGATCACGCACAGCGCTCCGAGACGCAGGCGAGACCGCTGCACCTGCGGAGATGGTCTGGGCACGGTCGTGGATCTCGGCAGACGCATGCCACCATCTTGCGGGAGGCCCGCTCGGACCGATGATCGGGGTCGGCGACCAGACCGCGCCGGATCCGCCGGTGATGCCAGGGTTCGGGTCGTGCGGCGGCACGGTGTGGGCCACGGTTTCCCGTAGCATCTGCGGCCGTGAGCGACACCATGACCTGGGCCCAGGCGATCGTGCTCGGCGCGCTGCAGGGCGTCACCGAGTTCTTGCCGATCTCGTCGTCGGGACACCTACGGATCGCCTCCGAGTTGATGTTCGGTGACGACGCCGGGGCATCGTTCACCGCGGTCAGCCAGTTGGGCACCGAGGCCGCGGTTCTTGTGTACTTCGCGCGCGACATCATCCGCATCGTGGCGGCCTGGTTCCGTGGGCTCACCGATCGCGCCGAGCGCGGACTGGATTACCGGATCGGGTGGTACGTGATCTTCGCGACGATCCCCATCGGTGTGCTCGGCTTCCTGTTGAAGGACCAGATCCGCACCGTGGGCCGAAACCTGTGGCTCGTCGCCACGGTGTTGATCGTGTTCGCCGGCGTGATCTGGCTCGCCGAGCGCTACGGCACCAAGCAGCGTTCCATGCAGCAACTCACCCTGCGAGACGGCCTGGTGATGGGTCTGGCCCAGTGTCTCGCGCTGATCCCGGGTGTGTCGCGCTCGGGCGCCACCGCGAGCGCCGGTCTGTTCCTCGGCCTGGAACGCGAGGCTGCTTTCCGCTTTTCGTTCTTGCTCGCCATCCCAGCGGTCACCGCGTCCGGACTGTTCAGCCTGCCGGACGCCTTCGACCCCAGCGGCGAAGGTATGGAAGCGACCGGTCCACAACTGCTTGTCGCGACACTGGTCGCGTTCGTGATCGGCTACGCATCGATCGCCTGGCTGCTGCGGTTTGTCAGCTCGCACTCGATGAACTGGTTCGGCGCCTATCGGGTGATCCTCGGACTCACCGTGATGGGTCTGCTGTCGGCGGGCGTGATCAGCGCGACCTGAGGCACGACCGATACCGGTCGCCGGTGACGCCTATGGTTGAGACATGACCGTGATTCTGGTGCGACACGGACGTTCGACCGCCAACACTTCGGGGGTGCTCGCCGGCCGGACGCCCGGGGTGGGTCTCGACGACAAGGGCCGCGACCAAGCACAGGCTCTGGTCGATCGTCTCGGCGTCTGTATCGGCGAGATCGCGGCCGTCGCCCGGTCGCCGCTGGAGCGCTGTGCGCAAACTGTGGCTCCGCTGCTCGCGACCTTGCAGACCGAACTCGGGCGTGACGTCCCCGAGGTGGTGGTTCCCGATCTCGCCGAGGTCGACTACGGGGCGTGGACCAACCGGCCGCTCAAGGACCTCGTCACCGAACCCCTCTGGAAGACCGTGCAGCAGCAACCGTCGGCGGCGGTCTTCCCCGACGGCGAGGGCCTCGCGGCGGTGCAGTCGCGTGCTGTCGCCGCCATCCGTGACCTCGACCGTCGCTACGGTGGAGACGACGGCAGCGGTGTGTGGATCGCATGCTCGCACGGAGACGTGATCAAGTCGATCATCGCCGACGCCATGGGGACACATCTCGATGCATTCCAGCGCGTCGTCGTCGAACCCGCATCGATCAGCGTCATCCGTTACGGCTCCACCCGGCCCTATGTGCACACGGTCAACTCCACCGCCGTACTGTCGGTGCCCGCCCCACCGAAACGACCCGTGGACTCACCGGAGCATCACACGGGGGAGGCTGCGGCGGCCGAAGACGCGGTGGTGGGTGGCGCCACCGGCGTCGACGGCCACCACCGCGACGCCCACGCTGACGAGACCTCGCTGGCGCGCGGATAATGGACCAGACAGTCAAGGAGGTGTGATGTCACGCGCGATTCACGTGTTCCGCAGTCCGGATCGATTCGTCGCCGGCACCGTCGGTCAGCCGGGGGACCGGACGTTCTACCTCCAGGCCGTACACGAGAGCCGGATCATCAGTGTGTTGCTGGAGAAGCAACAGGTCGCGATCCTGGCGGACCGTATCGGTGCGTTGCTCGAGGAGATCCACCGACGATTCGGGACACCGGTGCCGCCGGAGATCGAGCGCGTCGGTGACCTGAGCCCGCTGGTGATGCCGGTCGACGCCGAGTTCCGGGTGGGCACCATGGGACTCGGATGGGATGCCGAGTCCGAAGCCGTCGTGGTGGAGTTGCTCGCGATCACCGAGGGCGAATTCGACGAGAGTGTCGTTCTGGACGACACCGATGAGGGGCCCGACGCGGTCCGTGTGTTCCTGACCACCGACGCAGCCCGGGAGTTCGCTGCTCGGTCCTCGAGGGTCATTTCGGCGGGGCGTCAGCCGTGCCCACTCTGTCATGAGCCACTGGATCCGGACGGGCATCTCTGTGTGCGCACCAACGGATACAAGCGAGGTGCGGAGCTGTCCAAGTCGCTGGACTTCGTCGACCCCGACGTGTTCCGGAACCTGGCGATGCAGGATGACACGGACTACCTGGAGACCGATCCGGACGACGAGGCCGACCCCGGCTCGGACAACCAGGACTGATGTGACCGTCGGCGAACCGACAGATGCGGGCGGTGGCCAGGCGGAGGCGCGCTCGACTTCAACGCCGCGCGGCGATGCGCCCACCATCCCCACTGCAGACCCGTTGCGCGACGGCGAGCTGGTCATTCTGGGACGCATCCCCACCGCGAGCAATGCAACCCTGGTGTGCGATGCCGTCCTCGACGGCGCCGAGGTGCGCTGTGTCTACAAGCCGGAACGTGGCGAGGTGCCGTTGTGGGATTTTCCGGACGGCACGCTCGCCGGCCGGGAGGTGGCGTCCTTCTTGATCTCCGACGCGCTCGGCTGGCAGGTCATCCCGACCACCGTGTATCGCGACGGCCCGCTGGGCCGGGGGATGGTGCAGCGCTGGGTGCTCACCGCAGACAACTCCGATCCCGGCACCCGACACGATCCGGCGCAGGAGTTGCCCACTCCCAAGGTCGACCTCGTGGATCTGTGCCCGGCCGATACGGTGCCGGTCGGATATCGGCCGATCGTGCGGGCGCTGGACGGGATGGGCGAACCGGTGGTGCTGGTGCACGCCGACGACCCACGATTGCAGCGGATGGCGGTCCTCGACGTCATCCTCAACAACGCCGACCGCAAGGGCGGGCACGTTCTGGAGGGACTCGACGGCGGTGTGTACGGGGTGGACCACGGGATCTGTCTGCATTCCGACGACAAACTGCGCACGGTCCTGTGGGGATGGGCCGGCGAGACCATTCCCGGGCACCTGGTCGCCGACCTCGCCGGCCTCGCCGATCACCTGGCCACGTCTGATCACCCGGTGACCACAGAGCTGGGTGAACACATCACCGAGATCGAGATCATCGCGCTGGCCGAGCGAGTGACAGAGCTCGCGACCCGCGGCACGATGCCGCACCCACCGGGACACCGACCCATTCCCTGGCCGCCGTTCTGAACGGTCCTGTTCACCTGGCTGATCAGGCCGGGCTCACGGTCGGAATCGGCGGGCCAATACAGTGGACCCATGCAGTCTTGGCCTGACCCCGCCCTGCCGGTGATCCCGGGTACCGGGCCGGCACTTCGTCTTCATGACACCTCCGATGCACAAGTCCGCCCGGTCAGCCCCGGCGCCACCGCGACCATGTACGTGTGCGGGATCACCCCGTATGACGCGACCCACCTGGGCCACGCCGCCACCTACGTGACCTTCGACGTGGTGAACCGGGTGTTGCGCGATCTGGGCCACGACGTGCACTATGTGCAGAACGTCACCGACGTCGACGACCCGCTGTTCGAGCGAGCCGACCGGGACGGTGTCGATTGGCGTGACCTCGGGGCGCGGGAGACCCAGTTGTTCCGTGAGGACATGTCCGCCCTTCGGGTCTTGCCGCCGCGTGACTACATCGGGGCCGTGGAATCCGTCGATGAGGTGATCGAGGTGGTTGACAAACTGCTCGCCTCCGGCGCGGCGTATGTCGTCGACGACGCCGAGTACCCCGACGTGTACTTCCGGGTCGATGCCACCGAGCAGTTCGGATACGAGTCCGGATATGACCGCGCCACGATGGACCGCTTTTTCGCCGAGCGTGGTGGAGATCCCGACCGAGCCGGAAAGCGCGATCCGCTCGACGCGTTGCTGTGGCGCGCGGCGCGTCCCGGTGAACCGTCGTGGGATTCGCCGCATGGCCCGGGGCGACCAGGCTGGCACATCGAGTGCTCGGCCATCGCGTTGAACCGGCTCGGTGTCGAGTTCGACATTCAGGGCGGTGGCAACGATCTGATTTTCCCGCATCATGAGTTCTCGGCCGCGCACGGTGAGGCCCTGACCGATTCCCGGCGGTTTGCCCGGCACTACGTCCACACCGGGATGGTCGGCCTCGACGGCGAGAAGATGTCGAAGAGTCGCGGCAATCTGGTGTTCGTCTCGCACCTACGCCGTGACGGGGTGGATCCGGCCGCGGTGCGGCTGGCGTTGTTGTCGGAGCACTATCGTGGCGATCGGATGTGGACCGACGGCGTTCTGGATGCGGCCCGCGAGCGCCTGCGTCGCTGGCGGGCGGCGGTGACCGCTCCGAACGGTCCCGATGCCGCGTCGACCATCGCCCGCGTGCGTCAGCATCTGGCCGACGACCTTGACACCCCGAAAGCGCTGGCCGCGATCGATGCCTGGTGCAGCGATGTCGACCTCGGTCTCGGCAGCTCGGCCCAGGCGCCGGCGGACATGGCGCGGGCCGTCGACGCACTCCTCGGCGTCGACCTCACGTAGGCGACCGGCCGCGCATTGTGCCGCTGATTCGGGTCGAAAGGCGACTCGGATTCACGGCACTTTCTCCCCGCCTGGGCAAACACCCCCGGCGAATTGCCCGGCATTGCCTTGTAAGGTTCTCCCGTGGCACGCACGCAGGAGATCGCACCCGAGACCACCGCGGGCGTTTGGACGGTGGTGACCCGTACCTCGACCTATCTGCTGGATTTCGAGGAGATGACCCTTCTCCGAGCCCCCGGCGTCGGCGGCACTGACAGCGAGGAATGGGCCGTCAGCCGACTGCGGCGAGACTCCGAGGACATCCCGCTGCTGGGTGTGAAATCGTGCCGGATCGGCGAGTCCGCCCAATTCTGGGTGCGCGCCGCCGACGATCCGGACGTGCGGACCTGGCGGATCACCACTCCGGTGGTGTCCATCGAGCGCATCGGCTGAACGGGATTCTGCCGGATCGTGCTCGGCTCCTTCTGATGGCCGAGGACCCTCTTCCTGCAGGTTGAGGACCCTCTTTCTGCTGGCCGAGGACCCTCTTTCTGCTGGCCGAGGATCCTCTTTCTGCTGGTTGAGGATCCTCTTTCTGCTGGTTGAGGACCCTCTTTCTGCTGGCCGAGGACCCTCTTTCTGCTGGTCGAGTAGCTGCGAGGCGCTAGCCGAGCAGCGTATCGAGACCCCCGCACCGAGCCCCCGCACCGATCACCGGAACGAGCCAGGCCCCGAACCCGGGCCCGGGCCACGGCGCTTGAGGTACCGCTCGAACTCGGCGGCGAGCGCATCGCCGTCGATCTTCGCCATCACCTCATCGGCGTCCATCTCCGCGTCCCCGCGCTCCTCGAGTCCCCGGACGTAGTCGGCGATGTCCTCGTCGTCCTCGGTCATCTCGGTGACCGCCTGTTCCCACTCCTCGGCCTGCTCGGGCAACGTACCCAGCGGTACCTCGATGTCGAGGACCTCCTCGACACGGTTGAGCAAGGCCACAGTCGCCTTGGGGTTGGGTGGCGTCGACACGTAGTGCGGGACGGCGGCCCAGAAGGACACCGCCGGCAGCCCCGCCTGCACGAACAGGTCCTGCAGCACCCCGGTGATCCCGGTGGGACCCTCGTAGCGGCTTTCGGCGAGGTTGAACCGTGCCGCGGATTCACTGCTGTAGGCGGCGCCGGTGACCGGTACCGGACGCGTATGAGGGGTGTCGGCAAGCAGCGCGCCGAGCATCACCGTCGTCTCCACCTCGAGGTCGCGGGCGAGGTCGACGATCTCCGCGCAGAAGCCGCGCCAACGCATGTTCGGTTCGATCCCGCGAACGAGTACGATGTCACGGTCCGCACCCTGGGGGGTGCAATACGAGACGGACGTGGTGGGCCAATCGATCCGGCGGGTCACCCCATCGATCTGCTTGACGATCGGCCGGTTGACCTGGAAGTCGTAGTAGTCGTCGGAATCGATGTCGGCCAACGAGACGGCATCCCAGGTCAGCGCCAGATGCTCGATGGCGCTGCTCGCCGCGTCCCCGGCGTCGTTCCACCCCTCGAACGCGGCCAACAACACAGGCCTGCGCAGCTGGGGAAGGTTCGACCTCTGCTCAGCGTTCACTGAACCAGCCTACGACCGAACCCCGAGAGAGGGCGAACTACGCTGTCATCCATGTCGACCCGCATCACCGACCCGGACAATCGGGCTCGCTCGCCGCGCCCGTCCGATTACGACACGACGTTGCTCACCGCCATGTCGCGTCGCGTGCTGATCGGCGACGGTGCCATGGGCACGATGTTGCAGGCCGCCGATCTCACCCTCGACGACTTCAACGGCCTCGAGGGCTGCAACGAGATTCTCAACGACACCCGCCCCGACGTCCTCGCCGACATCCATCGTGCCTATTTCGAGGCCGGGGCTGACGCCGTCGAGACCAACACCTTCGGCTGCAACCTGTCCAACCTCGGCGACTACGACATCGCCGACCGCATCCGGGAGCTCGCCTACAAGGGCACCGGCATCGCCCGCGGAGTGGCCGACGAGATCGGTCCGTCGGCCGACGGCACTGCACGGTTCGTGCTCGGATCGATCGGACCGGGTACGAAGTTGCCCAGCCTCGGACACACCACTTTCGACGTGATCCGCGATGCCTATTACGAGTGCGTCACCGGCATGCTGGAGGGTGGCGCCGACGCCGTCCTGGTGGAGACCTCGCAGGACCTGCTGCAGGTCAAGGCCGCGGTTGTCGCCGCCCGGCGCGCGATGAGCGACATGGGCCGTCACATCCCGATCATCAGCCACGTGACCGTGGAGACCACCGGGACGATGCTGCTCGGATCGGAGATCGGTGCGGCACTCGCGGCCATCGAGCCGCTCGGCGTGGACATCATCGGTCTCAACTGCGCGACCGGGCCTGCCGAGATGAGTGAGCACCTGCGCTATCTGTCCAAGCACGCCCGCATCCCGGTGTCGGTGATGCCCAACGCAGGTCTGCCGGTGCTGGGCGCCAACGGGGCCGAGTATCCGTTGCAGCCCGATGAGCTGGCCACCGCCCTCGGCGATTTCGTGAGCGATTTCGGGTTGTCCTTCGTCGGCGGATGCTGCGGCACGACCCCCGAACACATCCGACACGTCGCCGAGCGGGTCGCTGAGATGACACCCGCCGAGCGCACGCCCGATCATGTCTCGGAGACGTCGTCGCTCTACAGCGCGGTGCCGTTCGACCAGGACGCCAGCTTCCTGGTGATCGGCGAACGGACGAACACCAACGGGTCCAAGGCTTTCCGTGAGGCGATGATCGCCGAGGACTATCAGAAGTGCCTCGACATCGCGAAGGACCAGACGCGCGACGGCGCGCACATGCTCGACCTGAACGTCGACTACGTCGGTCGCGATGGTTCGGCGGACATGACCGCGCTGGCCGGTCGGTTCGCGACCTCGTCGACGCTGCCGATCATGCTGGACTCGACCGAGCCCGAGGTGATCCAGGCGGGTCTGGAATCACTCGGCGGCCGTTGTGCGGTCAACTCGGTGAACTACGAGGACGGCGACGGTCCCGAGTCGCGTTTCACCCGCATCATGGAGTTGGTGGTGGAGCACGGCGCGGCCGTCGTCGCGCTCACCATCGACGAGGAAGGTCAGGCCCGCACCGCCGACTGGAAGGTGCGCGTCGCCGAGCGGCTCATCGCCGACATCACCAGCAACTGGGGACTCGCCGAAGAGGACATCATCATCGATGCCCTCACCTTCCCGATCTCCACCGGACAGGAAGAAGTCCGCCGCGACGGTATCGAGACCATCGAGGCGATCCGGCGTCTGCACGAGGCCCATCCGGAGGTGCACTTCACCCTGGGCATCTCGAACATCTCGTTCGGCCTGAACCCGGCCGCCCGGCAGGTGTTGAACTCGGTGTTCTTGCACGAGTGCGTGCAGGCCGGCCTCGACACCGCGATCGTGCATGCGTCGAAGATCCTGCCGATGGCGCGGATCCCGGAGGAGCAGCGTGAGGTTGCGCTGGATCTGGTGTACGACCGCAGACGCGACGGTTACGACCCGCTGCAGAAGCTCATGGAGTTGTTCGAGGGTGTGTCGGCGGCATCGGCGCGCGAGTCGCGGGCTGCCGAGCTCGCCAAACTGCCTCTGTTCGAGCGGCTCGAGCGCCGCATCGTCGACGGCGAACGCAATGGTCTCACCGAGGACCTCGACGAGGCGATGACCGAGAAGCCGCCGCTGGTGATCATCAACGAGACATTGCTGTCGGGTATGAAGACCGTCGGCGAGCTGTTCGGTTCCGGTCAGATGCAGCTGCCCTTCGTGTTGCAATCCGCAGAGGTCATGAAAACCGCTGTTGCGCACCTGGAACCGCATATGGAGTCCACAGGCGAGGACGGCAAGGGCCGCATCGTGCTCGCGACCGTCAAGGGCGATGTGCACGACATCGGCAAGAACCTCGTCGACATCATCCTCTCCAACAATGGCTACGAGGTGGTCAACCTCGGCATCAAGCAGCCGATCAACACGATTCTGGAGGCGGCTGCCGACAAGCGCGCCGACGTGATCGGTATGTCCGGGCTGTTGGTGAAGTCGACCGTGGTGATGAAGGAGAACCTGGAGGAGATCAATGGCCGCGGGGTGGCCGACAGCTACCCGGTGCTGCTCGGCGGCGCCGCGCTCACCCGCACCTATGTCGAAAACGATCTCGCCGAGATCTACGAGGGTGATGTCCACTATGCGCGGGACGCTTTCGAGGGTCTGCGTCTGATGGACGAGATTATGGCGACCAAGCGGGGGGAGGGGCCCGACCCCGACAGCCCGGAGGCGCTCGCCGCGCAGAAGAAGGCGCAGGAACGCAAAGCGCGGCATGAGCGTTCCAAGCGGATTGCGGAGAAGCGCAAGGCCGCCGAGACACCGGTCGAGGTCCCGGCACGCTCGGATGTGGCCGCCGACAACGCGATCCCGACACCACCCTTCTGGGGCACCCGGATCGTCAAGGGGGTACCGGTCGCCGAATACCTGCAACTGCTCGACGAACGTGCTCTGTTCTTAGGGCAGTGGGGGTTACGCGGCGTCCGCGGGGGTGAGGGCCCGTCATACGAGGAGCTCGTCGACACCGAGGGACGGCCACGACTGCGGTACTGGATCGACCGGTTGTCGACCGAGAATATCCTGCAGCACGCCGCTGTCGTCTACGGCTACTTCCCGGCGGTCAGCGACGGCGACACGGTTCATGTGCTCACCGAGCCACGCCCCGATGCACCAGTGCGGCACAGCTTCACCTTCCCGCGCCAGCAACGTCCCCGATTCCTGTGCGTGGCCGACTTCATCCGGTCACGGGAGGACTGCGAGAGTGTCGGGCAGGTGGATGTGCTGCCGTTCCAGCTGGTGACGATGGGTCAGCCGATTGCCGACTTCGCGAACAAGCTGTTCGCTGACGACGCCTACCGCGATTACCTCGAGGTGCACGGCATCGGTGTGCAGCTGACCGAAGCGTTCGCCGAGTACTGGCATCAGCGAGTACGTGGTGAACTGACCGTCGAGGGAGCCTCCTTCGCGGGCGAGGACCCGGAGAACGCGCAGGGCTTCTTCGATCTCGAGTACCGCGGTGCGCGTTTCTCGTTCGGCTACGGTGCGTGCCCGGATCTCGAGGATCGGGCCAAGATGATCGACCTGCTCGAACCGGGCCGCATCGGTGTGGAACTGTCCGAGGAACTGCAACTGCATCCCGAACAGTCGACCGACGCCTTCGTGCTGCATCACCCGGAGGCCAAGTACTTCAACACCTGAGGTACGTGACGCCGCGCAGTGCGGTCAACGTGCCGGTATCCGCAACATTCACCGCACTCCGCCGTCATCGAGGTGCCGGCGGGGTGAGGGAAGCTGCGCTCGATCTCGACGGTAGGTGTGCGCGACTCAGTTGTGCATCTACAATAGTTGTATGAATACAACTGAGCGGGGTGTCGGCGGTGCGGAAGCCGAGGCGCCGGAGACCGCACCATCGGCCACCGAGTTGTGGTTCACCATGAACAGTCTGGTGCGCGACCACGCCGCAGAGTCGCGAAGTCGGATTGATGCCCGTATCGACATGCCGTTCAGCAGGTTTCGCGCATTGCGCCGGGTGGCGACACGTGAACTCACGCAATCCGAGCTGGCCCGGCGTCTGGGCATCGACGCACCCGCGACGAGCGTGATCGTCAACGACCTCGTCGATCGCGGTCTGGTGTCCCGAGAACCACGCGCCGACGATCGCCGGTTCAAAGTCGTCGCGATCACCGATGCGGGGCGAGCCGTGGTGGATTCCTTGGTGAGCGACCCGGCGATCGCCCCGGACATGTTCGACGCCCTCGACGAGGCTCAACGTCGCGAACTCGCCGGCCTGCTCGGTCTGCTGCGCGCCCGGGCCGACGCATGAGCGGGGCAACCGTCACCCGCGGCGCATCAGAGGCCGGCGAATTGAGTCGGCGGCGACAGTTGGCGGTCCTCGCCACCTGTTGTCTGAGTCTGTTCATCGTCGGGATCGACACCTCTGGCGTCAACGTCGCGCTTCCGGCCATCGGTGCGGCTCTCGGCGCATCGTCGTCGCAGCTGCAGTGGGTCATCGACTCCTACACGTTGGTACTCGCCAGTCTGCTGATGCTCGGCGGCTCCCTGGGTGACCGGCTCGGTCGCAAACGAGTGTTCCAGGTCGGCCTCGGCGTTTTCGGCATCGGATCCGTGCTGTGCTCGCTGGCCGCGACACCCGAAATGCTCATCGGCGCCCGGATGCTGCAGGCGATCGGGGGCGCGATGATGAACCCTGTCGCGATGTCGATCATCACCAACATCTTCACCGAGCCCCGCGAGCGGGCGCGAGCCATCGGACTGTGGGGTGCGGCCATCGGCGTGAGCATGGCCCTCGGTCCGCTGGTCGGCGGCATTCTCGTCGACGGGATCGGCTGGGAGGCGATCTTCTGGCTCAACGTGCCGGTGTGTGTCGTCGCGATCACCCTGACCGCCGTTCTCGTCCCCGAGTCCAGGGCGCCGCACATCCGGCGCCCCGATCCGGCAGGCCAGATCCTCATCCTGGTGTTTCTGGCTGCGCTGACCTACGGCATCATCGAGGGCCGAACACTCGGGTGGTCGTCGGTGCCGGTGTCGGCTGCGTTCGTGCTGGCGGCGACTGGCCTGGCGGGTCTGATCGTCGTCGAATCGCGACGGCGCGAACCACTGCTGGACCTGCGATTCTTCCGCAGCGTCCCATTCAGCAGTTCTGTCATCGGCGCGATCGTGGCCTTCAGTGCGATGGGTGGCTTCCTGTTCCTGAACACGCTCTATCTCCAGCAGGTCCGCGGCCTGACTCCCCTGCAGGCGGGTTTGATGACCTTGCCCATGGCGGTGGCCAACGCGGTGTTCTCACCGCTGTCGGGGCGGCTGGTGGGCGACCGTGGCGCGCGCCTCCCGATGGTCGGCGCCGGCCTCATGGTGCTGGTGAGCGGCGTGATGTTGACGCGCGCCGGCACCGAGACGAGCATGTGGTACCTCGGTTGCGCCTACCTCGCATTGGGCGTCGGGATGGGGCTGGTCAACGCCCCGATCACCAACGCAGCGGTCTCGGGTATGCCCCGCGCGCAGGCCGGGGTCGCCTCGGCCATCGCCTCGACGAGTCGGCAGGTCGGTATCTCGCTCGGCGTTGCGGTGTTCGGCGCCGTCGCGTTCTCCGGTGTCACCGGATCGGTGGTCGATGATCTGGCCGACGCCGCGCATCCGGCTTGGGTGTTGATGGCGCTCTGTGGTGCGGCGCTGGTGGCCGTCGGGTTCGTGTCGACCACGAGGTGGGCGACTGCCACCGCCGAGCGAACGCGCGAACGCATCCAACGCGACCCGATGTGAGCACGCACCCGCGTCCGACGCCCCGACGGTTCATGATGAGCCGCCCGGATCGACTAGTGTCCCGCGCCAGAAATTCGTTACATGAGTTCGGCGGTCCAGGTGGATGCATCGCGAGGCGGCGGAGGAGCAGGTACTGGATGTACCTGCGACGACGCCAACGAAGCGAGGCGCCGCCTGGGCGTCGAAATCATCAACGAATTTCTGACGCGGGACACCAGCACCGATCTCATAGCTCGCTGACATCGGGTTGCCAGGCTGTGGCAGGACAGTGGTCGCATGGCATCCCCAACCCTCGCACCAGCGCCGCCGGCGAGCGCAGAGCACACCGCCGAAGCCGCACGCACGACGCCGCCACGGTGGCTCCGCTGGGCCACCCTCATCACGCTCATCGTGGTGGCGCTGGTCATCCGCATACAGTTCCTCGACATCGAGACCCTTGACTATCGAGCCTTTCTGAGCCGCTGGTACGAGACTCTCGACACGCAGGGCTTCGGCGCATTCCGGGAGAAATTCGCGGACTACAACTACCCCTACCTGTATCTGATCTGGATACTCACGGCGCTCAACATGCCGGCATTGATCGGCATCAAGGCCATCTCGATCGCCTTCGACGTCCTGCTGGCCTTCTTCGCCTACCGCATCGTCGCGCTACGCACACCACGATTCTCGCTGCGGGCGTTGGCGTTCGGCATCGTGTTACTGCTGCCGTCGGTGATCGCCAACAGCGCGTACTGGGGGCAGGCCGATGCCATCTATTCGGCGTTCGTGCTCGGTGGCGTGTACTTCCTGATGAGGGCTACGCCGCAGTCGTCACGAATGAACTCGATCTGGGCATGCGTCATGTTCGGTGTCGCGATCGCGTTCAAGTTGCAGGCGGTCTTCGTCATGCCGGTGCTGCTGTGGTTGCTGATCCGACGGCGCCTGCCGTGGTACAGCCTGCTCGCCATCCCGATCGTCTACGTGCTCCTGGACCTGCCGGCTCTGGTCGCTGGGGCTCCGTGGCACGAGGCTCTCACCGTGTACCTCGATCAGACAGGCTCCTACCAGCAGTTGACTCTGGGCGCGGCCAACCTCTATCAACTGATTCCGGTCTCGGGCGACGTCACCTGGCTGGCCCAACTCGGTATCGCAGTTGCCGCCGCGATCATCGTCGCGTTCCTAGTGTGGTCGGTATGGAAGCGCCCGGCGGTCACCCCCACGTCGATCCTCGCGGTCGCGACGGCGTCCTCGGTGCTGGTGCCATTTCTGTTGCCGGCCATGCACGATCGATACTTCTACACCGCGGAGATCCTCAGCGTGGTACTGGCCTTCTACCTACCGCTGCGGTTCGTGCTCATCCCGATCCTGATCCAGGCCGCGGCGATCGGGGTGTATCACGCATCGCTCACGGGCGACCAGGGACAGCTGATGGGTGGACCGGGCGGCGGGGCCGCGGCGCGACCCGGCGGGCCGGGCGGCGGCGCCGCATTCGATGGCACGGTGGCCGGCGGGCCGGGTCGCGGCGACAGGGGTGCGTCGTCGGGGCCGGGATCGTCGGGCCAGGGACCGTCGTCGCGCGGCGACGATGGCTACAGTTCGGGTCGCGGCGACGCCGCGTTGTCGATCTACGCCTCGATGATGGGTCTGGCCGCGCTCGGGGTGGTGTACGCGGTGTTCGATGTCGTTCGGCGCGGTCGCGCTCGGAACGAGCGTGATACCGGGAGTCCCTTTCGAAATCGCCCCTGAACTGCGGTGATCAATCTTGTCGGTGGTCTGTTCTAGATTGGTGTGTGCAGGATGAGTTGATGCGAAACGGGTGGGCGCGAACTCGCTGAATCCGGTCTCGGGGTCGGGTTGATCACGGTGGGTGGCATATCGGAAGTGATCCTGCATCAGTTGGTTGTGATCAGATCCGTGAGGGGTCTTTCGTGTCGTCCGTGTTGTCCTCGCCGTCGCCGTGGCCGCAGTTGCCGCGTGACTATCTCGGTGGTGTGGATGCGGCCTACCCCGATGAGGACCCGACCAACGACTTGCTGTTGGGTATGGCCGAGCTCGACCGCGGTCGCGCCTATCTCGCCTACGCCGAATACCGTTCGGTGGCAGCACTCTACGACCGTCTCGTTGCTGCGCGTGAAGACACCGACGGTTTCGTGGTGGATGGCTTCGCGGACGCCGCGGCACGTATCTCCAAACTCCGCGGAACGTCTCGTGGCGCCGCGGAAACACTGCTCAATGATGCGGTCGCGTTGCGGGACCGGTTGCCGGAGGTGTCGGAATGTTTGCGTGACGGCGTGATCGGGCCGTGGCACGCGCAGAAGGCGGTCAGCCGTACCGACCTGCTGGCCGAATCATCAGCCGCCCCGGCGGTGGATGCCGACATCGCGGCGACCCTGCGCACCAAGCGCGGAGCGTGGAGCAAAGCCAGATTCCGCGACATGCTGATTTCGACAAGCTCTATCCAAGTGACCGCATCGTGTTTCGTCATGATCCCGACGCGGTGCGTGAACGCCGGCAGCAGGCCCTTGATGACCGCCGGATGTGGACCCACCCGCGCGAGGACGGCACCGCCGAGATCACCGGGGTGATGTCGGCGGAGAACGTGCGGATCGCCGCCGCCGCGGTGGCCGCATTGGCCGACAGTGTGTGTGAACACGATCCGCGCACCAAGCCGCAACGACAATCCGATGCCATGTTCTGCCTGCTGTCGGGCACCGCGTTCGAATGCGACTGCGGTAGTGACGACTGCACCGCGGTCATCCCGGAGCCCGGGGTGGTGCCGCCGGTGGACAGCCGGGCGGTGCTGCATGTGGTCACCGACGAGGCCACCGTGAAAGGGATGGCGAACCATGCCGGTTTCATGGACGGCCACGGAGTGATCTCGGGCGAGCATGTGCGCGACATCGCCGCGCGTGCCGACACCAAGGTCTCCTATCTGGTGCCGCCCACGACCGAACCGGAACCCGATGGCACGTTCACGTTGCCGGCGCATCTGCCGTCGGATCCGTATCGGCCGTCGGCCGCGTTGGACACCTTCATCCGGCTGCGCGATGCCTATTGCACCGAACCGGGATGCCTGACCTCTGCGTGGCGTGGCGACCTCGACCATGTCGATGAGTACGACCACGACTGTCCGCACAACGGTGGGCAGACCACTGAGGTCGGGGTGAACGCGAAATGCCGTCCCGGACACTTGCTGAAAACGTTCGGCGACTGGGTCGATGATCAATGGCGTGATGCCGACGGGCGGCTGGTCACCGAATACATCACCCCCGAAGGCCTGGTGTTGCCCGGCGAAGCCGAAACCCAGGAAGATCTGTTCCCCGGACTGCGCAGGATCCGGTTCACCGCACCCGCCCAGGCCCCACCCCCACACACCGGCAGCACGATCGAACGCAGCACCCGCGTCAACACACGGGTGGCGAACAAACACGCCCGCAGACGCGCCGAACGCGCCCGCAACCGCAAACGCGTCACCGACGCCGGCCCACCACCGTTCTAACGCCGATCTCCGGTAGCGGCTTGCCGCGCGTCGTCGATCTCGTCGGGTCGGCCATTTATCATGGGCCCATGACGGCGGGTGTCGGCACCATGTTGCGCCAGTGGCGATCACAGCGATCGATGAGTCAACTCGACCTCGCCTACGAGGTGGGTGTGTCACCCAAACACCTGAGTTTCGTCGAGACAGGCAAGTCGATACCCAGCCCGAACCTCATCGAGGCATTGTCGGTGCGTCTGGACATTCCGTTGCGCGAGCGCAATGCGCTCCTCCTCGCCGCTGGTCACGCGCCGAGATATTCTGAACAATCGCTCGATGCCGCGTCGATGGATCGGGTACGGACATCGGTGCAGCGGGTTCTCGACGCGCACAATCCGTTTCCTGGGCTGGCACTTGACCGTGCTTGGAATGTTGTGCTGGCCAACGAATCTGCGCGGTCGCTGGCCGCGATGTTGCCGCCCCATCTCACCGGTCCGCCGTTCAACCTCTTCCGGGCGTCGCTGCACCCAGACGGGTTCGCGAAGATCACCGTCGACTTCGACATCTGGGCCTCGTACCTGCTGACGACGCTGCGCCGGCTCGTCAGCATCACCGGCGATCCGCGTCTGGTCGACCTTGAGCGTGAGGTGACCGGTTACCCGACCGTGGACGACCTGGAACGGCGTAGCCCACGCACCGCGGAGCGGGATCCGGGCCTGCTGGTGCCATTCGCGATCCGGTCTGGTGAGAACGTGTTGTCTTTCTTCACGACGCTGACCACGTTCGGTTCACCCCGAGACATCACGCTCGAGGAGATGACGATCGAGCTGTTCTATCCCGCCGATGACACCACCGAGCGCGCCTTCGCGCGCTGATGGACCTACATTCTCGGATCTCAACCGCCTGCCGACGTGCGCGGGGCGTACCGCAGAAGAGCCGCAATCCCGTCCTTCGGCGCAAGGCGTTCATCCAGACTGACCAGGTCCGAATGGGTGCACACCGCGACCATCGGCAGTGCTTCGTCCGCTCGTACCACGTCGTTCGGAGGGGCACCCAGCTCGGACAGGTTCTCGGGTGAGGGCGCCACCATCATCAGGTCCTCTCCGACGACCACCGTGGCATCGTCGATGTCGCCGATCAGCAGAGTCTGAACCTCGCCGGCGCGTAGCGCACCGCACACGGCTGTCAGGCCCTCGACTGCCAGACCCGAGGACCGCCCCTGTTCGGCGCGAAAGCGATCGGTGACTTCGGCGAGGACTCGGTTGTGCCGTCGCAACCACTCTGCGTCGACGGCGCCGGAGATCTCGCTGTCGGCAACGCTACCGCGCGCTCCGAGACCGAGATTGACCACGACGTCCTCGATGCGTTGCGGCAATTGCGCGGTCAGATCGCTGACCGACCGCGATTCACCGACCACGAAGAGCACGTCCGGTCGTTCTCGATCGACAAGGGAGGTGAGCCGGTCGACGACGTCACGGATATTCTGGCGTGCCTGCTCTTCGGCGCGTGGCTGCGGGTCACCGTACCCAGGGGTTTCTGCGCCGGTTGCCTTGTGCACCGGATGGCCCTCGCCGGCGACGGTTTCGGAGTAGGCGACATCATCGCCGTGGACAATCTGGATGTCGGCGCCGCGGTGATCAACCACAGCGATCATATGAGAGCCGACGTCGCGGGCATGGGTCACCAGCGGAACCAGAAAGGGCAATGTCGAGTACCGCGCGACAGATGCGGTAGGCGGACGGATGAGCTGCTGGTCCAGGACTACCCGCTCCGCGGTGGCCACCAACCCGCGACCACTGACGCCAACCGGACGCTCGCCGTCCAACAGGGCGGTCTGAATGTGGTCCAATGCAGCTGTCGGGGCGCCGTCTGATTCCAGCTGCTCGCGAAGGCTGCGCCACCGCAATTCCATACTGTGCGTGGCATTCTCGGTATTGTGCGAGTCATCCACATAGACAGAGACGAACGGCCCCGAATCGGTCGTCAGCTCCCGGAACAGGTCGGTGTGCATGCGTATCTCCTTCGATCGCGTTGTCCTGGTTGCCGGGTTGCCACATGTCTGTTCGCCAAAACATGAGCGAGCTGATGCCCCGGGCGCCGGCATGCGGTTTCGGGTGGTTTTGTGCGGGTACCCCAACTGCATGACCGAAGATCCCTCTGCAACGCCGATGGAGCCGGCCCGTGATCGCGGAACGGAAGTCGATCAGAGTCGGCAACGGCGCGACGTCGAGAAGCGTTGGGACGACCCGAGCGCGCTCCGTCGGGCCGCGCTGTACGTGGTCGGTGTCGTCGGGGTGGCCGCGATGGGCGTCGTGGCATTCATGAGCACGGGACGAGACAACCTGGTGTGGGCGGTCGTTGGGCCGGCGGTGCTCGGGCTCGGCGGACTCGCCGCGCTCGTCATCGCCTATCGCGTGTACCGCGGCGGCGGCACCTGGCCTATCTGGCACGGTGCCGCATGGTTCCTGCTGGCATTGATGCTGCTCGCTCTCGGGTTCCCGATGCTCGCGATCGAATAGAACGTGCCTACGGCTGTCGCGAATGAAGGCTTACGCAATGCGATGATGCTGACGTGACCGACCGACCGACGACCTCAGCATCGACCCCTGCCGCGGGTGGCTCAACCTTCTCTGCTTCGTCCCTGTCCGGCCCGGCCGCCGTGCTCTGGGACATGGACGGGACGCTCCTCGACTCCGAACCGCTGTGGGACGTGGCCATGGCCGACCTCGCGCTACGGCACGGGATCACGATGAGCCCGGCGCTACGCGAGTCCACCCTGGGCAACGCACTTCCCGATGCGCTGAGCAAAGTGTACGCCGCAGCGAGAATCCCCGCCGCCGAACAGGACCGTGCCGGCGATGAACGGTGGTTGCTCGACCACGTCGCCGCGATGTTCGACAAGGGGTTGCCGTGGCGTCCGGGCGCCGACGCCGCCCTCGAGCTGGTCCGATCGGCGGGCCTGCCCATGGTGTTGGTCACCAACACGGTGCGGGAGCTGACCGATGTGGCACTCGAGACACTCGACGCCACGCGCTTCGTCGCGACCGTGTGTGGCGACGAAGTGGCCCTCGGCAAGCCCCATCCCGACCCGTACCTACGCGCGGCGTCACTCGTGGGCCTGCGGCCCGACCAGTGTCTGGCCGTCGAGGATTCGCCCGCGGGAACCGCGGCGGCGACCGCAGCGGGCTGCCCGACCCTGGTGATCCCGTCGGCGGCCCGGGTGCCTCAGGGCAGTCTGCGCAGCTTTCGGCGCTCGCTGGTCGGCCTGACGATCGCCGACGTCGTCGATGCATGGACCGGGCAACACCCCGGCCATCTTCCAGCCGGGCGTGACATGCAAAGATGAGGGACCGTGAAGACTTTCGAGGAGCTGTTCGCCGAGCTGAGCGACAAGGCACAGACTCGTCCCCCCGGTAGCGGGACGGTCGCCGCCCTCGACTCCGGAGTTCACACACTGGGCAAGAAGATCATCGAGGAGGCCGGCGAGGTCTGGCTCGCCGCCGAACACGAATCCGACGAGTCGCTCGCCGAGGAGATTTCTCAGCTCGTCTACTGGCTGCAGGTGATGATGATCAAGCGGGGTCTGACGCCGGCCGACGTGTACCGACATCTGTGACCGGGCGCCCCGGACACCGACATCGTCAGACACAGATCGACACCTCGACCACAGACCCCCACCTAATCCAGAAGGAACCCGACATGCTGCGTGTGGCCGTGCCCAACAAGGGGGCACTCTCCGAGTCTGCGGCCGCCGTCCTCGCCGAGGCCGGCTACCGGAAACGTACTGACGCCAAGGACCTCACAGTCCTCGACAACAACAACGACGTCGAGTTCTTCTTCCTGCGCCCGAAAGACATCGCCATCTACGTCGGCGCCGGCACGCTCGATCTGGGCATCACCGGCCGCGACCTGGCGCGGGACTCGGGGGCGTCGGTCGACGAACAACTCTCGATGGGCTTCGGCTCATCGACCTTCCGTTACGCAGCCCCCGCGGCGGAGAGCTGGTCGGTCGAGTCGTTGGCGGGCAAGCGCATCGCCACGTCGTACCCAAATCTCGTGGCAGATGATCTCGCCGGTCGCGGGGTCGAGGCCACCATCATCCGCCTCGACGGCGCCGTCGAGATCTCCATCCAGCTCGGTGTCGCGGATGCGATCGCCGACGTGGTGGGTTCCGGGCGGACGCTGCGTGCGCACGGGCTGGCTGCCTTTGGCGAGTCGCTGTGCGACTCGGAGGCCGTACTGATCTCACAGGCCGGGATCACGCAGACCAAGGCCGCGCGGCAGTTCGTCGCCCGCGTGCAGGGCGTGGTGTTCGGCCAGCAGTACGTGATGATCGACTACGACTGCCCGCGGACACTGCTTGCCGAGGCATCGAAACTGACACCTGGCCTGGAATCACCGACCGTCGCGCCGATGGCGGACCCCGATTGGGTCGCGGTACGGGCCATGGTGCCGCGTAAGATCCACCAGAGCCTGATGGACGAACTGTCCGAACTCGGTGCCAAGGCGATCCTCGCCACCGACATCCGGTCCTGCCGGTTTTGACGGTCCGGCACCGCGCCTCAGGCCATCCGATTCAGCAGGACGGTCTGAGCCGATCGGCCGATGAAGCCGTGGCGGTCGTGGAGGTCACCGAACGTCGCGCCGAAGCCGTCGGGCCCCTGCACCATGTCGGCGTCGATGCCGACCCACGGGCCCGACGGGATGCGGGTGAGGTGGACGGTGGTGTCGGTGTTCATCCACGTCCACTGATCGGTGCGTAGCCGGGTGCCCAGACCGTTGGCGATGTCGATGACGGTGAACATCGATTCGAGGTCGGAGATCTCCTCGCCACCCACCAGAGCGATCGCCGGCCGGACCCACACCGCCGGGGTGTCGCCGGTGCGGCCCGGTGCCGTCGCCGACTCGATCGAGCCAATGAAACCAATTGTGCCCCAGTCCACTCCGAGATCAGAATTCTCGGTGACGCCATGCACCGGGGTCAGGTCGTCGGGGGTCGGCGTCAACGCCTCGGGGGCTTCGGCGATGTCGGCGGTGTCTGCGGTGCGCAGCCGCCAGCCCACCGATCGAGCCGCGAGGCGAAACGAGCCATCAGCCTGCTGCACCTCGAGATCGGTGCCGACCAGGCTGATCTGGCGGCCGGGCCGGATCACCTCCGCGCGGATCCGATTCACACCCAGTCCGATCGGCCCGAGGATCTCGGTGGTGACGCGGGTGAACTGCTGGCCCGGCTGGGCATCGCAGCGCAGCAGGGAGCGCATCATCAGACCCGACGGTGGCCCGCCGTGTTGCATCGTCGACGCCCACACGCTCTGGGTGGCCTCGGTGGGTTGGAAGTATTCGTGGCCGGTGTTGCCGGCAGAGGCCGGCGGATCGATCGGCACGTAGTAGCAGGACTCCACGACAATCACAGTATGCCTACCGTCATAACCGACGCGGTCGGGGGTCGGGCTGCGTGACCTCAGCTGGTCATCCGGTGAAGCCCGGCGGCGGCCCCGGATACGGGGGGATCTCCCCGCCGAACTCCGGACAGCGGTGCTGGTGCTCGCACATGCGACACTGCCGGGAGCGGTGCGGGCGGAAGTCGCCGGTGGCGACCGCGGCGCGGATTGCCGTCCAGATGGCCTTGAGCGTGCGGGCGAAACGTTCCAATTCTTCGCGGTCGGGTGTGTAGCTGAGCTGTTGACCATCGGACAGGTACATCAGCTGCAACCGCGCCGGGACCACGCCGCGGATACGCAGCACGGCCAGCGCGTAGAACTTCATCTGAAACAGCGCCTTGGCCTCATAGGCCTCGCCAGGGGATCGGCCGGTCTTGTAGTCGACCACCCGTATCTCGCCGGTCGGCGCGACATCGATCCGATCGATGAAACCCCGCATCGCCACGTCGTCGGCGGTGATCTCGACGTGCTCCTCGCAGGCGTCCGCCTCGAACGCGGTCGGATTCTCCATCGTGTAATAGGTCGCGATCAACTTCTGCGCATCGGCGACGAATCGGTCGGTGCCGCTTTCACCGATGATCTCCGCCAGCAGGGGATCGGCCTCGCACAACGCCGCCCAGGCGCCTTCGACCAGCAGATCCGCCGACTCTTGGGTGCGCAGCTCAGCCGGCATGTCGAAGAGGTTCTCGAGCGCGGCGTGCACCACCGTGCCGCGGGTCTGAGCTGGGGTGGGGGTCTCCGGGAACCGGTCGATGGCGCGATATCGGTACAACAGCGGACATTGTTTGAAGTCGGCAGCGCGTGATGGGGACAACGCCAACGGTCGGCGCACCACGCTCGACCCGGGTGTTGCGGTGTCGTCGCCGGTCTGCTGAGGCGACCCAGCGTCCATCGTCATACTCACATTTGGCAGGGTAGGTCGCGACAGTGACAGGTTCGCGAAACGACACCCGTGCGACCAGCCGGAAGGACTCCAGCCCGATGCCGACGACCGGCCCCTTCGCCGTGGGTGACCGCGTGCAATTGACCGACGCCAAAGGTCGCAAGTTCACCGTTCACCTGGAGGAGGGCAAGCTCTTCCACACCCATCGGGGAGCCATCGCCCACGACGATCTGATCGGAGCGCCCGAGGGCAGCATCGTCGCAGCCACCAGCGGCACGCAGTATCTGGCGCTGCGGCCGCTGCTGGTGGACTACGTGCTGTCGATGCCGCGAGGGGCGCAGGTCATCTATCCGAAGGACGCCGCTCAGATCGTCACCGAAGGCGACATCTTCCCGGGCGCCCGCGTCCTCGAAGCAGGCGCCGGCTCCGGTGCGCTGACGTGCTCGCTGCTGAGAGCGGTCGGAGATCGGGGCACAGTCACGTCCTACGAGATACGCGCAGACCACGCCGAACACGCGATCCGCAATGTCGAGACCTTCTTCGGTGGCCGGCCCGGCAACTGGGAGATCGTGATCGACGACCTGGCCACGTTGGACGCCGATGCAGTGGCCCCCGACCAGCGATTCGACCGCGTGATCCTCGACATGCTGGCGCCCTGGGAACCCCTGGACGTGGTGCGTCGGGCGATAAAACCAGGCGGGGTCGTGGTGATTTATGTGGCGACTGTCACACAGTTGTCCCGCGTGATGGAAGCACTGCGTGACCAGGAGTGTTGGACCGAGCCGCGAGCCTGGGAATCGATGGTCCGGGACTGGAGCGCAGTGGGTCTCGCCGTGCGGCCGGAACACAAAATGCAGGGCCACACGGCATTTCTGATCACCACGCGCCGCCTCGCCGACGGCGTCACGACCCTGCGTCCACAACGTCGTCCCACGCGCGGATGACGACATCTCGCCGCTGATCCGACCCCGCCGGAAGACTCGGCGAAACGTCGCGAATACGTTGCGAAGACGTAGATTTAACACGTCGTCAACACCGAGTGTTGCGCGGTGCAGGGCGATTTCCGGTTCACACCGGTAGCGTGGGGTTACGGCGCAAACACTCCATGAAGACACCATGAGAGAAGTGTTTGCCGGGGAGAGGAGTCAGCAATGACCGAATCTGACCGCCAGGGCGCCAGCGGCGCCGACCACCTCGGGTTCTCGGGTGCGCGAGACCACGGACCCGAACAGGACGGCACCGGCCAGATGCCCGAGGATAACTTCGTCCCTGCCTACACGGCCCCTCTGGCCCGTCCGGAATCGCTGCGCGGCGGCGCACGCCCCGGCACCGGCCGCCCTGCTGATGTGACCGAACTCCAGGAGCGGGTCGATAACCTGACCACCCGGAATGCGAAACTGCTCGACACGCTCAAGGAGGCGCGCCAGCAGTTGGTCGCGCTGCGCGAAGAGGTAGACCGGCTCGGCCAGCCGCCGAGCGGGTACGGCGTACTCCTCGAGATCTATCCCGACAGTACCGTCGACGTGTTCACCTCCGGCCGCAAGATGCGCCTGACGTGTTCACCGAACATCGAGGTCGAGACCCTGCACAAGGGTCAGACTCTTCGTCTCAACGAGGCCTTGACGATCGTCGAGGCCTGCGAGTTCGACTCCGTCGGCGAGATCAGCACGCTGCGCGAGGTCCTCGGCGACGGCCGCCGCGCGCTCGTGGTCGGACATGCCGACGAAGAACGAGTGGTATGGCTGGCCGAACCCCTCCTCGGCGAGGTCGACGGCGAGGACGGCAAGAAACGCACGTTGCGACCCGGTGATTCTCTGCTCATCGACACCAAGGCCGGGTTCGCCTTCGAACGGGTACCCAAGGCTGAGGTCGAGGACCTCGTGCTCGAAGAGGTGCCCGACGTCGGCTACGAGGACATCGGCGGCCTTGGCCGTCAAATCGAGCAGATCCGCGACGCCGTGGAGCTCCCGTTCCTGCACAAGGACCTGTTCCGCGACTACGCGCTGCGTCCTCCCAAGGGTGTCCTGCTCTACGGTCCGCCCGGATGCGGCAAGACGCTCATCGCCAAGGCGGTGGCCAACTCGCTGGCGAAAAAGATCGCACAGGTGCGCGGCGACGACGCCAAGGAGGCAAAGTCCTACTTCCTCAACATCAAGGGGCCCGAGCTGCTCAACAAGTTCGTCGGTGAGACCGAGCGACACATCCGCCTGATCTTCCAGCGTGCGCGGGAGAAGGCGTCTGAGGGCACCCCGGTGATCGTGTTCTTCGACGAGATGGACTCGATTTTCCGTACCCGCGGTTCGGGTGTGTCGTCCGACGTGGAGACAACCGTCGTCCCGCAGCTGCTCAGCGAGATCGACGGCGTCGAGGGACTCGAGAACGTCATCGTGATCGGTGCGTCCAACCGTGAGGACATGATCGACCCGGCCATCCTGCGTCCGGGCCGTCTCGACGTGAAGATCAAGATCGAACGTCCCGACGCGGAATCGGCGATGGACATCTTCTCGAAGTACCTCACCGAGCAATTGCCGGTGCACGCTGACGACCTCAACGAGTTCGGCGGCGACCGGACGGCATGCGTCAACGCGATGATCGAGAAGGTCGTCGAGCGGATGTACGCCGAAAGCGACGACAATCGGTTCTTGGAGGTCACCTACGCCAACGGCGACAAGGAGATCATGTACTTCAAGGACTTCAACTCCGGTGCGATGATCCAGAATGTCGTCGACCGGTCCAAGAAGTACGCGATCAAGTCGCAGCTCGACACCGGTGCGCCGGGTCTACGGGTGCAGCACCTGTTCGATTCGATCCTCGACGAGTTCGCCGAGAACGAGGATCTGCCGAACACCACCAACCCCGACGATTGGGCACGGATCTCGGGCAAGAAGGGGGAGCGGATCGTCTACATCCGTACCCTGGTCACCGGCAAGAGCGCGGGTGCCAGCCGCGCCATCGACACCGAGACCAACACCGGGCAGTACCTGTAGGTCACGGGCTCCTCAGAAATCGGGGCGGTCGCACCACTGGTGTGACCGCCCCGACCTCTGAGGTCCGTAGGCGGGTCAAGCAGGCTCGGGCAGCGAGCCGGAGCCGCTCCCCGGACCCACGTCCTCGGCCGTGCCCACGGGATAGCGCACCAACCCAAGTTCGGCATCGTCGGAAAGCTGCGGGTGGCGCGGGAGAACCCGTGCGGTATAGCCGTGGCGACCAGAACGCGTGGGCACCACGGTGGCCCGGAACAGCGTCCGGCCGGAGGGATCGGTCTCCGATGTCGGTGACATCTCCACCACCTCGGGGTCGATGATCTCGCCGTTGCCGTCGACCCGTCCGACCAGTGCCTGCACACACACCCGCTGCGGACTCAACTCGCCCAGCGCGACGTGTGCGGTGAAGGTGAGGTTGACCCGTTGCGGGCCGTCGGCGTCGAGCGAGTCCCCCGCACCGGATTCGTCGATGCCGGCGATCTGCACCGCAGGCCACGAGCGCTCGAGTTGGTGGCGATATTCGGCGAGATCGCGGGCCGGTGCGAAGTCATCGGCGCAGATGGATGCGAGTTGGTCGGCGGCCGGCACATAGAGTGCGGCGGTGTAGTCCCGGACCATCCGTCCGGCCTGCACCTGCGGGCCCAGCCGGGTGAGCGTGTGACGCACCATCTGGACCCATCGTTCGGGCACCCCACTCGCCGAGCGGTTGTAGAACAGCGGGATGACCGTCGCCTCGAGCAGTGTGTAGAGGGCCTCGGCCTCCAGGTCGTCGCGACGGTGATCGTCGGCAACACCCTCGGCCGACGGAATCGCCCAGCCGTTCTCCCCGTCGGCCATCTCATCCCACCAGCCGTCGAGGATCGACAGGTTCAACCCGCCGTTCATCGCCGATTTCATGCCGGATGTTCCGCACGCCTCCATCGGACGCACCGGATTGTTGAGCCACACGTCGCAACCGGCGTAGATGTCGCGGGCCATCGAAATGTCGTAGTCCGGCAGGAAAACGATGTGCGTGCGCAATTCGGGATCCTCGGTGAACCGCACGACCTGCTGGATCAGTGCCTTGCCGCCGTCGTCGGCCGGGTGTGCCTTTCCCGCGATGACGAGCTGGACCGGACGCTGCGGATCGGTCAGGATGCGGCGCATACGCTCGGGATCACGCAACATCAGCGTCAGGCGTTTGTAGGTGGCCGCGCGCCGAGCGAAACCGATCGTGAGTGCGTCGGTGTCGAAGAGTTCGGCCGTCCACCCGAGTTCGGCCTCGGTGAATCCGCGGCCTCGGGCGCTGTCGTGGGCGCGGCGTCGGACCTCCTCGACCAGACGCGTGCGCAACTCCGATCGCACCTGCCAGATGTTCTCGGGCGACATCGCCGCGATGGCCGCGGCCTGCCCGGCCTCGTCGTCGACCGCCAGATCGAGCCATGTCCGCGCCGTCCAGGTCGGTCCGTGCACACCGTTGGTGACCGAGCCGATCGGCACCTCGTCCGCGTCGAATCCCGGCCACAGGTCGGCGAACATCTCGCGACTGACCGCACCGTGCAACCGAGACACACCATTGCTGCGTTGGCCGAGTCGAAAACCCATGTGCGCCATGTTGAACACACCGGGGTCGGCCTCGTCGCCCAGATCGAGGACGGTGGCGACCGGCAGGCCGGGCAGCAGCCGCGACATCCCCGCGTCGTCGGCATCGAGGTAGTAGCGCACCATGTCGCGTGGGAAGCGGTCGATTCCGGCGGGCACCGGGGTGTGGGTGGTGAAGACGTTCGACGCCCGCACCACCGCCTCGGCGGTGTCGAAGTCCAGCGCTTCGGTCCCGGGGCGGCCGACCATTTCGCGGATGCGCTCCACACCCAAAAAGCCCGCATGGCCCTCGTTCATGTGGAACACGGCCGGCTCGGCCCGACCGGTGACGCGGACATACTCCCGCACGGCCCGAACACCACCGATGCCGAGCAGGATCTCCTGCTTGATCCGATGGTCCTGATCGCCACCGTAGAGGCGGTCGGTGATGCCGCGCAGTTCCTCGTCGTTGTCCGGTAGGTCGGAGTCGAGCAACAGCAGCGGGATCCGGCCCACGGTGGCGACCCAGATCCGGGCGGACAACTGCCGGCCACCCGGCATTGAGATCGTCACTATCACGGTCTCACCGGCATCGGTGAGCAGCTCCAATGGCAGTGAGGTCGGATCGTTGACCGGATACCGTTCGACCTGCCAGCCGTCATGGGACAGACTCTGGTGGAAGTACCCGGAGCGATAGAACAGACCGACCCCGGTCAGCGGTAAACCCAGGTCCGAGGCTGCTTTGAGGTGATCGCCGGCGAGGATGCCGAGGCCGCCGGAGTAGATCGGTAGTACCTCGGAGATGCCGAACTCCATCGAGAAGTAGGCGATCCCGGTCGCGGCCAGGTGCGCCGAGCCCAGTTCGTCGGTGGTGTCGCCGAACCATCGCGACCCGGCCAGATAGCTCTCGAGATCGTTGCGGACGGCGGTCAGGCGTTCCCGGAAGGCGGGGTCGGCGGCGAGCGCGGCGAATCGCTCCGGCTCGACATCTGCGAGTAGTCGCAGCGGGTCGCCGGTGGCGTCCCACAATGCTGGGTCGATGGTGGCGAACAGATCCTGGGTGGGTGCATGCCACACCCAGCGCAGATTGTGCGCCAGCACGGTGAGGTGGGTGAGTTCGGTGGGCAGCGGCACCCGAACGGTGAACCGGCGGAAGGCTTTCACCCCAGTAGACGCTACCCAGAGCAGGACGACGCTGCGACCGCTCACAGATGAACATCTAGGCTCGTAGCATGCAGCGAATCATCGGCACCGAGGTCGAGTACGGGATCTCCGCGCCCGGGGACCCGACCGCGAACCCGATCATGACGTCCACCCAGGCCGTGCTGGCCTATGCCGCGGCCGCGGGCGTGCCCCGCGCCAAGCGCACCCGATGGGATTACGAGGTGGAGTCGCCGCTGCGTGATGCCCGCGGGTTCGACCTCGGTCGCGGCAGCGGACCGGCGCCGATCATCGACGCCGACGAGATCGGCGCGGCGAACATGATCCTCACCAACGGCGCACGGCTCTACGTCGACCACGCTCACCCGGAGTACTCGGCACCAGAGGTGACCGATCCGATGGATGCGGTGATCTGGGACAAGGCCGGTGAGCGGGTCATGGAGGCGGCCGCACGCCATGTGGCGAGTGTGCCGGGTGCGCCACGCCTACAGCTCTACAAGAACAACATCGACGGCAAGGGCGCATCCTACGGGACCCACGAGAATTATCTGATGAACCGGGAGACGCCGTTCACCGCCGTCATCGCCGGACTGACGACATTCTTCGCCTCCCGGCAGATCATCTGCGGAGCCGGCCGCGTCGGCATCGGACAATCCGGCGATGAGGCGGGCTATCAGTTGTCGCAACGGTCGGACTACATCGAGGTCGAGGTCGGCCTGGAGACCACCCTCAAGCGCGGGATCATCAACACCCGCGACGAACCGCACGCCGATCCCGAACGCTACCGTCGGCTGCACGTCATCATCGGTGATGCGAACCTCGCAGAGACCGCGACCTACCTGAAGGTGGGAACCACCGCACTCGTCCTCGACCTCATCGAGGCCGGCGTCGACTTCTCCGACATCGAACTCGCGCGGCCGGTACAGGCGGTGCACACCATCTCCCACGACCCGAGCCTCGCCGCGACCGTCGCACTCACCGACGGCCGAGAGCTCACCGCGCTTGCCCTGCAGCGCGAGTACCTCGAGCGTTGTATGAAGTTCCACGAGTCCGAGCACAGCGACGACACCCGGGCCGCCCACGTGTTGGAGACCTGGGCCGACGTCCTCGATCGGCTCGAGCGCGACCCGATGGAATGTGCCGACATCCTGGACTGGCCCGCCAAGCTGCGGTTGCTGGAGGGCTTCCGGCAGCGTGAAGGCCTCGGGTGGTCCGCGCCACGTCTGCACCTGATCGACCTGCAGTACTCCGACGTGCGGCTCGACAAGGGCCTCTACAACCGGCTCGTCGCGCGCGGATCGATGAAGCGGTTGGTGGACGAGAGCGATGTCACCCGCGCCATCAGCGAACCACCGCAGAACACCCGTGCCTATTTTCGCGGCGAGTGTCTGCGCCGCTTCGGTGCCGACGTCGCCGCGGCGAGCTGGGATTCGGTCATCTTCGATCTGGGCGGCGACTCGCTGGTGCGTATTCCCACCCTCGAACCGTTGCGCGGCAGCCGGGCACACGTCGGCAGGTTGCTCGACTCGGTGGACTCGGCGGCCGAACTCGTCGATCAGTTGACCACCACCTGACCGGGCCCAGCGACTGCCCGCAGCGCGGCCGGTCGCTTCCACCCGCGGCGGCTCGCACACCGGTAGTGTGTGAAATACGCGGTTTTTCAGATCCGGTGACCCATAGCCGGATCGGCGCCCGTCAGGGTGGATCGGGCCGGATTCGCAGTTTGTGTGTCCGGCGAGATGAAGGAGGCAGCAGATGGCGCAGGAACAGACCAGGCGTGATGGCGGCGGCGACGACGGTGACGTCGGCTCGGACGGCAGCGCCGGTCAGGAACGCCGCGAGAAGCTCGCCGAGGACACCGACGACCTGCTCGACGAGATCGACGACGTGCTCGAGGAGAACGCCGAGGACTTCGTACGTGCCTACGTACAGAAGGGCGGCCAGTGAGCGATCGGTTCGGTTCACTGCACACCCACAACTCACCCGCACGACCCATCCCGGCCACCACATCGTCGTTGGGTGCCGACATCTCGTCGTTCACCGACTACCTGCGCAACCATGCGCCCGAGCAGTTGCCGCAGCATCGGTGGGACGGTATGAGCGCGCACGCCACAGATGAGATCCCGCACGGCACAACCATCGTCGCGGTGTCCTATCCCGGCGGCGTGGTGCTCGCCGGCGATCGTCGTGCCACCGCGGGCAACCTCATCGCCACCCGCGATGTGAAGAAGGTCTACATCACCGACGAGTACTCGGCGTGCGGTATCGCGGGCACCGCGGGAATCGCGATCGAGATGGTGCGGTTGTTCGCGGTCGAACTCGAACACTACGAGAAGATCGAGGGCGTCCCGCTGACCCTGGACGGAAAGGTCAGTCGGCTGGCATCGATGGTGCGGGGCAACCTCGGCGCCGCGATGCAGGGCCTGGCCGCCATTCCGCTGTTGGTGGGGTACGACATCGACCACGACGACCCCACCGAGCGTGGCCGGATCTTCTCCTTCGACGTCGCCGGTGACCGGCACGAGGAGTTCGGAGGCTATCAGGCCATCGGCTCTGGATCGGTATTCGCGAAGTCGTCGCTGAAGAAGCTCTACCGGCCCGACCTCGACACCGGTTCGGCGCTGGCGATCGCCATCGAGTCGCTATACGACGCCGCCGACGACGACTCGGCCACCGGTGGTCCGGACCTGGTGCGCAAGATCTTCCCGATGGCAGTCGTCGTGACCGCCGAGGGCGCGCGAGAGGTGGACACCGCCGAGATCGAGGCGGCGGCCCGCGTCATCATCGAACGGCGTGCCGCAGAGCATGAAGGGGGCTCGCGATGACGTTCCCGTATTACGCCAGTGCCGAACAGATCATGCGCGATCGGTCGGAGCTGGCGCGTAAAGGCATCGCCCGGGGCCGCAGCGTCATCGCCCTGACCTATGCCGACGGCGTGCTGTTCGTGGCCGAGAATCCGTCGAACACTCTGCGCAAGACCAGCGAGATCTACGATCGGATCGGTTTCGCCGCAGTCGGCAAGTACAACGAGTTCGAGAGCCTGCGCAAGGCCGGCATCCAGCTCGCCGACATGCGCGGATACAGCTACGACCGCGCCGATGTCACGGCACTGTCGTTGGCCAACACCTATGCCAACGCACTCGGCTCGGTGTTCACCGAACAGGCCAAGCCCTATGAGGTCGAACTGTGCGTGGCGGAGGTGGCCAAGTACGGCAAGCCGCGGCCGTCACAGCTGTATCGCATCTCCTACGACGGGTCCATCGCCGACGAGACGCGTTTTCTGGTGATGGGCGGTGCGAACGAGGCGATCACGGCCGCACTGCGCGAGAGTTACGCACCCGATCTGGACCTGCCGGCGGCGCTCGCGCTGGCGGTGGCTGCACTGACGACCCCACCGGCCACCAATGGATCCTCGACCGGATCGTCCACGTCGGCACCGTCGACTCCGCGCGAACTCGCCGCCACCGACCTCGAGGTCGCGATTCTCGATCGCAATCGGCCCCGCCGCGCATTCCGCCGACTCAGCGCAGCGGCCGTGGCCGAGCTGATGCCGTCCGCCACGACATCAGCGTCACCGTCGAACGAATCGGATGGCTCGGGGTCAGACGGCACGTCCGCTGCCGATGGTGACACATCGTCGAATCCGGATACCTGAGTCGAATACCGGCACATCACCGCAGACCCGGCCACGCGAGCACCCGTCGCGTCGCCGGGTCTGTGGCGTTGTTCGCGGGTAGGGTTGACCTGTGCAGCGTCGAATCATGGGTATCGAGACCGAATTCGGTGTCACGTGTACCTTCCATGGCCATCGCCGACTGAGCCCGGACGAGGTCGCCCGGTATCTGTTTCGGCGGGTCGTCTCGTGGGGTCGATCGTCCAACGTCTTCCTGCAGAACGGCGCGCGGCTCTACCTCGATGTCGGTTCGCATCCCGAGTACGCGACCGCCGAGTGTGACAGTCTCATCCAGCTGATCAACCATGATCGAGCCGGGGAACTCGTCCTCGAGGATCTGCTCGTCGACGCCGAGCAGCGGCTCGCCGATGAGGGGATCGGCGGTGACATCTACCTGTTCAAGAACAACACCGATTCGGCGGGCAATTCCTATGGCTGCCACGAGAACTATCTGGTGGTGCGCGCTGGCGAGTTCTCCCGGATCTCCGACGTCTTGCTGCCGTTCCTGGTGACCCGGCAGCTGATCTGCGGCGCCGGAAAGGTCCTGCAGACCCCCAAGGCGGCCACGTTCTGCCTGTCGCAGCGTGCCGAGCACATCTGGGAAGGAGTGTCGTCGGCGACCACCCGCTCGCGGCCCATCATCAACACGCGCGACGAACCGCATGCCGATGCCGAGAAGTATCGGCGTCTGCACGTCATCGTCGGCGACTCCAACATGTCGGAGATGACGACCCTGCTCAAGGTCGGCTCGGCGGCGCTGGTGCTGGAGATGATCGAGGCCGGCGTGGTGTTTCGTGACTTCGCCCTCGACAACCCGATCCGCGCCATCCGCGAGGTCAGCCACGATCCGACCGGGCGTCGGCCCGTGCGACTGGCCGGTGGCCGACAGGCCAGCGCCTTGGACATCCAGCGCGAGTACCACGCGCGTGCGGTCGAACACATGGCCAACCGTCGCCCGGACCCGGAGATGGATCAAGTCGTCGACCTGTGGGGGCGGATGCTCGACGCGGTGGAGAGCGGCGACTTCTCCACGGTGGACACCGAGGTCGACTGGGTGATCAAACGCAAGCTGTTCCAGCGGTACCAGGACCGCTACTCGATGGATCTCTCGGACCCGAAGATCGCCCAACTCGATCTGGCCTTCCACGACATCAAGCGTGGTCGGGGCGTGTTCGACGTGATGCTGCGCAAAGGCCTGATCGCGCGCGCGACCACCGACGAGGCGATCAAGACCGCGGTCAACGAACCGCCTCAGACCACCCGTGCCAAACTGCGCGGCGACTTCATCTCCGCGGCGCAGAAGGCCGGGCGGGATTTCACCGTGGACTGGGTCCATCTGAAACTCAACGACCAGGCACAGCGCACCGTCCTGTGCAAGGACCCATTCCGCAGTGTCGATGAGCGAGTCGATCGGCTGATCGCGTCCATGTGATCGTAAGCTGGCGGGGTGGCAACGCAGAAAGTCGAGCGCCTGCTCAATCTGGTGATCTGCCTGCTGTCGACACGCCAGTTCCTGACCGCCGACTACATCCGCCGACATGTCGCCGGTTACAACGACGATGGCCAGTCCGACGAGGCGTTCAACCGGATGTTCGAGCGGGACAAGAACCAGCTCCGGGATCTCGGGATACCGCTGATCACCGGCCGGGACCGGATGTCGGGCAACGCCGAGGGCTATCGCATCAACCGCGACGTCTACGAATTGCCCGACATCGAACTCGACCGCGCCGAGGCAGCGGTGGTGGCGATGGCGGCGGCGCTGTGGGAGGCCCCGGAGATCGCTGCGACCGCGCAGAACGCGGTCCTCAAGCTGCGCGCCGCCGGGCTCGATGTCCGCGCAGACGATGAACTGGTGGTTTCCGCCAGTCTCTCGCCCAAGACGGTCGGGTCGGAGGCCGCACTGGCAGCGTTGCTCGCCGCGATCGACGCTGCCACGGCGGTCACCTTCGATTACCGTCCCGGCGCTGCGGCATCGACGACCCGCCGCACGCTGGAACCGTGGGGCATCGTCACCCATCGCGGGCGGTGGTATGTCACCGGCCACGACCGTGACCGGCAGGACACCCGTACCTTTCGGCTGTCCCGGATCTCGGAGGTGACACCGACGGGGACGCACGGGGAGGTCGTGGTTCCGGACGGAACCGACATCCAGCAGATCGTGGCGACCGCCGTCGACTCCGCGGCGGGCGCCGACACCGGCACCGCGCGCATCTGGCTGGCCCACGACCGAGCCGCCGGACTGCGTCGGATCGCGACGCGCATCGAGTCCGAGTCACTCGACGGCGAGCCGGGAGATGTGGTCACCATCGAGATCCGGTCGCTGACCACGCTGGCCCGGATGGTGCTCGGCGCCGGGGCCGACGCCGTGGTCCTGTCGCCGCCGGAGTTGCGTGACACCGTGATCGGTGCGCTCGACCAGCTGAGCGGGGTGACCAGCCGATGACACCACGACCGGACCGACTGAGCCGCCTGCTCGCGTTGGTGCCCTACTTCGCGACCCGCGACGGGATCGCACTGGATCAGGCCGCTCGCGACCTGGGTATCTCGCAGACGCAACTCACCAAAGACCTCGAGTTGCTGTTCGTCTGTGGGTTGCCGGGCTACTTCCCACACCAGCTGATCGACCTGCAGTTCGAGCACGGCTTCGTCGACGTGATCTTCACCGCCGGGATGGATCGGCCGCTGCGCCTGACGAGCGCGGAGGCCAGCACCATGCTGGTCGCGCTGCAAGCGCTTCTCGATCTGCCGGGCGCGGTCGACCAGGAGGCCGCGCGACGCGCCATCGCCAAGATCGAGGCCGCCGTCGGTTCGTCGGACACCGCGGTGCGCATGCCTGCGGGATCCACAGACTCCGACAACCCGACATTTGCGAGCATCCGGGAAGCCGTGACGGCGCGGCGGGCCCTGCGGATCCGGTACTACTCGGCCACCCGGGACAGCGTCAGTGATCGCATCGTCGACCCGATCGGGCTGCAGACGATGGACAATCACACCTATCTCGAGGCGTGGTGCCGGATGAGTGAGGGTGTGCGCCTGTTCCGTTTCGACCGGGTCGACGAGGCCGAGAAGCTCGACGAACCGGCGTCACCTCCGGAGGAAGCGAAGGCCCACCCCCAACGCGCGGTGTTGTCGGAGAATCCCGACCTGCCCTCGGTGCAGATCGAGATCGACCCGGGCGAACTGTGGGTTCTGGACTACTACCTCATCGAGCCGTTGGAATCGCTCGAGACGCGGGTGGACCCGCAGGCACCTGTACGTGCCCGGCTGGTGTACGGGTCGCCGGAGTGGTTGACCCGGTTCCTACTCGGCTTCGGTGGCCGGGTGCGCGTGATCTCCGACTCGGCGATCGCCGATTCGGTCATCTCCTCAGCGGCCGCGGCCCGAGCACGGTATACCTAGGGGCGCCCGCTGGGCGCTGCCGTCGGGGTGGCTCGGGTAGCATTGGCAACGTCGGAATTCGGAGGTGGAGAATATGGGTGCTCTGTCCTGGTGGCACTGGGTGATCGTCCTGCTCGTCGTGGTGATCCTGTTCGGCTCCAAGAAGCTTCCCGACGCAGCTCGGGGACTGGGCCAGTCGCTGCGGATCTTCAAGAGCGAGGTCAAGGAAATGCAGAACGACGGCAAGGACTCCGCAGATGCGGGCGAGTCCGCCAATCGTGAACTGCCGCCCGGTGAAGCGTCGCCCACGTCGGCGCGGACCTCGACCGACGATGTCAAGAAATCTGCCTGATCATCTGTCGTCGACCTGAGGCCAGGCCCCCGCGTGCGCATTTCTCTGGACCCGAGGCGCCGTAAGCGCAAGGTCAATCCCGACGGCACGATGTCGTTGGTCGAACATCTCTACGAACTGCGGACCCGAGTGGTCATCTCGGCGATTGCGATCGTCGTGACAACCATCTTCGGGTTCGTCTGGTACACCCACGGCTTCCTCGGTATCCCGTCGCTGGGCGACCTGCTCCGCGGGCCCTACTGCGATCTGCCGCCGGAGTCGCGGGCAGTACTGACCGAAGACGACTCGTGCCGCCTGCTGGCCACAGGGCCGTTCGACCAGTTCATGCTGCGGCTCAAGGTTGCGCTCACCGCCGGAGTGGTGTTCGCGTGTCCGGTCTGGCTCTACCAGCTGTGGCAGTTCATCACCCCAGGTCTGCACTCGAATGAGCGGCGGTACGCGGTCGGCTTCGTCTCGAGCGCGGCCGTGCTGTTCGTCGGCGGTGCGGTGCTCGCTTATCTGGTGGTCGCCAAGGCGTTCCATTTCCTGCTCACGGTCGGCAACGACGTGCAGGTCACCGCGCTGGCCGGCGACCAGTACTTCAACTTCATGCTGCACTTGCTGATCATCTTCGGTGTCAGCTTCGAACTGCCGTTGCTGATCGTGGCGTTGAACATCATCGGTGTCCTCACCTACGAGAAGCTCAAGAGCTGGCGGCGTGGTCTGATCTTCGCACTCTTCGTGTTCTGCGCCATCGTCACGCCAGGTCAGGATCCGTTCACCATGCTGGCACTGGCGTTGGCGCTGACGGTGCTGATGGAACTGGCCATCCAATTCGCCCGGTTCAACGACCGGCGCCGCAAACGCTCCACACCCGATTGGGCGGCGATCCCCGACGATCAGGCCAGCCCGTTGCCCGCCACCGGACCATCGCCGATGGCGTCGCGACTCGACCGCACCACCACATCACCGACCGGTCACGGCGCATCGAAGAACGCACAGGCCCCGTCGGCGCGCACCTCCGTCCGTGAACGCGACACCTTCGACGACATCCTGTGACTCGACTCGACGAGTTCAGTGGGCGGTTGGCGTTCGCCCTCGACGATTTTCAGCAGCGTGCATGCGTGGCGCTCGAGGCCGGGCACGGCGTATTGGTGTGCGCCCCGACCGGCGCCGGCAAGACCATCGTCGGCGAGTTCGCCGTCCATCTTGCGCTCACCTCGGGCACGAAGTGTTTTTACACGACGCCCATCAAGGCGCTGTCCAATCAGAAGTACGCCGATCTGGTGGCGGTATACGGTTCGGACTCCGTGGGCCTGCTCACCGGCGACAACTCGATCAATCCGCATGCGCCGGTCGTGGTGATGACCACCGAGGTCGTGCGGAACATGATCTACGCGAACTCGCGGGCGCTGGACGGGCTGTCCTACGTCGTGATGGACGAGGTGCACTTTCTGGCCGACCGATTCCGTGGCGCGGTGTGGGAGGAGGTGATCCTGCATCTGGATCCGTCGGTCCGCGTGGTGAGCCTGTCGGCCACCGTGAGCAATGCCGAGGAGTTCGGCGACTGGATTCAGGCGGTGCGCGGCGACACCACGGTCATCGTCGACGAACATCGCCCGGTGCCGCTCTCACAACACATGCTGGTTGGCACCCGGATGTTCGACCTGTTCGAGCCAGCTCACCCGTCCGTCACCCGGTCGGCTGCAAAGAGGCCGGCCCGGCGGGAGGTCAATCCGGAACTGAAGCGCTACATCCGGCATCGGATGCTGCTTGCCGACGACTCCGACGGACGGTCCCGGGGTGGTGGCCGCCGCGGTGGCGGCCCGCGCGGCCACCGGCGCGGTGGTGCGCGCGGGCCGTCGCGACCGGACCTGGTGTCCAGGCTCGATCGCGAAGGGCTGCTGCCGGCCATCGGGTTCATCTTCTCGCGGGTGGGTTGCGACGCCGCGTTGACTCAGTGCCTGCGGTCGGGCATTCACCTGTTGACCCCCGATGAGGCGCAGACGGTGGACGCCGTCGTCGATCGTCACCTAGAAGAACTGTCGCCCACCGACGAGGAGATACTCGGCGTCGAGGAATGGCGTGCCGGACTGCGGCGCGGTTTCGCCGCGCACCACGCCGGACTGCTTCCGACCTTTCGGCATGCGGTCGAAGAACTCTTTGTGCACGGCTTGGTCAAGATGGTCTTCGCCACCGAAACGCTCGCGCTGGGCATCAACATGCCGGCCCGCACGGTGGTCCTCGAACGGCTGGTGAAGTTCAACGGCGAGGCGCACGTCGACCTGACTCCCGGCGAGTTCACCCAACTGACCGGGCGCGCCGGTCGCCGCGGGATCGACATCGAGGGACATGCCGTCGTGGTGTGGACGGCGGAAACGGTTCCGGATCAGGTCGCCGGCCTCGCCGGCGCGCGGACGTTCCCGTTGCGCAGTTCGTTCCAACCCGAGTACAACATGGCCGTCAACCTGTTGGGTCGTCTGGGACTCGCCGGATCGCGTGAACTGCTGAACCGATCGTTCGCCCAGTTCCAGGCCGATCGTTCGGTGGTGGGGCAGGCCCGCAAGGTCGATGACGCGCAGCGGCGACTGCGCAAACTGGATCTGGAATTGATCCGGGCCGCCGAGGACCGCGGCCTCGAGCCCGGTGGCGCACTCGCAGAAGACCCTTCGGGCAACGACGAGGATTTCGATGAGGCCGACGCGGCGGACGCGCAACCCTACGGCGGGTTTCTCGGGTATGTGCAACTGCGCGAGGACATCCGACGCCGCGAACGAGATCTCAAGTTCGAGCGGCGGGCCGCGCACAATCAGTCGACGGTCGCCGATCTCGCCGCGCTCAAACGGGGGCATGTGATCGGCCTGCACGGCGGGCGGCACCGAGGTATCGCAGTCGTCCTCGAACCGGCTGCCCAATCGGTGGATCCCAAACCGCTCGTCCTTGCGCAAGACGCCTGGTGTGGGCGAGTCGGCAGCCGCGATTTCGTCAATCCGCCCCAGGTCCTGGGGAACATGCGGCTACCCAAACACGTCGACCGTCGCACGGGGCGGGGCCGCCGCGATCTGGCGTCGGCGCTGCGCTCCACCGGGATCGAGATGCCGCGCGGTCGATCCAAGAAACGTGCTGCGGCTGCCGACGACCGCGAACTCGGCCGGCTTCGATCGACGCTGCGGGCACATCCGGCGCACCGTCTCGACGGGTCCGATGACCTCTTTCGGCTCGCCGAACGACGCAACCGGGTGGTCCGTGAGATCGTGTCTGCCGAACGGGTCATCACCGAGCGGACCTCGACCCTCGGTGTGCAGTTCGACCGCATCGTTGCCGTGCTGGCTGAACTCGGCTACATCGAGATCGCATCCGACCGGTCCGGCGCCGAGCAGGTGACCGTCACCGCATCCGGCGAATTGCTCAGCAGAATCTACAGCGAGAGTGACCTGCTGGTCGTCGAATGCATCCGGGCCGGGGTGTGGGATCGCTTGGCCCCGCACGAACTCGCGGCCGTGGTCGCCGCGATGGTGTTCGAGGCACGGCGGGAGAGCTTCGCAGGTGCCGACGCGATGCCCGGCAATGCGGCTTTGCGCCGTGCGCTCGCCGACACGGTCGACATCTGGCGGGCGCTGACGGCGCTGGAATCACGTCATCGGGTCGATGCGACGCGCGAACCCGACACCGGATTCTCTGTCGCGGTCTCATTGTGGGCGTCGGGTCGCACGCTGACCGAATCGTTGGCGGCGGCTGGTGAGCGCGGCCAACTGTTGTCACCGGGAGACTTCGTGCGATGGAATCGGCAGGTCGTCGATCTGTTGGAGCAGATCCGGCTCTGCGTCGGACCCGGCACCCGGCTCGCCGATTCGGCGCGAGCCGCGGTTGCCGGCATCCGTCGCGGCGTCGTGGCAGCCGAGCTGGGCTGAGTTCGGGGTCTTCGACGTCGCACGCCGCGCACATGGCGGGCCAGTTCACTGATCCCGCCCCCGGAGTGGGGTAACGTTCACGTCGCGGTCGTGAAGCGGGGCGGACCGTTCCGGCGCGGATCCGGTGAGCTGCGGGAACAGTGCTGCGGGAACACGGTTGCGGCCCGCTTCGGCGGACCGGTGTCCTGGCGTTGCGGTGCCCTTGTCGCGGGCGGAGCGGGAGATCGAACATGAGCGAGCCGAGCGATCCGAGTCGACCGGACCTACAGACGTCGGACCCCCACGGTCCGGTGTCCGATGACGCCACCGCCTCGGCTGCGCCAGACGGCCCCACGGCACCGGCACCGGCACCGGGCGCAGCGAACACCCCTGGTGGCCACGACGCCCCGGCGCAGGACGCCTCAGGAGCCCCCGGGACATACCCCCCCTACGGGGCAGGCGGCCAGACCGCACCTCCGGGTCAATACGGTGCTCCCCAGTACGGAAGTGAGCAGCCCGGCGGCCCGCAGTATGGGGGTCCGCAGTATGCCGCTCCGCAATACGGGGGTCCGCAGTACGGGGGCTCGCAGTATGGCGCACCACAGTACGGCAGCCCGCAGTACGGCGCACCCCAGTACGGGGGCTCGCAGTATGCCGCACCGCAGTACGGGGGCTCGCAGTATGGCGCACCCCAGTACGAGAGCCCGCAGTATGGCGCACCCCAGGCTGGAACCGTGCAGCCCGGCGGCCATGCGGGGTACCCGACCACCGCCGAACAGCCGACCCAGGCCGGCGGCCAGTTCGGGGGGGATCAGTTCAGTGCCATGGCCACTCCGCGCGCCAAGCACGGCCGGCGCACCGTCCTGCTCATCGGCGTTGGCGCCGTGGTGCTCATCGCCGCGATCCTGTTGTTCACGGCTTTCGTGATCCCCGGCTGGGCTCCCAAGACGATCTCGCAGGACGCCGTCCAGGACGGCGTCCGACAGGTGTTGACCGAGGACTATCAGGCCAGCGACGTATCTGCCGTCTCGTGTCCGTCGGGTCAGCTCGTCGAGGAGGGCAGTTCCTTCGACTGCACCGCGACGGTCGGCGGGCAGGAGCAGACCGTCACGGTCACATTCCTCGACGATGACGGGACATACGAGGTGTCGCGGCCCACGAACTGAACGGAATCCACATGGCCGACGGTACGATCCGTCGGCCCCGGTGGGGTTCGGCGAGATCTTCACGCCGGGCACTGTTCGCCTTCATGTCGCACGCGGCGTGGTCGGCCACCCGAGTGCCTTGGCCAACCTCGACACCGAGGCGCCGATGCCGAGTTCGTCGACGAGATCGGCCAGTCCGTTCGCGTCGGCCGGTTCGGTGGGCAGGCTGTCGGCACCGCTGTCGATGGTCTCCGCGTCGGTCCGCACCAGGACCACGGTCCGGGCGGCTCGGAGATACTCCGTCGCGGCCGTCAACGCCTTGCGATTTCGTGGCGTCAACGACGACGTCGAGTCGCCGACCGCGGCCTCCAGCGCATCGAGCGAACCGAACTCCGTGATGAGCTTTGCTGCGGTCTTCTCGCCGATCCCGCTGACCCCCGGGAGCCCATCGGACGGGTCTCCGCGCAGCATCGACATCTCGGCATAGGCCATACCCGCCCGATCGACGGGCAGGGAGTATTTCTCGGCCACCTCGACGGGGCCCATCATCTCCGCCTTCGACAGACCGCGTCCCACGTAGAGCACCCGAACCGCGACCGGGTCGTCGGCGACCACCTGCAACAGGTCGCGGTCACCGCTGACCACGACCACCGGATCCACCGACTCGTCGTAGGCGAGGGTGCCGATCACATCGTCGGCCTCACAACCGAGCGCCCCCGAGGTCGCGATGCCGGCGCAGCGCAGTACGTCGAGAATCATGTCGACCTGCGGTGTGAGGGTGTCTGGGACCTCTTCGATGTCGACGGTTCGCTCACCGGTGGGCCCGCCTTCGGTTGCATCCGCGGTGGGCGGCGCCTCCTCGGCGACCCGGTGCGCCTTGTAGGACGGGATCAGGTCGGTCCGGAACGCCGGACGCCAATCCAGATCCAGACACACCACGAGCCGTGTGGGTTGCTCCCGCGTGACCAGCGCGGCGATGGTGTCCACGAATCCGCGGACGGCGTTCACCGGCCTGCCATCGGGTGACGTCATCTTCTCCGGCAGGGCGAAGTAGGACCGGAACCACAGACTCGCGCCGTCGAGCAGCATCAGAGATCCAGACATACTCCAACTCTGTCATGGTCGGATGCGCCGTGGCCCGGCATGCGTGACGTGACACCGACCGGCGCCGGTAGGCTGCGCCCATGGCCTACCGCTTTGCTTCGGATGTGTACCGACACCGGCTCGATCGCGCCCGCACCCTCACCCGGGCCGCCGGTCTCGATGCGCTGGTCGTGTCCACCGGACCGGATCTGCGCTACCTCACCGGTTCGCGCGCCGACACCTTCGAACGCCTCACCGCACTGGTGGTGCCGGCCGATGCGGACCCGCGACTCGTCGTCGCGCGACTCGAGTTGGCATCGGTGCGGGATTCGGCGCTGGCCGACCTCAACATCGAGATGGCAGCCTGGGTCGACGGCGAGGACCCCTATGCGATGGCTCTGGCGGGACTGCCCGCAGCCGCCCGCGTCGCGGTCTGCGACACCATGCCGGCATTGCATGTCGTGCCGATCGCCGCTCGCACCGGTGCCATACCCGCCCTGGCCACTGACGTGCTGCGAGAGCTGCGAATGACCAAGGACACCAGCGAGATCGACGCGTTGCGACACGCGGGCGCAGCCATCGACCGGGTGCACGCCCGCATGGGGGAGTGGCTCATTCCCGGGCGCACCGAACGCGCCGTGGCCGACGACATCCGCGCCGCGATCCTCGACGAGGGGCACAGCGAGGCGGCGTTCATCATCGTCGGTTCGGGGCCGCATGGCGCAGATCCGCACCACGAGTTCTCCGACCGGGTGATCGAGGGTGACGACATCGTGGTCATCGACATCGGCGGACCGGTCGACCCGGGCTACAACTCGGACTCCACCCGCACCTACTGTTTCCGCGCACCCGCCGCCGATGTGGCGGATGCGTATGCGGCGCTTCAGGAGGCCCAGCGCAAGGCTGTCGAGGCGGTGCGGCCCGGCGTCACCGCCGAGGCGATCGATGCCGTTGCCCGTGACCATCTGCGCGACCACGGTCTCGGCGACGCCTTCATTCACCGGACTGGCCACGGGATCGGGTTGTCGGTGCACGAGGAGCCGTACATCGTGCGCGGCAACGACATCGAACTGCGGGCCGGGATGGCGTTCAGCGTGGAGCCGGGAATCTACTTCGACGGACGCTGGGGAGCGCGCATCGAGGACATCGTCGTGGTGACCGAGGACGGCTGCGAACCGATGAACACCCGGCCGCACGACCTCCAGGTGCTGTGAGGCTCGCGAAAGCGGTCACATCACGCGAACATCCGCGAGGAGCCCAGCACCTTCGTCACCGTGATCTCGATGACCACGCGGCGCGGATTGGGCTTCGGCTCGCGATAGCGCTCGGCATAGCGTCGCTCGGCCTCCCGAACGCGATCCGGCTCGCGTCGAACCACCGCCTCGCCCTCCAACGTCAGCCAGCGCGGCCCTTCGATGTTGGTCACCGCGACCCGGCGGGTGCGTTCGACGTTGCGCACCTTCTGGTTGCCGTCGGAGGTGATGACGCGCGCCAGCCCGTGCTCGCCGTCCCAGGTGAACCCCACCGCCACCACATGCGGTGAACCGTCGGCGCGCAGCGTCGCCAACGTCGCGAGGTGACGTTCGGCGAGGAACTCGGTGGCGGCGATTCCCAGGTCTGCAGCGGAGCGGGTCATGGCTGCAACGCTAGCGGGCGATGCGATACTGACAGCCATGGCCCCGACTTCGACGCCCGCGACGATCGTCTTGTTCGGTGGCCGCAGTGAGATCGGGGTGGCGCTGGCCCGCGAACTCGGCGCCGGCCGGCAGGTCGTGCTCGCCGCCCGCCGCCCCGACGATCTAGAGCCCCAGACAGCGCAACTGCTCGCTGCCGGCGCCGCCGCCGTGCACACCGTCGCCTTCGACGCCGATGACACCGACGCGCATCCGGAGCTCGTCGGCGAGATCGCCGCCCGATACGGTCCCATCGAGGCCGCGATCATCGCGTTCGGCATTCTCGGAGATCAGGCACGTGCGGAGACCGACACCGCGCACGCGCTGCAGATCGCGCACACCGACTACTTCGCGCAGATCAGCGTGCTCACCCCCCTCGCTCAGGTGCTACGAGCGCAGGCCTCCGGGACGCTCATCGTGTTCTCGTCGGTCGCCGGAATCCGTACTCGCCGAGCCAACTACGTGTACGGATCCACCAAGGCGGGGCTCGACGGCTTCGCGAGCGGGCTGGCAGATGCGCTACACGGCAGCGGTGCCCGCCTGCTGTTGGCCCGGCCGGGCTTCGTCATCGGGGAGATGACCAAGGACTTGATGGCCGCCGGCGTCAAGCCGGCACCGTTCTCGGTCGACGCCGAACGGGTGGCCGTCGACGTCGCCCGCGCCTATCGGCGCGGCCGCGGGGAAGTGTGGATTCCGGCGATCCTGCGTCCGGTGTTCGTGGGCATGCGACTGTTGCCGCGCGCGATATGGCGGAGGCTGCCCCGGTGACCGGCACGTTTGTGGTGGTCGGCATCGGCGCCGACGGATGGGAGGGCCTCGGACGCCGCGCGCGCGACGAACTCGCCGGCGCCGAGATCATCATCGGGTCGCACCGACAGCTGGACCTGTTACCCGACCTGCCGGCGCGTACCGAGGCGTGGACATCGCCGATGAGCACCCACCTGAACCGGTTGATCACCGACGAAGACGACGGTGTGCGGCATATCCTGGCCAGCGGCGATCCGATGTTTCACGGCGTGGGCACCACCCTCGTGCGCGCTGTCGGCTCCGATCGTGTCCGGGTGCTGCCCACGGTGTCGAGTGCCGCGCTCGCCTGCGCACGGCTGGGCTGGGATCTGACCGACGTGCAGGTGGTCAGCCTCGTCACCCACGACGTGGCGACCCTGAGCGCCGAACTCGACGACGATCGAGAACTACTCATCCTCAGCCGAGACGACACCACCCCGCACGAGGTGGCGAAACTGTTGACCGCCAACGGCTTCGGCTGGTCATCGATGACAGTTCTGGAGCAGCTCGGCGGACCCGACGAGCGAGTCATGCGTGGCGTCGCCCGCACGTGGGTCGAACCGCCCGGAGATCGCCTGAACATCATCGCGATCGGCTGCGTCGGCCCCCACCGGTCGCGGGCTCCCGGGCGACCCGACGACGGCTACGACCACGACGGTCAGATCACCAAACAACCCATCCGCGCCCTCACCGTCTCGGCCCTCGCACCCAGTCGGCGACAACTGCTGTGGGATATCGGTTCAGGGTCGGGCAGCGTGGCCATCGAATGGCTCAGGGCCGAACCGACCGGGCGAGCGATGGCCTTCGAGATCGATGCCGAACGCCGACAGCGACTTCACGACAACGCCGTCCGGCACGGTGTGCACGAGCGGCTCACGGTCCGTGGTGCCGCGCCATCGGACTGCGCCACCGCCCCGGAGCCCGATGCCGTCTTCATCGGCGGCGGACTCGACGACGACCTGCTCACCGCAGTGTGGGAACTGGCCCCGAGCGGGGGGCGGCTCGTCGCCAATGCTGTGACGCTGGAAAATCAAACGCTGCTCACCGAATGGTATGCGCGACATGGTGGATCGCTGCGACGCCACATGGTGGAGACGGCCGCGGCACTGGGCTCGATGACCACCTGGCGGCCCGCCCTGCCGATCGTGCAGTGGGTGGTGGACCGCCCGTGACCCTCTACGTCATCGGCGCCGGTCCCGGCGCCGCCGATCTCATCACGGTCCGCGGCGCGGAAGTCCTCGGCCGGTGTCAGACCTGCCTGTATGCCGGTTCGTTGGTCCCCACCGAACTGCTCGACCGGTGCCCACCGGGCGCCGACCTCATCGACACCGCACGAATGCCCCTGTCACAGATCGTGTCCCACATCGTCGACGCGCACACAGCCGGTCACGACGTCGCCCGTCTACACTCCGGCGACCCGTCGTTGTATTCGGCGATGACCGAGCAGCGACGTGCGCTCGCCGCGCACCGGATACCCGTGGAGGTCGTGCCCGGCGTACCCGCTTTCGCCGCCGCCGCGGCAGCCCTCGACGCCGAACTCACCGTCCCAGGGGTGGGCCAGAGCCTGCTCATCACGCGGGTGTCGACATTGTCGACCGACATGCCACCGGGGGAGGAACTCGACCGCCTCGCGGCAACCGGCGTCACCCTGGCTCTGCATCTCGCCGCGCACCGTGCAACGGAGATCGCCGATATCCTGGCTGTCCACTACGGCAAGCACTGTCCCACGGCCACCGTGGCCTTCGCCAGCCGCCCGGACCAGCAGATCGTGCGGTGCCCGCTCGACGAGTTGCCGGATGCGCTGGCGGCCGCGGGGATCCGGCGGACCGCGGTGATCTTCGTCGGCAACATCCTCGACCCGGACTCGCAGCCTGGCCTCAGCGAGAGCTACCTCTACTCACAAGCCCGGATGACCAAGCTGCGCACCGATGGCTGACCGGCCCGTCCTGCTTCTGGGCGGGACCGCCGAGGCGCGTTCGCTCGCCGCGGACCTGCACGCCGCCGGCATCCCGGTCGTGAGTTCCCTGGCGGGTCGGGTGCGTGACCCGCGGCTTCCGGTCGGGCCGGTGCGGATCGGCGGGTTCGGCGGAGTCGAGGGGCTCGTCGGATGGCTACGTGAGCACGACGTCGCCGCCGTCGTCGATGCCACGCATCCGTTCGCCCGGACCATGTCCGAGCATGCGGCGGGTGCTGCCGAACAACTGGGCACACCGTTGCTGCGGCTGCGCCGGCCGGCATGGCAGCCATCCGAGAGTGACCGGTGGGAGCAGGTGGCCGACATCGGCGAAGCCGCACGCGCGGTCGCCGACCGCACAGTCGCCCATCTCGCGGGGGTGGACCCGTCTGGGATGGACTCGGCTGGGCGGCGTCTTCGGGTCTTGCTCACCACCGGACGTCAGGACGTGGGCGTATTCGCCGACAATGCCGACGCCTGGTTTCTCATCCGGGTGGTCGATCCGCCGACCTGCCCACTTCCGCCGCGCCATCAGATTGTCCGGTCGCGGGGCCCCTACGACCTGAGCGGCGAGCTGACGTTGTTGCGCGAGAATTCGATCGACGTCCTGGTCGCCAAGAACAGCGGAGGAGATCTGACCCGAGCGAAGCTCACCGCGGCCGCCGAGCTCGGTGTGCCGGTGGTGATGGTGCAGCGGCCACCCGAACCGGCTCTGGGCACCGCGGTGCACACTGCGGCGGCGGCCAAGGAGTGGATCGCGCACCTGAATGCATGATCCCGCTCCGCGGACGGTCGGCGACAAGCCGTCTGCAATTGCGTGTATACCCAGTCGACGGAAAACAGCGCCCAGTCAACGGAAAACGGCACCCACTCGACGAGGCAGGAGCGGGGCGAGGTGGGTCAGGCGTCGTGGCGCCGTGGGGTGTAGGTCAGATCGCCACCGGAGCGGCTGACCACCGTGGTGGCCGGCGACCCGATGATCAGCAACGTGCGCATGTCGACGACCGCCGGGTCGAGTGCTCCGACCGTGGTGGTGCACAACGATTCCTCCGGCCCGCCGACGTCGCGTCCGAGTACCACGACCCGGTCATCGGACACCATTTCCCGCAGCACCTCGCGCAGCCGAGCGACCTGCCAGGTGCGGGCGGCCGAACCGGGGTTGTAGATCGCCACCACGAGGTCGGCACCCACCGCAGCACGAAGCCGATGCTCGATCATGTCCCACGGTTTGAGGCGATCGGACAGGGAGATCACCGCGTAGTCATGACCGAGCGGGGCGCCCACCGCCGCCGCGACCGCGTTCGCGGCCGTGACACCTGGTTGGACGCGGACCGGCACGTCATGCCAGCGGGACTCGGCCGCGACCTCCGCGACGGCGCTGGCCATCGCGAACACCCCGGGATCGCCCGAGGACACCACGGCAACGCGCGCGCCGCGGGCGGCGAGATCGAGCGCGAATTCCGCGCGTTCGGCTTCCACCCGGTTGTCGCTGGCGTGAATCCGCTGGCCCGGTCGCGGGGTGACCCGCGCGAGATAGGTCTTGTATCCGACGAGGTCGGTTGCCAGCGCCAGTTCCACCTGCACTGCCGGTGTGGTGTGTTCGTCGGCGCCGGGACCGAGTCCCACCACCACGACCTCACCGCGCCCCGAGGCTTCGTCGTGGCGTGGGTTGTTGCGTGGCCCGGGCACCACGATCATCGAGAAGTACGGCACCTCTTCAGGGTTCACCTCCGAGACCGGAAGTACACGTTGCACCCGGGTGGAGGCACGTTCGACGTACCACGCCTCGTCGAGCCGACCGGCCGACTCGAGGGCATCGCGCACCCGCGTGAACGTCCGGCCCAGCTTCATCACCGCGATCGCCTCGGCCGTGCGGAACCGGGAGATCAGCGCCTGCGAACCCAGCGTGCCCGGCACCACGGTCAGCGTCTCCTCGCCCTCCACCAACGGGATGCCCACCGCGGCCGACGAGGCACTGACCGAGGTCACGCCGGGGATGATCTCCGCGTCGAACTCACCGGCGAGCCGCTTGTGCATATGCATGTACGAACTGAAGAACAACGGATCCCCCTCGGCGAGGAGGACCACATCACGACCGGCCCGCAGGTGGCCGGCGAGCCGTTCGGCACTGGCCGTGTAGAAGTCGCGCAGCGCCCCGTCATAGCCGCCGGGATGGTCCGTGCCCTCGGTGGTCACCGGGTACATCAGACGTTCCTCGAGCTGCCCGTCACGCAGATAGGGCTGCGCCACCGAGCGGGCGATGCTGTTGCCGTGACGTGCGCAGTGATAGGCGACGACATCCGCGGATTCGATCACCCGGGCGGCCTTGACGGTCACCAGTTCGCTGTCGCCGGGGCCCAGTCCGATGCCCCAGAGTTTTCCGCTCATCGTCACTCCTCGGGACTCGCGAGCGCATTGACCGCCGCGGCGGTGATGGCCGAGCCACCGCGCCGGCCGGTCACCGTGATGAATTCGAGGTCCTCGCGCGCTGCCAGCGCCCCGCAGGATTCTGCGGCGCCGACGAATCCGACCGGCGCACCCACGATCGCGGCCGGCCGGGGCGCACCGGCGTCGATCATGTCGAGCAATGCGAACAGTGCGGTGGGCGCATTGCCGATCGCAACCACCGCGCCCGCCAGGCTGGGCCGCCAGAACTCCAGGGCGGCTGCGGTTCGGGTGGTTCCGAGCTGTTCGGCGAGGCTCGGCAGCGTCGGTTCGGACAGATGGCACCGAACGTCGTTGTCGGCGGGCAGACGCTTGCGGGTGATCCCGGAGGCGACCATCGATGCGTCGCAGAGGATGGGCGCCCCACCGCGCAACGCCGTTCGCGCTGCGGGGACCACGCCGTCGGTCGCGACCACGTTGTCGGTGAGGTCGGTCTGGCCGCAGGCATGGATCATCCGGACCACCACGCCCGCCACGTCGGGGGAGAACGCGGACAGATCAGACTCCGCACGAATGGTGGCAAAGGACTGGCGATAGATCGCGGGGCCGTCACGCAGGTAGTCGGTCATGGTGCGCTAGAGCCTATCGACGGGCGGAGCGGTACTCGCCGTCGGGACCGGCCTGAACGTACTCGTGCGGCCCGGTGGGCGAACCGCAGCCACGCGGGCAACCCACCCAGTGCTCGCGGTCGTCGACGGGGTCGCCGGACCGCACTCGGGCCAGTAGGTCATCTCGCACCGGGGCGTGCGACTTCGCGCAACCCGGCGAACCCACACAGCAGGTCACCCGCACCCACGGCGAGGACGCGTCGAAGATCAACCCCATCGGCGCGAGCACGCGGACCACCGTCTCCGCCACCCCCTCACCGAGATCACACAACAGGATCTCGCGATCGGGGGTGAGCACGATCGGGGCGTCGACGGCGGCCAGGAATTCAGCCAATCGGGCCGGCAATCGACCCAGTTCCACCACTGCGCCCAACAGGACCTGACCGTCGTCCTGGTCGAACCATCCGACGACTGGCGCCGCCGGTTCGTGGTCGAGTGAGCCACCGACGGGCGGAGCCAACCGGGCACGCGCCCGGCTCTCGAGGCGGGTGCGCTCATCTACGGCGAGGTCACCGACCCGCCAGGCGTTCGGATCGATGTCACGCATGTCGAGCGCGATCTCACACATCGCCGCCACGATAGGATCGATGCCGCGTGCCGAACCGACCGGTACGCCGCCCACGACCAGGTCCGCCCCGATCAGGTCGGCAGGGTTCGGGTCGGCCGGGTTCGGATCTGTAGGGCTTTGATCTGCAGACGGTACGTGCGCTCCGGCGTCCGGTGTCGCGGTTTCGCGCACCACCGCGCAGACGTCGGGCCGACGCCCGACGACGTCGCCGCGGCCGTCGTCGACGCCGAACAGGAAACGACCCGAGAGGCTCGTCGCACGTGCGTCGGCCCGCAGTCGCGCATCGAGTGCGTCGGCGACCGGCACAGCGTCCACCAACCCGCCGATCCGGCCCGTCAATGGGCTCAGGGCGATGTTGCGGATCCTGTCATGGGCACCACTGGGTGCCAGACCCGCCGCGACGACCTCGCCGGCCACGCCGTCGACATCGTTGATGCCCCGGATCTGCAGGTTCGCGCGCGCGGTGAGCTCGAGAAAACCATCACCGAACTCGGCTGCGGAATGTGCGAGTCGCTGCAACTGGTCGGGACGCAGCCGTCCACCCGGTAGCCGGATCCGGGCGACGGCGCCATCTGCCGCCGCGTGGGTGTCGAACACCCCGGGGCAGCGGTCGGCGGCGGTACGACGGTCGGCTTCGGGCACATCCTCCAGGGTAGGCGCCTGCACCGCGGGTCACTGTCCTAGGCTGAACGCATCGAGGGCGGCAGAAGCCGGTGGGAGTCCGGCACGGTCGCGCCACTGTGACGGCCGGAAGGCCGGAGTCAGACCTACCCCCTCGCCGCACCACACGCCAACACCCCACAGAGCCCGAATCGGGGCTCCACGACGCACCGGGCGCGCCTCCCGGCGAGGAGATCTGATGATCCTGCTGCTCTCGACCTCGGACACCGACCTCATCACTGCTGCCGCGAGCGGCGCGGAGCTGCGCGGTGCCAACCCCTCCCGGATCCTCGTAGATGACATCGACGAGCTCGCGGCCGGGACCGATCTCATCGTCGTCCGGATTCTCGGGGGTGTCCGGGCGTGGGAGGACGGCCTGGCCGCGGTCGCGGCAACAGGAAAACCACTGGTGGTGTGCTCGGGTGAACAGCAGCCCGATCCCGACCTGATGGCGCGATCGACGGTGCCTGCCGGGGTGGTGGCGCAAGCACACAACTATCTGGCCGCCGGGGGCGTGGCGAACTTCGTCAACCTGCACAACTTCCTGTCCGACACAGTGCTCCTGACCGGCATCGGTTTCGAGTCGCCCGCGCAGACACCGGCCTGGGGCGTGCTCGATCGCGCCGCGGCGACACCCGATACGAGCGCGCCGACCGTTGCCGTGCTGTACTACCGCGCCCAGCACCTCGCCGGGAACACGAAATACGTCGATGCCCTCTGCGCAGCGATCGAGGCCAAGGGCGCGCGGGCGCTGCCGATCTTCTGTGCGTCGCTGCGAACCGCACCCGACGATCTGATCGAGCTGCTCGGTACCGCCGACGCGCTGGTCGTCACCGTGCTCGCTGCGGGCGGTGCCACCCCCGCGACCGCAGCCGCCGGTGGAGACGACGACGCCTGGAACATCGAGCGCCTGGCCGCGCTGGACGTCCCGATCCTGCAGGGCTTGTGTTTGACGAGTTCGCGCGCCGACTGGGCGGCCACGGACGACGGCTTGTCGCCGCTGGACGTGGCCACTCAGGTCGCGGTACCCGAGTTCGACGGCCGCATCATCACCGTGCCGTTCTCGTTCAAGGAGTTCGACGACGACGGGCTGCCCTGGTACCAGCCCGACCACGAGCGGTGCGCGCGGGTGGCCGGTATCGCGGTCGCCCATGCCCGACTACGCCACACGGCACCCGCCGACCGCCGCATCGCCCTGATGCTGTCGGCCTATCCGACCAAACACGCGCGGATCGGCAACGCGGTGGGACTTGACACCCCACGCAGCCTGCTGCATCTGCTGGACGCCTTGCGCTCCGCGGGATACGACATCGGGCCGGGTCAGGGACCCGACGCTATCCCGGGCCTCGCCGAGGCCGACTCCGACGCACTGATCCACGCGATCATCGAGGCCGGGGGACAGGATTCGGACTGGCTCACCGAGGAAACCCTGGCCGCCAACCCGATCCGGGTGTCGGCCGCGGACTATCGCCGGTGGTTCGCCACGCTCGGAGAGCCATTGCGTTCCGCGGTCGAGGAGCATTGGGGTCCGGCCCCGGGCGAACTGTTCGTCGACCGCTCGGTCAACCCGGACGGCGACATCGTCGTCGCGGCGATGCGGTTCGGCAACATCGTGCTGATGGTGCAGCCGCCCCGCGGATTCGGCGAGAATCCGGTGGCGATCTACCACGACCCGGATCTTCCTCCGTCGCACCACTACCTGGCGTCGTACCGGTGGCTCACCGGCCGAGCACCCGGCGAGATCGACGGCTTCGGCGCAGACGCCATCGTGCACGTGGGCAAGCACGGCAACCTGGAGTGGCTGCCCGGCAAGACGCTGGGCATGTCGGCCGACTGCGGTACCGACGCCGCACTCGGTGACGTCCCGATGATCTATCCGTTCCTCGTCAACGATCCCGGCGAGGGCACCCAGGCCAAGCGCCGCGCGCACGCCGTGCTCGTCGACCACCTCATCCCGCCGATGGCGCGGGCCGAAACGTATGGCGACATCGCCCGCCTCGAGCAGCTGCTCGACGAACACGCCAACATCTCCGCACTCGATCCGGCCAAGCTCCCGGCGATCCGTCAGCAGATCTGGACCCTGCTCACCGCCGCCAAGATGGATCATGACCTCGGACTGACCGAACGCCCCGACGAGGAGGTGTTCGACGACATGCTGCTGCACGTGGACGGCTGGTTGTGTGAGATCAAGGACGTCCAGATCCGCGACGGCCTGCATGTGCTCGGGCAGGCACCGACCGATGACAACGAGGTCGACCTGGTGCTCGCGATGCTGCGGGCCCGTCAGATCTGGGGCGGCGCCCAGTCATTGCCGGGATTGCGTGAGGCACTCGGACTCGCCGAAGACGGCTCGGCCGCCCGGGGCAGCGTCGACGACATCGAGACCACCGCGCGCACGCTGGTCGCCACGTGCGCCAAGGATGACTGGTCACCGGCGTCGGTCGCCGATGCTGCTGCCGAGCACCCGGCCGCGGTCGCCGACGTCCTGTCGTTTGCAGCCACCGAGGTGGTTCCGCGGCTGCGTCAGACCCGCCGCGAAATCGATCAGGTGCTGCGGGCACTCGACGGCCGCTTCATCGAAGCCGGTCCCAGCGGTTCACCGCTGCGAGGTCTGATCAACGTCTTGCCGACCGGTCGCAATTTCTACTCGGTCGATCCCAAGGCGGTGCCCTCCCGGCTGGCGTGGGAGACCGGCCGCGCGCTGGCCGACTCGCTGCTGACGCGCTACCTCGACGATCACGGCACCTATCCGGCCTCGGTGGGCCTGTCGGTGTGGGGTACCAGCGCGATGCGCACCTCCGGCGACGACATCGCCGAGGTGCTCGCCCTGCTCGGCGTGATGCCGGTCTGGGATGAGGCGTCGCGCCGGGTGTCGGACCTGGAGCTGATCGGGCTCGAGGAACTCGGTCGGCCGCGTATCGACGTCACCGTCCGCATCTCGGGCTTCTTCCGCGATGCCTTCCCGCACGTGGTCACCATGCTCGACGACGCAGTCGCGCTGGCCGCGGCCGCCGACGAACCCGACGAGCAGAACTTCGTCGCGGCCCACGTGCGCTCGGCCACCGCCGAACACGGTGACCGGCGACGGGCGCAGACCCGCATCTTCGGGTCCAAGCCGGGTACCTATGGGGCCGGTCTGCTCCAGCTGATCGACTCCCGCGAATGGCGTAGCGACGCCGACCTCGCCCAGGTCTACACGGAGTGGGGTGGCTACGCCTACGGGCGTGACCTGGCGGGAGTCCCGGCAGTCGAGGACATGCGCGCCGCCTACCGCCGCATCGCGGTGGCCGCCAAGAACACCGACACCCGCGAACACGACATCGCCGATTCCGACGATTACTTCCAGTACCACGGCGGCATGGTCGCCACGGTACGCGCGCTGACGGGCAACGATCCGGACGCCTACATCGGTGACAGCACGCGGCCGGACTCGGTGCGCACGCGCACGCTGTCGGAGGAGACCAGCCGCGTCTTCCGGGCCCGCGTGATCAATCCCCGCTGGATCTCGGCCATGCAGCGCCACGGCTACAAGGGTGCGTTCGAGATGGCGGCGACCGTGGACTACCTGTTCGGATACGACGCCACCACCAATGTGGTCGCCGACTGGATGTACGAGAAGCTCACCGAGTCCTACGTCCTTGACGAGGACAATCAGCGGTTCATGCAGCAGTCGAATCCGTGGGCTCTGCACGGCATCGCCGAACGACTCCTCGAGGCGGTGGAACGGGATCTCTGGGAGGCGCCACCGGCAGAGATGCTCGATCGGTTGCGGCAGGTGTACCTGCAGACCGAAGGTGATATCGAGGGCCGCGACGGCTGAGGCCGACCGCTCCGGATCGAGAAAATCGGTCGAATCGGGAGAGAACCACCGCACTGCGTCGTTGTACCCATCAGAGAGACACCCACCGACGGGTGGTCGGTGTGCGGATGGTCCCGGGAAGGCAGTGCTGAAGATGCGAATGCTGTTAGTGATCGCCTATATCGCGATCGAGATCGGCGCATTCGTCGCGATGACCCACTTCCTCGGTTTCGGCTGGGCAGTGCTCATCACGGTGGGCGCAGTCGCGGCGGGCCTGCTGCTCCTGCGGCAGCAGGGACGTAAGGTCTTCGCTCAACTGCGACGGGCCTCGCGCAACGAGGTCGACCCACGTGGGCCGCTCACCGACACCGCGCTGCTGGCCGGGGCGACGATGCTGATGGTGATCCCGGGCGTCGTCTCGACGGCGGCGGGCCTGCTGCTCCTGATTCCGCCCGTGCGGCGGGCCCTGCGCCCGGTGGTGGCCGCGGCGGGCGCCAAGAGTTTCGCCGCGAGCATGGATCGAGCCGGGCTGTATGCCTCGGGTATCTATGTGCGCGGTGGCACTGTCGTCGACGGAACCGTGGTGGACTCCGAGGCGACGGTTTCGACACCGCCGAGGACCAACCCCGATGACCGTCGGCTGCCGCGGGGCCACTGACCCGTCCCGACCCGTGGCAGGGCACACTGGACGACCGTGACCACGGAATTGCTTCTCGGTGGAGCTGTGTATTCGCCGTCCGCTCCCGATGCGACGGCAATGGCCGTCACCGACGGCGTCGTCGTCTGGGTGGGCAGTGACGAAGTCGGCCGGGCGTTGCATCCCGATGCACAGATCATCGACCTCGGCGGCCGCTTCGTGTCCCCGGGTTTCGTCGACTCCCACGTGCACCTGACCTCCACCGGACTCGCATTGGCGGGGCTGGCCCTCAGCGGCACCACTGACCGATCGGATTGTCTGCGCCGGGTTGCCGAGTACGCCGCCGGCACCGACGAGGGCGATTTGATCTGGGGTCTCGGGTGGGACGATTCGTCGTGGTCGGGCACCGATCCCGATGATCGCCGGTTTCCGACGACGACCGAGATCGACGCGGTGGTCGGCAACCTCCCCACCTATCTCGCACGGATCGACGAGCACTCGGCAGTCGCGTCGAGCGCGCTGCGACGCCTGGTGCCCGATCTGGCCGATGCTGCCGGTTATCACCCCGAAGAGCCGCTGGTCGCCGAAGCCCACCATCTGGTCCGTGGCGCTGCTCGCCAGTTGGTGACGGCCGCGCAGCGCGCCCGCGCGCAACGGCGTGCGCTCGACCATGCCGCGGCACACGGGGTGGTGGCCGTTCACGAGAACGGCGGTCCCGACATCAGTGGGCTCGACGACTTCCTCGCCCTCGCCGATCTCGATCACCCGATGGAGGTGCGCCGATACTGGGGTCAGCCGGTCGGCAGCGCCGATCATGCCCGCGAGCTCCTGGCCATCAGTCGTGCCGACGCGCTGGCCGGTGACCTCTTCATCGACGGGGCGTTCGGCTCGCACACCGCATGGCTGACCGAGCCCTATCACGATGAACCCGGGCAGACCGGTATCAGCTATCTCGACTACGCGACGATCCGCGACCACATCCGGGCCTGCACCGACATCGGCATCCAAGCCGGTTTCCACGTGATCGGGGACGCCGCCACTGCGTCGGTGGTGGCGGCATTTGACGAACTCGCCGCCGAACTGGGCACTCCGGCGCTGGCGCGATGTGCGCACCGCATCGAGCACGCCGAGATGGTCTCTGACCAGCAGGCCGCGGTCCTCGCGCGCTGTGGCGTCGTCGCGAGCATGCAGCCGCAGTTCGATGCGGCCTGGGGCGGCAGTGGTGACCTGTATGAACAGCGGCTGGGACGTGCGCGGGCGGTGGGGCTGAACAACTTCGCCGGACACGCCCGGCAGGGCGTCGTCCTGTCGTTCTCCTCCGACGCACCGGTCACCCCGATCGACCCGTGGTCGTCGATCCGCGCGGCGGTCCATCATCATCAACCGCACAATGCGATCTCGGCACGCGGCGCGTTTGCCGCGGCGACCCGGGGCGGCTGGCGCGCCGCAGGGGTCAACGACGGGCTCACCGGCACCCTGGTGCCTGGGGCTCCGGCGAGCTACGCGGTGTGGGATATCGACGATCTCGTGGTCGCGGGGTCGCGTGCGAGTGTGCAGCGGTGGTCCACCGACCCGCGATCGCGGGTCCCGGCACTGCCCGACATCGCGCCCGATGCGCGCCTGCCCCGCTGCGTGCGGACCGTGCACCGCGACGACGTGCTGTTCGACATCGGGGTCCTCGACGGCGGCGGGACGTGACCGGCGGCCGGTGGCGACCCGGCTCCGATCGGATGATCCTGCTGCTGCGGACACTGGTCGCCGTGGTCGCCGGTATCGCGATGTGGGCGGCCTTCCCACCGCGCAACCTCTGGTTCCTGGCCGTCGTCGGCCTCGGACTGCTCGCCGCTGTTCTCGGTACCGGACGTCCGCGCGCCCGTACCGGACTGTGGCTCGGCTTCGTGTTCGGAGCGGCATTCTTCGTGCCATTGCTGCCCTGGATCGGCGTGTATGTCGGGCCGCTGCCGTGGCTCGCGCTCGCCGCCGCCCTGGCCGTCTACACCGCCCTGTTCGGACTCATCGCCGTGGTCAGCATGCGGCTACCCGTGCCTCCGGTCTGGTTCACCCTGTCGTGGCTACTGGTGGAGGCATTACGGTCGGCGTTCCCGTTCGGCGGCTTTCCCTGGGGGAGGACTGCGTTCAGCCAGGTCGACGGCCCGCTGCTGCCGTTGGCCTCGGTTGCGGGCGCGCCGGGGCTCTCGGCCGCCGTCGCGTTGTTGGGTGCCTCGATCGTCTGGTTGTGTCAGGTGATGATCCGGGCGGTCCGCGACGGTGAGCATCATGGCCGCCGCACCGTCCGCACCGCGGCGATCGCCGTGGTGTTGGCCCTTGTCGGTCCGGTGGCCGCCATCGCGCTGACACCGGACACCGTCGATCGCAATGTGGCATCGGCATCGGTGCGTGTCGCGGCGGTGCAGGGCAACGTCCCGCGCCTCGGTCTGGATTTCAACGCCCAGCGTCGCGCGGTCCTCGACAATCACGTCCGGCAAACCGAGATGCTCGCGGCGGCGGTCCGCGCAGGCACCGCCGATCAACCTGATTTCGTGGCGTGGCCGGAGAACGCATCCGACATCTCTCCGCTCACCAACCCGGACGCGGCGGCAGAGATCACCGCGGCGTCGGTGTCGGTGGGCGCACCGATCCTGGTCGGCACTCTGGTCATGAACCCCGACGGCCATTACACGAACACGGTGCTGGTGTGGGATCAACAACGCGGTCCGGTCGACCGGTACGACAAACACATCATCCAGCCGTTCGGCGAGTACCTGCCGTGGCGTGGCTTCTTCCGCCTGTTCTCGTCTTATGCGGACCTCGCGGGTGATTTTCGGCCGGGTTCGGGGTCCTCGAGTCTCACCGTGCCGGGACGGTCGGGATCGGTGCAGGTAGGAGTGTCGACATGTTGGGAGGTGGCCTTCGACCGGTCGGCGCGCAAGGCGGTCGATGACGGCGCGCAGATTCTCTACATCCCGACCAACAACGCGACCTTCGGACGCACCGAGATGACCTACCAGCAGTTGGCCATGTCCCAGGTGCGTGCGGTCGAACACGGCCGCGCCGCCGTCGTGGCCGCGACGAGCGGCGTCAGCGCGATCATCGACCCCGACGGGATGATCATCGCAGAGAGCGGGATCTTCACGCCGGCGGTGTTGTCGAGTCGGCTTCCGTTGCACAACGACCGCACGCTCGCGACGCGGCTGGGGGACTGGCCTCTCACCGTGGCCATCGTGATCGCGGTCATCGGGTTTTTGTTCGCGGTGAGACGGCATACTAGGTTCTCTCTGAGGTGGTTCACGGCGGGCGCACGCCGCGCGCGTGGACGAGCACCCGAGGCGACGCAAACGGAATCGACAGCGACGCAGAATTGGACGGCACAGGGTTGAACGCCCCACGGTCGAACACCACAGGATCAACCACCGCAGGATCGACCACCACAGGATCGACCACTGCGGGACTGAACGAGGAGCTCGGTGGCATTGGGTGAACCGACAGCCGGTGATGGACAACCGGAGAACGGCGCGGACGCGACGGCGCCCGGCGTCGTCGGCCCGTACGGCGAACGCGCGCTGGTGGTGATCCCGACTTTCAACGAGCGGGAGAACCTACCCGTCATCGTCGAACGCCTGCACGCGGCCCTGCCCGGCATCCACCTCCTGGTGGTCGACGATTCCAGTCCCGACGGTACCGGCGAGGTGGCCGACGGTCTCGCCGCCGAGGATGCGCGCAACCGAGTCCACGTGCTGCACCGGGTCGAGAAGGACGGCCTCGGCAAGGCCTACCTGGCCGGCTTCGCGTGGGGTCTCGACCGTGACTACGCCACGATCATCGAGATGGATGCCGACGGGAGTCACGCTCCCGAGCAGCTCCACCGCCTGCTCGACGCCGTCAACGACGGTGCCGATCTGGTGATCGGGTCACGCTATGTTCCCGGTGGCCAGTTGGTGAACTGGCCACGTCATCGTGAGATGTTGTCCCGAGGAGCCAACACCTACGCGCGACTGGCGCTCGGTGCCAGGGTGCACGACATCACCGCCGGCTTCCGTGCCTACCGCCGCCAGGTGCTCGACAAGATCGAACTCGACACCGTCGAGTCGGCCGGTTACTGCTTCCAGATCGACTTGGCCTGGCGGGCCGTCCGCGCGGGGTTCGACGTCCGAGAGGTACCGATCACCTTCACCGAACGCGAGATCGGGGAGTCGAAGATGAGCGGTGGTGTGATGGGCGAGGCGTTCGTGATGGTAGCCCGGTGGGGGATCGAGAGCCGGATCGAACGGTTGCGCGGTCTGCGCCGCTGACCGAACCAACCGAGTGCACAGAAACGACAGAGGGCCGGGTGAACATCACCCGGCCCTCTGTTGCGTGTCGTCTGTACCGAATCAGTTCGTGACGCCCTTGCGCCGCTGCTTGAGCAGTTCGAGACGCTCGTTGAGCAGCACCTCGAGCTCTTCTTCCGAACGACGCTCGAGCAACATGTCCCAGTGCGTGCGCGGCGGCTTGGTCTTCTTCTCCTCGGGCTCGGCACCTTCCAGGATGGTGCCCTCCATGCCGTTCTTGCACGGCCACTTAGACGGCACCTCGGCGTCGTCGGCGAACGGGACGTCGAAGATCTCACCGTTGTCGGTCCGGTACTGGACGATGCGTCGTGGGGCGAGGTCGTGATCGCGATCGGTCTCGTAGCTCACCGCACCGAGTCGGCTACCCCGTAGCACTCGATCTGCCATTGACTTTCCTCTCAACATCTCGTCGGTCCGGGCGCAGCCGGACCCCCGCGCGTGACATTCACGCACGGCGATCCGGGCTGAACCGGCGCTGAACACGACCATTCTACGCGTTCGGCCCCGATCGGCGGGGACGCCACGTCCCACACCCGCCCACGGGCCCCGGTACGGTCTACTCCGTGGACGACCCCCGCCGACGGCCCTATTCCTGCGCGTGGTGCGGTCGCAGCATGATCGACTCCGACCTCGGTCGTCGCCGCAAGTACTGCAAACGTTCGTGTAGGCAACGTGCCTACGAACAAAGAGCGCTCACACAGGGCACTTCTATTCCCGACGACGCGGTCATCCTCACCTCGGCCGAGGCGGACGCATTCGGTGACCGCATGTTCGCGCTACGCTGCGCCGCCGAGGACCTGGTGACCGCTGTGGCCGAATGCGCCGACACCCCGACGCTGCAATCGCTGACCGACGACCTGCTCGGCCTGGCCCGCGAAGCCGAGCGCCTGCGGTGATCGTCCGGGTCTTCGGGCTGTCGGTTCTCGTCAGTCTCGCCGCATTGGCCGCCGCCTTCCTGTACCGGGGCTGGACCGGACTGGCGTTGTGCGCCATCCTCGGCATCCTCGAAGTGTCGTTGTCCTTCGACAACGCCGTGATCAACGCGACGGTGCTGGAACGGATGAGTCTGTTCTGGCAACGGATGTTCTTGACGGTGGGCATAGTGATCGCCGTGTTCGGCATGCGTCTGCTGTTCCCGCTGGCCATCGTCTGGATCACCGGGGGCCTCGCCCCGGCCGAGGCGTTCCGGCTCGCGATGAATCCGCCGCCCGATGGCGCCGACCATTTCCCTGATGGCAGCCCGAGCTATGAGGCGATCCTGTTGGAGGCCCACCCGCAGATCGCCGCATTCGGCGGCATGTTCCTGCTGCTGCTGTTCCTCAATTTCGTTCTCAGCAACCGTGACCTGACGTGGCTGTCGTGGATCGAGCGGCCACTGGGGCAGCTCGGTCGTCTCGATCAGCTCGCCGTCGTGATCGCGATGGTGGTTCTGGTGGTGGTGGCAGAGTATCTGTCACCTGACGACACACGGGCCACCGTGCTGATCTCAGGTCTACTGGGAGCGGTCACCTACCTCCTCGTCGATGGCCTCAGCTCGTTGTTCCAACGTCGCCAACCCGGTGTGTTCGGCGGTTCGCCCGACGACGGGCCGGGCGACACGTCTGCGATGGATACCGATATGTCGACACGTACAGGTCGCGATCCCCACCCCACCACGGTGGCGGTGGGCAAGGCCGGATTCTTCTTGTTCCTCTACCTCGAGGTACTCGATGCGTCGTTCTCGTTCGACGGAGTCATCGGCGCGTTCGCCATCACCCCGGACCCCATCCTGATCGCGCTCGGGCTGGGGTTCATCGGCGCGATGTTCGTCCGCTCGATCACCATCTATCTCGTTCGGCAGGGCACATTGGGCCAGTACCGCTATCTGGAGCACGGCGCGCACTGGGCGATCGGGGCACTTGCGGTCATCCTTCTTCTCAGCATCCAGATCGAGGTCAACGAGGTGGTCACGGGCTTGGTCGGAGTGGCGTTCATCGGCGCTGCGATGGCGAGCAGTGTGCGCGCGAACCGCCGTGACGGCCGCCGCCGCTCCGATCACGAGGCTGCCGGCACCCACTGACCGCCCGTGACCCACATCCGGGCGGAGCTCTCCGGCCGGCGGAATACACTGGCCCACGTGACGCGGACCGACGATGCCGGCGACGAGCACGGCGATGCTGCCGACCCCACCGACGCGGTCACGGCGACCTCCTCGGCGCGGCATTCGGGCAACCTTGGGCCTGCACGCCGTGCCGCCGACGCACTGGCTCGTTCTGATGCCAACGCCCGAGCGGTTCGGGCGGCGCGTGCGGCACGCGGTCTGCTGCCCGGCTCGCCACCGCAGGTGGGGGGCCGGACCTCCGATCGCCTGGCCCGATTGATCAACGAGGCTCGTCCCGAGCAGCCCAGCGTCATTCGCGAACTGGGCCTGGGTGCGCTGCAGGTGTGGCAGACGATGCTCGCCCGACGCGGCGGCCGGGGGCGCGAACCGGTGCCCGCAACCATCCTGTTCACCGATCTGGTCGGTTTCTCCACGTGGGCTCTCGGGGCGGGCGACGACCAGGTGTTGCGGCTGTTGTCCGAGGTGAACGCGGTGACCGAATCTGTCATCTCCGCGCGGGGTGGCAGTGTGGTGAAGTACCTCGGCGATGGGACGATGGCGGTGTTCCTGGACGGCACCGAGGCGATCGAAGCAGCCCACGAGGCCATCTGCGCAGTGAGCGCGCTGACCATCGACAGCTACCGGCCACAACTGCGCGCCGGTCTGCACACCGGAACCCCGCGCGCGGTGGGGGACGATTTCATCGGCGTCGATGTCAACATCGCGGCCCGGGTGGCCGATGCCGCGGGACCCGGCGAACTGTTCGCCAGTGATGCGACCCTGAACAACGCGGACGCCGAGCGCTACCACCGTCGCAAGCGGCGGTTCAAAGCCAAGGGCGTTCCATCGGATCTCGTCGTTTACGCGGTGGTCCCTCGCTACGAGCAGTGAGTGGAGCGAACGAAATATCCGGTGCGCGCGGACTTTTGGACGTTTCGGGGGAAATGTCCGACCCTGCGGCGACACGCCACGCGACATTCACGTCCCGTTGATTCCAGGCAGTGACACACGCCATCATCCGAGGGCACAATATTGGCGACAGGCGTCGAACGGCCGGTGTTGAACAGTCAGCGCGGGTGCCGGTTCCATTCGACGATTCTCCGGCGATATCTCAGGGGCAGAGTGACAGTGCGCGACAAGCAGCGGCTCGACACACCGCACGACAAGCAGCAGAAAATGATCGACTTCGAGAAGCACTGGTATCAACTCGGCGGTGGCTCGTCGAGCGCCATCGCCGAACAGTTCGGACTCACCGATAGGGAGTTCTTCGATGAGGTCGACCGCATCGTCGCCGACGATCCGCCCGCGACGTTGACCTCCGGAGAGCTGCGTCGGATGCGCGGTGTCATCCGACGACGGCGCTGGATGGCCCGCTGACTTGACCGAGTAACGCGCAACCTTTTTCGCAAAGGTGTCGACGTGGGCGAGCTCACACGTTAATCTGACTACATAAGTCCTCAGAATGAGGTCGCTCGTTGAGACGAGTCAGAACGCGTGGAGGTCCGACATGACAATCACCCAACCGTCCCCGATGCTGGCCGACGAACCGGTGATATCGCACGGCGATGACGAGATCGAACTAATTTCTCCCGATTCACTGACCGCCGAACTCGTTGGCCGCTACACGTTCCTGCCGGTCAACGGTGCGGCGTTCGTGATGCAGGTGATGCATCCGGTCATCGGTGACGTCGTCGGCAAGTACTCGGTGTACCGCACGGACCCGATGGGTAGGGCCATCCGGTCGATCGACTCGGTCATGCGTTGGGTGTATGGCGGGCAGGAGGCCATCGAGGAGGGCAAACGGCTGCGGCGTATGCATCAGCCGCTACAGATGCGCAACGCGGAGGGCAAGCACATCAGCGCGCTCAACCCCGAGGCCTATCAGTGGGTCATCGCCACTGCCTTTCCGACGTCGGTGACGGCAGCACCCTTTGTCCTCGGTCGCGAGTTCACCCCGGTCGAAGAGGAGGAGGTGTACCGCGACAACGTCCGGATCGCGAAGATCGTGCAGGTGCCCATGAAGGGGTTCCCGCAGACGATCGAGGAGTTCACCCCCTACTTCGACAACATGATCGACAACGTGTTGGTCGCCCACCCGACGGCGGTGGAACTGGTCCGCCAGATGCAGACGGCGCCGCGGCTCGACGGCGCAGTCCCCGCACCGTTGGTCCGGTTCGCCAACACCATCGCACGCTATGCCTCGGTGCCCGCCCAGAAGTTGAACTATCTGACCACCATCGGCGTGATGGACCCACGCATCCGAGAGATCCTCGGTGTCACCTGGACCAACGGCGAACAGCGCGAACTCGAGCGCATCCACGCGGCGATTCGCGCCGCCTATCGCGTACTGCCCGAGCGGTTGACCTACTTCCCGCTGGCCTACCACGCGCGACGTCACCACGACGCGATCGTGAAGATGAAGCAGCGGGAAGGTGCCGGAGCGGCCTACAAGGTGGCGAAAGCCGCCGGCTGAGCCAACATGCGGGATCGCCTCGACCGGCAGCCATGGGCCGGGCGGCGGTGATCAGTTGACACGGTGATCTGCGCGCGCGGCGCACTAAACTCGTGGGGTGCCGTTCTCCGACGACGATCTCGAGGCGTTCTATCGTGAGATCGAGCAGCGCACCGACGAGCGCCGTTCGGGTCGTCCAGTGCGACCCGAACCGTCGAAACCGCAGGACATCAACGGCCGGCAGCCCGAGTCCTCGTCGTTCACCGACGCCGAACTCGAGAACTTCTATCGCGCCATCGAAGCTCGAACCGCCGCGACTCCGGCTCGCAAGCGTCGGCGCGCCGGCGTCTCGAAAGCGGCCCCACCGCGAACGTGCCCCACCCCGGACAAGGTGGCCTTTGCCTCCGACGTACTCGCCCGCGAGAGCATCGTTGCCGTCCGCCGCCACACCGGCTCCGGGCCGACGCTGCGGTGCTACCGATGTGTCTGCGGCGCATGGCACATCACCAGTAAGCTGCGGCCGTGAACGGAGCACCGCCGACCGGCGTCGACGTCGACCTGATGTCACCGGACGTCGCTGCGACCCACGCCGTGTACACGTCTCTGTTGGGTCGTGGGTCCACGGACGGGGCGTTCGGGTTCGGTAACGGATCGCTGCGGGTTCACGGAGATGGGGCAGCAGGACACCGGGTGAGCTTCGGCGTCGACAATCTCGCCGACGTGCAGCGACTGACCAAGCGCCGAGGCCTGGACCCTGACGAACCCGTCGACGTGACCGATCGGATCGACCTACCGCTGTGGCCGGATGCCGACATCCCCAAGCTCGATCATCTCGTCTTCACAGCACCGACTCGTGATCATGCGCTCGCGCTTTTCGGCGCCACCCTTGACCTCGACTTCCGCCTGGATCGCCACATCGGCGGCGATACTCGCCAACTGTTCTTTCGCGCCGCCGATTTCGTCGTCGAGGTCGTGGTCGGAGCCGATCCGGCCCACGGGCCCACGTGCCGATTGTGGGGCCTCGCGTGGTCTGCCCCCGATATCGCGGTGACCCACGACCGGTTGACCTCGGTGGGCATGGCGATCAGTGAGATCCGGATCGGTCAGAAACCCGGCACGCGGTTGTTCACCGTCCGCGATCGCGCACTGGCCACCCGCACCGTGGTGATCGGCCCGACCTGACCGCCCCGTCGGTGGGAGACTGGTTCGGTGACCACGCCAGCTGCGGACAACTCACGTGCGCCATCGATCGTCGTGGTGGCCTCCGGCCATGCCGCGACCCTCATGGGCGAATTCGATCGCTACCGTCGTGACTACGACATCACCTGTGCGGCATCGGCAATCGAGGCGATCACACAGCTGAGCAGGCTGCGTAGCGACGGGCGGCCCATCGCGATGATCGTGGTCGAGTCTGAATTGCCCGACATGAACCTGCTCGAGGCACTCGCGACCTTCCGGAGTATCGTGCCGACCGCACGTCGAGTGGTAGGCATCCACTGGTCGGTGTTCATGGAGCGATCCGAGACTCTGCGGCCCGCGCTGCAGAAGGGCAAGTTCGACACATTTCTGTTGATCCCGCGCGGCCCGCGCGACGAAGAATTCCACTACGCCATCACCGAACTGCTCTCCGACTGGGGAGCAACGGTCGCCGCACCGGAAGTGGAGGTCATCCGGATCGTCAGCACCGAACTCACGGCGCTCACCATGTCCATCCGAGACTTCCTCGACCGGATGGGGATGCCGTACCGCACGCACATGCCGGACAGTCCGGAGGGCCGCGCCACCATCGACTTGTTCAGCCGGACCGATTCGCGCACACCAGTTCCCGACACCCTGGTCCATTCACTGCGCGGTGACACCACCTCGGTCATCGCGCCGACGTCGGTCCGTGACGTCGCGGTGCTGCTCTACGGCCGACCCTCCGACATCTCGGTTGACACCGTTGTCGACCTCGCCGTGGTGGGGGCCGGGCCGGCCGGTCTCGCAGCCGCCGTGTACGCCGCCTCCGAGGGATTGCGGACGGTCGTCATCGAGTCGGAGGCGGTGGGCGGGCAGGCAGGTGCCAGCTCGATGATCCGCAACTATCTCGGGTTCCCGCGCGGGATCTCCGGGATGCGACTCGCGCAGCGGGCACGGACGCAGGCGCTGCGTTTCGGCGCGCGGTTCCTGACCGGGTGGCCGGTGCAGCGTCTGCTGATCGAGGAGGCGCTGGCGCCCTATCGTCTCGTGACCGACGGCGGCGAGGTATGCGCTCGGTCGGTCCTCATCAGTACGGGCGTCGCCTATCGACGCCTCGGCGTGGCCGCGTTGGAGGAACTCGTCGGTGTCGGCGTCCATTACGGCGCCGCGATGAGCGCCGCACGCGAGATGGACGGGCAGGATGTCTTCGTGGTCGGCGGCGGCAACTCCGCCGGTCAGGCAGCCATCCACCTGGCGCGCCATGCGCGCTCAGTCACAATCGTGGTGCGGCGCCCGGATCTGAGTTCGACGATGTCGGACTATCTCGTCGGGGAGATCGCATTCAATCCACGCATCACCGTGCGCGGGTCAAGCGAGGTCGTCGACGGTGGTGGTTCCGGCAGGCTGGAGTGGGTGATGTTGCGCGACAATCGCACCGGACGCGAGCAACGCTGCGCGGCCGGTGGACTGTTTCTGCTGCTGGGTGCCTCCCCACATTGCGACTGGCTGCCCGAGGTGGTGGAGCGTGACGATGACGGGTTCGTGTTGACCGGCCGCGACGTACCCCGGCAGCGGTGGCCTGGCGACGTTCCGCCTGCCGAACTGACCACCAGCGAACCCGGCCTGTTCGCGGCCGGTGACATCCGTTCGGGGTCGATGAAGCGAGTCGCCGCCGCCAGTGGGGAAGGGGCCAGCGTCGTCCCGCTGGTGCACACCTGGCTGGCCACTCTGCGGGAAGCGCAGACGTCCTAGACTTCCCACTCCTGATCGCGCACCCCGCGATAGATTCCGCGGCGGACGATCCAAGGCTGCAGGACGGTGTCGATCGACCATGCGGGCAGCCGGAACCCTCGACCATCGGGGGTGAAGATCTCCAGTCCGTCGCGCTGGACACCGAGAACCGACCCCCAGCGATGCTGTCGAGGACGATAACGGCGCCGGTGGCCACCGCGCAGTGTGGCGCGCACATTGTGTGCGACCAGTCGGTCGGCCCGGTTACGCGCCGAGTTGCGCAGGGGATCGGTCGCCGCCACATCGCCGAGCGCGAAGATGCGCTCGTGCCCGGTCACGCCGAGATCGTCGTCGACGCGGACGAACCCGTGTTCATCCAGCAGATCGGCGGGCAGCCACTCGGTGTTCGGACGCACCGCTCCGACCGCCCAGACAACGGCGTCGGCATGTGCCGATGGCTGACCGGTGCTCCAGTGAACGGGTCCGGTACCGATGTGGTCGATCCCGGAGCCGGCGGGAAGTCGGGCGCGATGCCCCGGGTGCAGCTCGACACCATAGCCCTCGAGGCGGGCCCGCACCTGTTGCCACACCCGCGGATGATGACCGGGTAACGCCCGGGAGCCCGGAAAGTACAGGTGCACGTTCTTGTTGGGCCATACCGCGGCCACGTTGGCCGCACTGCTGATCGCGGCCGCCCCACCGCCGATCACCGCAATGCTCGTCGCAGCGCGCAGACGTGCATGTGTCCGCCTGAGGTCGTCGGCGATGTCGGCCGCGGTCTGCAGCGTCGGCTGCCGCCAGAAGCCGTTGCGCACCCCAGTGGAGATCACCAGCACGTCGTAGGGTTCGGCGACGGTCGAGCAGTCGCTGCGCACAACCTCCACCCGCCGCTGACCGGTGTCGAGACCGACGAGTGTGCCGTGCACGGTCCGCACCCGGTCGAGTCCGCGAAAGCGGTCGAACCCGATCCAATAATCGCGGCTCCACACGTCGGGTCGCGCAATCCGGGTGCCCAGTTCCTGCCCGCTGAGCAGCCCGGGTTTCGACGAGATCCCGACGATGTCGATAGCCGCCCGAGAACCGGACCGAGACAACGGAACCGGCGATCTGCCACGCGCCAGATGGAGCGCGGTGAGCAACCCGCTGTCACCCATGCCGGCGATCACGACCCGCGGTCGCCGTCGGTGCGCGCTCATCGGCGAGTCCGCACGGCACCGCCCGCGCGCGGTGGCCGCGGCACGAACCGCGGTACCCGGTCGATCACCGACTGGTAGCCGGGTCGTCGGGCGAGGCTGCGCCGCTCCATCATCGGGATGCTCGCGCCCTCGAACAGAGCGAGCATCACCGCGGCGCCGATGAACAGCCACCAGGCGTCCGCCGGAGACGCCGCCACCCCGAACAGCGCGAGCGAGAACCAGAACGAGAACTCACCGAAATAGTTCGGGTGGCGCGACCATCCCCAGACGCCACGATCCATCACATCGCCGCCGCGAGCGGACCGGACGAACCGGCGCAGCTGCCCATCGGCGATCGTCTCGAGTCCGACAGCCGACAACCCCACCAGGAACGCCACGACGACCAACCAGGTCGGGCCCTGGGCCGGGTGGGTCACCGCAACATAGGCCGGCACCATCCCGGCGAACACCTGCAGGGTCGGGATCACATGGATGGCGAACAGGTCCACCGGCAGCTCCCACCGACCGGCGTCGGCGCGCAGCTGTGCGTAGCGCCAATCTTCGTGGTGCAGACCGGGGAACGTACCGACCCAGTTCGCGGTCAAGCGGACCGCCCACACCGCAACCACGATGAACAACAGCCAGGTACGGAGATCGTCGACGCCGAGGTCTGACTGCCACCACCAGTACCCGAGCAGCAGCGGCGGGATCACGCTCCAGTACGCGTCGTAGAAGCTGCTGTTGTGGTGGACCCGGCTGAAACCGAAGATGACGACCGTGGCCAGCAGGTCGGCGATCAACGTATCGAGCCACAACACACCGGTCGCGGGTCCCCACAGCAACCACAGCACCGCGACCGCGATGGCGAGCAGGTAGGCGAATGTGACCCGGACGAGTGCAGTGACCCGACCCGACGGCGATTGGCGCGACATCTGGCTGCTCAGATGAGCGTCGCCAGCTGCTCGATCTCGGGCACGCTGCCGGGCGACACCAGCATCATGGTGACGCCGGCGGCCTCCCACCGCTTGACCTCCGACCGCACGTGTTCGATGTCACCGACGATGGCCGAATCGGCCACGACTTCGTCGGGTATCACCTGTGCGGCCTCGTCTTTGCGGTTGCTGCGGAACAACGCGGTCACCTCGTCGACGACGTCGGCGTAGCCCATCCGCCGATACACCTCGGCGTGGAAATTCGTGTCCTCGCTGCCCATCCCGCCCATGTAGAGCGCGAGGAACGGTTTGATCGCCTCGTAGGTGGCGGCCCGGTCGTCGGTGATGACGATCTGGGCGGTGGCGCAGATCTCGAAGTCGGCGCGCGTGCGCCGGGCCCCCGGCCGTGCGAATCCCTCGTCAAGCCACTCGTTGTAGGTGTCGGCGAGTCGGGGCGTGTAGAACAGCGGCAGCCAGCCGTCGGCGATCTCGGCTGCCAGGGCGATGTTCTTGGGGCCTTCGGCGCCCAGCATCACCGGGATGTCGGCACGCAGCGGGTGCGTGATCGGCTTGAGTGGTTTACCCAGTCCGGTGACGTCGTCCCCGGTCAGCGGCAACCGATAGTGTGGGCCCGTGCTGGTGACCGGCGCCTCGCGGGCCCACACCTGCCGCATGATGTCGATGTACTCACGGGTTCGCGCGAGCGGCTTGGCGAATCGTTGACCGTACCAACCTTCGACAACCTGCGGACCCGACACACCGAGCCCGACGATGTGGCGGCCACCGGACAGGTGGTCGAGGGTGAGTGCGGCCATCGCGCAGGCGGTCGGGGTACGTGCCGACAGCTGCAGCACCGACGTGCCGAGCCGGACGCGTTCGGTTGACGATCCCCACCACGCCAAGGGGGTATAGGCATCCGATCCCCACGCCTCGGCGGTGAAGACGGCGTCGAATCCGGCGGCCTCGGCCGCCCGGACCAGCTCGGCATGGTTCGTTGCCGGCTGTGCACCCCAATATCCCAGCTGTAACCCGAGTTTCATGCTGCTCCCCACATCAGACCGCCGTCGCGACGGCTCCGTGCAGTTCACCGTAGCCGGTCACGGTCGATCGTCGCGGCAACATGGGCAGCCAGCGCCAGACAGGACGTCAGGCCCGGACTCTCGATGCCGAACAGGTTGACGACACCGGCGACGCCATGGTCGGTCGGCCCCTGCACCAGGAAGTCGGCGGCCGGTTCTCCCGGGCCGGTCAGCTTCGGTCGGACGCCGGCGAAGTCCGGCTGCAGGGCGTCGTCGGGCAATCCGGGCCAGTAGCGGCGGATGGCGGCGTAGAACGCATCGGCCCGGGCCGGATCGACGACATGCTCAGCGTGGGCGACCCATTCCACATCGGGACCGAAACGTGCGATGCCGTCGAGGTCGACGGTCAGATGGACGCCGAGGCCACCGTCCACCGGCACCGGATAGATCAACCGCTCGAATGGTGCTCGGCCGGCTCGCAAGCCGAAGTAGCTCCCCTTGGCGAGGTGCCGGAGCGGCACCCGCTCGGCCGGGAACCCGGTCAGCGATCGCGCGAGCCCCCAGGCGCCCAGACCCGCGCAGTTGACCACCGTCGCGCAGACGATGGCACCGATGTCGCGGACCGTGAGTTCGATCCGACCATCCGGTCGAACGCGGCCCCCTGTCACGTCGCTGCGCAAGGAGATCACCGCTCCTGCCTGCTCGGCGTCGCGGCGAAGCGCACCCATCAGACCATGGGCGTCGACGATTCCGGTCGACGGCGACCACAACGCAGCCACGCCGCACACCTCGGGCTCCATCTCCGCCAGTTCGGTCCGACCGATCCGTCGCAGATCGTCGACGCCGTTCTCGCGCGCACGCTGGGCGATACCGTCGAGTGCGGCGAGCTGATCGGTGTCGGTGGCGACGATCAGTTTGCCGGTCCGACGGTGCGCGACATCGTGATCGGCGCAGTAGCGATACAGGAGTTCGCGGCCGGCCACGCACATCCGTGCCTTCAGGCTGCCCGACGGATAGTAGATCCCGGCGTGGATGATCTCGGAGTTGCGGGAACTGGTCTGGGTGCCGATCGCGTCCTCACGCTCGAGGACCACCACCACGCTGAGACCGTCCCGGGCAAGCCGGCGCGCCACGGCTAGGCCGATCACACCTGCACCCACCACCACGACGTCCACGGACTCTGTCACGGTGTGCCAGCCTAGTGGCCCGCGAGCCGCCTGATGCGTAACCCACTGGCTCGTGACGCGAGCGGCCGCCGGTTCGGTGAGGAGCCCCGGTGCCTGCCCAGCGGCGTCGCGAAGGACCCTAATTCCACACGATGCGGGCCAAGGCGTCCCGATCCGCGACGTCGAGTTTGATGCAGGCGCGGTAGATGTGCCCCTCCACGGTTCGGATCGACACGGTGAGGCGCTCGGCGATCTCTCGGTTGCTGAGCCCCTGCGCCACCAGCGCGGTGATCTCCCGCTCCCGCGCGGTGACCGGCAGCGGCCGCGCGGCAGCACGGATGGCCGGTGTCGTCGCCGAGTCGCAGCGTGCGGCCAGCCGTGCGGAGCGCGCGGTCGCCTCAGCACACTCGCGTCGTCGTCCGGCCCGGTCGTACAACGGAACCGCCTGCGCGGCCGCATCGGCGGCCGAGAGCATCAGACCGATCTGTTCAAACCGCCCACTTACCACGCAGAGCGCGGCCGGGTCCGCATTCGCGACCGCGGCCGCATGCTGCACATAGAAGCCGACCACCGGACCCTGCACCAACCGGCCGACGTCGGTGAGACGCTGCGCGATCTGGCGGTCGCCGAACCGAGCCGCATGGTGCAACGCCTCGGCGGCTACCGCATACTGCCCCGAGCTCTGGGCCGAGTCCGCAGCCTCACCACACAACTCGATCGCCTCCCGAGGGCTCCCGGTCGATGCCGCGATCCAGGCACGCGAGATCGTGCGTTGCGGTTCGTGAAGGCGCAGGTGCGGTCCGGAGTGTTCCTCCGCGTCGTCGATCACCTGCTGCGCCTTCGCCACCTCACCGAGCGCAGCGTAGGCCCGGACCAGGATCAGCCGCGCGGGCAGCTGCCACGGCAGGGATGTCTCGGCGTTGAGCGCCGCCAGTGCCTGCTCGATCGCCGTCGCCGCAGTGCGGAAGGCACCGCGGTGGGTCGCGACGAGACCCGCCATGATCTTGGCGATCGCCCAGCCGACGAACTGGCCGGACGACGAGAACTCGGCGTACTCTACGGCGCGGCGGTCGGCCGCATCGAGGTCACCGACAGTCGCCAGCGCGAGCACATCGCCGTAGCGGATCATCACCTTGATCATGCCGTCGGTGGCCTTCTGCTCCGGACGGCATCGCGCCGCGATCGGCTCGAAATCCAGTCCACGACCGGCGACCGGCATCGCCAAACCTGCGCCGAATGCCGCGAAGTCTATTGCCTGAGAGGGTGATTCGGCGTCTGCGAGAACCTTCTCGGCCGCCTCGACGACCAAGCGCAGCGCCCGATGGCCCACCCTGTCACGCATCAGCTGCAACAGCCGGCCACTCTGCGCAACGTCGCCGATCGACCAGAACAGCCGGCTCATCCGCGGAACGCCCCACTGCACCAACTGCAGTTCGTCGAGATCGTCCGGGTCGTAGCCGGCCAGCACTTCATCGGATTCGGCGAACCGGCCCTGCCACAGCAGTGCCCGCGACAACAGTTCGGCTGCTGCGACACCGCCGCCGCGTTCGTGGGCGGCGCGGGCCAGCTGTTCACCGAGCGGGAGATTGGTCAGTGCCACCGCATCTTTGGCGGCCGAGATCAACAGCTTGGGCTCGATGTCCTGATCACCGTCGACGCAGAGCCGGGCGAGCCGGATCCGCTCGGCGGCCGAGGTGATCGGACGATCACGCAGGACCGCCACGATCCGTGAACGCAGGGTCCGAGTTCGACCAGCGTGTCGAGATCGAGTGGTTCGTACAATGCGAGCAACTTCAACGCATCCACCACGGCGTCACCGGCCCGATCGAGTCGCTCGTCGATCAACGCCACGAGTCCCGACGGCACGGCGGTGGGGCCACGAAGCTGCCAGACTTCGTTGTTCTCCGTGAGGTTTCCGGCCGCCAGCGCACCCTCGACCATGTTCCGCAGGAAGAGGGGATTACCACCCGACGATTCCCAGATCACGTCGGCGCTGAGACCTTCGAGAGTCCCGCCGAGCACCTTCTCGACCAGCTCGGTGCACTGCTCCTTGGTCAGCGGGTCGAGCTCGATCCGGGTGAGATACCCGTCCTTCCACAGCGTCGTGATGGCGTCGGGGACGGTCTCGCGGCTGCGAGCGGTGTTCGGCTCGGCGATCAATGCCTCTCGCGCCGACACGAGTGCGGCGATCGGATCGCGGGAGGTGCTCGGCGACAGACGGACCCACGGCGCAAAAGCACCCAGTGGAATCGCCCGGGAGGACTCCGTGCAGGCTGCCCAGTGCACCGGGGCACGCAGCGAATCGGTCACCGTTCGTGCCGATGTCGTCTTGCCGACCCCAGGGGGTCCGACCAGCATGACGCCGCTTCCCCCGTCGGTCAGGGCGGAAAGGATCGCCTGATGTTCGGAGGGCCGGCCGAGCAGCTGCCAACCGCCGTCCATGCGTCCTGAGTATAGGTGCCGCGCGCCGCTGCGGCGTCGTGAACGACCACTGTGATGAACGCGAAAGCGCCGCACGACTGGTTGTGACCTGGCACGGCAGATCGGGACACGGATCGGTCGCCAGGTGTTGGTCGTCGGGTCACGGCGTCGTCGGCGGTCGGTCACCGGCTGGTCAGATCGGCAGCTCCGATTCGTCGGCGGGTTCGAGCATCGGGGCGTGATTGACGCGATGACGATACTGACTCGACGCGTCGTACACACGCCGCTTGAGCCGGTTGATCGAGCGGGCGGTGTGCGTCGAGACCCCGCCACGAGTTGAACGACAGCACCTCGTCGCCGAACGCCCGGCGCTGCGGGGTATAGGTGTCCTGCACGGGATATCGGAGGAGCGCGACGGTACGATACGGCGAGCGCGCGGCGTCCCATTCCTTTGTCGCATCCTCGATCGGCATCTCCGCGAGGTCTGTGCACAACTGCACTTGTAGTTCGTATTCGGCCCCGTGGCAGGCGAAGAAGTCGATCACCGACTCGGCGAAGGCATTGACCTCACCGTTGGGCGGCATCGGCGCGCCCGCGAGCGCACGCACCTCCGGTGACCGTGGGATCAGACGCATCTTGGCGATGTGGTCACCATGGCGCAGCGGCGCCGACGTGTGGAAGGTGTCACCGAGGATATGGGTGTTCGGTTGCACGAACACCGCCAGGTTGTCGGGCAGCCTGCGCCCGAACCGGGGCAACACGTGCTTGTTCAGCGCGTCGAGTGCCTCACTGCCGAGTCGCAGTGCCGGATCGGACAGCCGGGCCAGTGCCCACGCCGTCCACATCCCACTGCGGCTGTATGCGTGCGCGTCGGCGAACAGGAATTCGCGATGGGTGACCATGATGAAGTCCTGGGTCCGCGCGGTGTCGTCGGGAAGCGCGCGCGGCCCCGATACGCCGATCACCTTGATGCCGAGTCCCCGAACTCCACGCAGTTGGTCGCTGCGGATCGCCCCGGACGTGCTCGACAGTCGTGCGATCACCGAGTAGGTCCCAGGCGCGGCGAACATTCCCTGCGCGAGCTCCGGGTCCAGTTCGTCGAGTACCGCCAGTGTGCCGCGCAGGATGCCGTGACCCTTCGCGTGCGCGTCGCGCAACCCTCGCTTGTACACGCGATATGCGCGCTCGTTGTTCGCGCGCAGTACGCGCACGATCTTCTCGATGTCGTCGGCCTCGTCGGCCCGCGGGGATTCGATGTCCTCGTGGAAACGCACATACGTCCGGCCGCCGGAGACGCTGTCGGTCATGGGGATCGGTCCTCTCTCGATGCCGCTGCGGATCTCCAGGGGGCGAATGGATTGGCAACTGAGCGCAACGCAGGTGTCAGGATCGGATGATGACGCAGCAGGACCGAGCGCATCGGCGAGTTCCGGACCCATGCCATACCGACCTCGGTGTACACCTCGGGGCGGAAATCGCTGGTAAAGAAGCGATCACAGGACAGGCGGCGCGAAGCCATCAGGATGAAGATCCGGAAGGCGGTGTCGCTGAAGCCGAATCCGGGCGGCTTGGCTTCGGCGTAGAGTCCGATCATCAGATCCAGCCGCTCGATGTCGCCGTAGATCTCCGCCAATTCGGTGGCGGTCGCGTCGTCACCGGTGAGTTCACGGAACGTCGTCACCGGTGCCATCCGCAGGGCGCGGCGAAAATCGTTGTAACGCGGCACTCCGCGTTCGCGGACCCGCATGATGTCCACGGTGGCGAGGTCGATCGGCGTCCCGTCGGGTCGTGCCAGGTTCTGCAGGGAACGCGGGAAGTTGTGCAACGACAGTTCACCCGGGTGTGCGCGCCCGAACGAGTAGAGCAGATCGGCGGCGGTGTTCGACGTCAGATGTCGTCGTACGTCCGCGGCGAGCAGATCGGCCATCGCGTGCCGCGCCACGACGCGGTCGTCGAGTCCACTGCGGAACGCCACCGTGTCGGGTAGCAGCGGATGCATGCGGTAGACGGCGACGAACTCCTCGGTGAGGGCGAACGGCACGCCGTTGTCGGCGGTCGCCGAGCCGGGGATGCCGGAGAGGAGCTCGTTGTCGGTGAAACATGCGATGCGTCCAGACATCCGCTCGCCGAGAAGTCCGAACCAGTTGCCGCGCATCGCCGCAACCGTGGTCGGATGCGCGATGATCGCCGGGGTCCAGTCCAAGGTGTGGATCTTGGCCATCGACGCCGCGTTCACCAATCGGGCGGTGTCGTACAGTTGTTGATCGGTCATGGCGGGGTAGGCGGACGCCAACCGGTTGGCGATCGCGTTGTGCTCGCGCAAGAACAACGAGTGCAACAGGGCAAGACCCACCCAGAAATTGGCGGCCTGACCATTCGGGTCGAGCAGTGCCTCGGTCTCCACGGGCGGCAACCCGACGTCGTCGAGCGCGATCCGCCCACCGTCGTGGGTGCGGATGCTCTCCGCGTAGTCGGCCGTCTCACCGTAGATCTGCGAGCCGTCCCACCAGTGCGACACCGTCGAGGCGAACACGGGCGGTTGATCGTCTGGTCCGGTCGGGTCGACCGCGGTACGCGCGAATGTCATCGGGTCATGCGGCCAGTCGTCACCGTCGGGTAGCCGGATGCGCCACGGATTTCCGGCCTGTGGCGCGTGGTTGAACCAATCGTGCACCTCGAACTGAATCCAGGCTGCTGCCAGCAGATTGAGCGTGGTGGCCGGGCGGAACTCGCGACGGGTCAACAGCCTTCGGCTGACCAGTCGAGGATTTGGTTCGCAGATGTCATCAGCGTTCTCGGGTGCGGTGCGCGCTAACGGCACGTTGCGGCCGAACCGGCTCCCGGCCGAACCCGCACGAGGCTCGCCGAGATCGTTGTAGGTGCCGTCCACGCTCCGCGCCCGGTGCTCGTCCGGCGTGCCGACCGGTAGCCGGGCGCCCGGTCGGCCCGTGTCGACGAGGTTGTACGCGCGCAGCTGGCTGCGCAGTCCCACCAGCACGGCGAGCCCGACCGGCGACCACAATCGGGACCAACCGACCACGCGATCGACACGTTCTGCAGTCTGCGCGAGTCCACGAGCGGTGGCGCTCCGTCGACGGGGTGTCGGTTCCGCACCCGCGGTGCGACGCGCGGATGTGCGCACCGAGCGAATCATCCCGACCATGATCACCTCCGACTCGTCCGGTTCCGAGTATGCGGGCACGTCGACCGAACGGCACGAGTAATCGACTACTCGAAGTACTCGCACCCGGCCCGCGGATCGATGCCGCACTCAGGTAGCGACGTACTCGTGTCGTCACCGACACCGCCGATGACGATGAAGGAGGTCGCGGCCGCGCGGCCGCTGAGAGAAAGGTGCAATGGTGATCGCACCCGTCGAGATCAAGGTGAACGTGGCGTCCCCGGTGACCGATTCGCTGGTGGCGCTGGATCTGCTCGACTCGCCACCGCTGTGGCGTGACATGTGGTTCGCCGAGGCGCGGGCACGTGACGATGTGGGTGCACTCCCGCTGCTGGCCGGTCGTCTCACGATCCGCCTGCGCAGCGGCGATCGGGACGACGTCACCGTCGGGGTGCGGCCATGCGACACCGATCGTCTGGTCGGACGGTGGCGTGCCCCGTTCGAGGAGACACATTTCTCCTATCGACTCGAACGGGACTGGTGTGGGGAGCGTCGAGAGGTCGCGGCCGCGGCGATCAGTCGTCGTCCGCCGGGCTCGGTGGCGACCGCGCTGCGCGACGGCGCGGATCCGGCACACATCCTCGACGCGGCGCAGCGACAATTCGTGGTCACCTGTACTCCGCGCGGGATACCCATCGACCATCTGGGAACGCTGGGACCGGTGACCTGCCAGACCTGGCCCGAGGTGGACCTCGACGGTTGCTCGGTTCAGGTGGAGAGGTGGTCGGTCGCCGACGTCGACCTGCTCGAACTCGCGCTGCGCCTGCAGCCGCACCCTGGCGAGACCGCAGCACAGTTCGAGGTCCGAGCGATGTCCGCGCACCGAGCGATCCGCGCGACGGTGACCCGGCGCGCCCTGTCGATCGCGGATTTCCGGGAATCCAAGACCCACCGCGTGATGACGGCGCTGAGAGCGACCTCCTGATACGAAACGGGTGGTGCGGCCTCCTGCCACACCACCCGTTCGACTAGTCCGTCAGACCTTGGCCTGCATCGAGCTACGGGCGGGGTTGCCCTGCTCGTCGACCTTGGGGTCGGGCTGGTCCTTCTTCTCGGTCACGCCGGACTTGATGCGAGCACCGATGTCGGGGTCGATTCGGGACCAGTATTCGAACGCCCGGGCCAGGACCGGCTCGGACACACCGTTGAGCAGATGGCCCACGACGTTGTCGACCAGGCGTTCGCGTGCCGCATCGTCGAGCACCTCGCGCACCATCGTGCCCGCCTGCCCCCAATCGTCGTCCTCGGGGTGGTCCACATATGCACTACGGACGATGTCGCCGTCCGCTGCCCACTGCGGCTCGCCCTGGCCTGCGTAGCTCGCGGCCGGCCCGCCCTTGGAGTTCGGCGCATACACCGGATCGGACACGGGGGTGATCCGCATGTGGCCGTCCTTGGTGTAGCTGTGCACCTCGTTGCGCGGCCGATTGACCGGGATCTCCTTGTAGTTGCCGCCGAGACGCGCACGATGTGCGTCGGCGTAAGAGAACACCCGGCCCAGCAGCATCCGGTCCGGGCTGAAGCCGATTCCCGGCACCACGTTGTTCGGCTCGAACGCGACCTGCTCGATCTGGGCGTGGTTGTCGGTGGGATTGGTGTGCAACGTCATCTTTCCCACCTCGTGCAGTGGGTAATCACCGTGCGGCCACACCTTGGTCAGATCGAAGGGATTGAACCGGTAACCGGTGGCGTCCTCATACGGCATCAACTGCACCTTGAGGGTCCAACTCGGGTGATCGCCCGCGGCGATCGACTCAAACAGATCCCGTGTGTGGAAGTCGGTGTCGGCCGCGGCCATCTGGTCGCCTTCGTGCTGCGTGAAGAACTCCACACCCTGATCGGAGATGAAGTGGTACTTCACCCAGTGCTTCACACCTTCGGCGTTGACCCACAGGTAGGTGTGCGATGAATAACCGTTCATGTGCCGCCACGTCTTGGGGATACCCCGGTCACCCATCAACCAGGTGACCTGATGCGCCGACTCCGGCGACAGCGTCCAGAAGTCCCACTGCATGTCGTGGTCGCGCAGATTGTTGTCTGCGCGACGCTTCTGTGAGCGGATGAAGTGCTGGAACTTCATCGGGTCCTTGACGAAGAAGATCGGCGTGTTGTTGCCGACCATGTCGTAGATTCCTTCGTCGGTGTAGAACTTCAGTGCGAATCCGCGAGGGTCGCGCCAGGTGTCGGGGCTGCCGCGTTCACCGGCAACGGTGGAGAAGCGAGCCACCATCTCGGTCTTGACACCGGGTTGGAACAACCCCGCGCAGGTGTACTGCGACACGTCCGCGGTGGTCTCGAATGTGCCGAACGCACCGCTGCCCTTGGCGTGGGGCTGGCGTTCGGGGATGCGCTCACGATTGAACTGTGCCATCTGCTCGATCAGATAGTGATCGTGCAGGACGATGGGCCCACCGGCGCCGACGGTCAGCGAATGCTCGTCGCTGCCGGCCGGTGCCCCGGAATCCCGGGTTGTGTAGATCGACGTGTTGTCGTCGGACATATCGCCTCCGAGAAGGTCTCATCCGCCTAAGGGCTGTGCAGTTGTGTGGACCCGAGCTGTTTGAGGTCCTCGGCCGATGCTACCCCGGCCGCGTGTCGCGCGGTCGTGGGTTTCCGGGCCCGTCGACGGATTGGGTGTGAATGATGTTGCAATCGAACCGCTTTGCTTGCCGTCGTGTGATCACACTACTGGGCCCCACCTCCCGACGCGGCGGAACGGAGCTTGTCCAGCAACGGTTTTGCGGCCGTCTCGAGGAACTCGGCTTGCGATTCGCCACCGATCTGGACAAGTGCGATATCGGTGAATCCCGCTTCCCAGAAAGGTCGCACGGCGTCGACGACGGCGTCGAGATCGGGCCCGCACGGAATCGATTCGGCCACATCCGCGGGTCGAACGTACTGGGTCGCCGCGGCGAACCCGGCGGTGGTCCGCAGGTCTGCGTTGACATCCCACCCGCCGCTGAACCAGCGGAACTGATCGTGGGCTCGGGCGACCGCGGCATCGCGATCACGATCCCAGCAGATGGGGATCTGACCGATCGCGCGGCTGTCGATGCCGATCGTCCCGGTGCCGTCCGTCGCGTTCCAGGTGTCGACAAGACCCGGATTCGGTTCGACCGCGATCAGGTGGTCGGCGAGCGGACCGAACTCCTCGATGCCCTGCGCGCCGGACACGGCCACGCCCAGCGGCACCGTCTCGGGCAGATCCCAGATGCGCGCGGCGTCCACCTGGAAGTAGTCGCCACGGAAGTCGACGAGGTCCCCGGTGTGCAACGCGCGGATGATCTCGATCGCCTCGGCGAGCATCGCCTGACGGTCGGCGACGGCCGGCCAGCCTTCCCCGACGACGTGCTCGTTGAGGTTCTCACCGGCTCCGAGGCCGAGGGTGAACCGCCCGTCGGCGAGCAACTGCAGGGTGGCCGCCTTTTGCGCGACGACGGCGGGGTGGTAGCGAATGGTGGGGCAGGTGACGTACGTCATGAGGTCCACGCGTTCGGTCGCATGTGCGACCGCCCCGAGCACACTCCACGCGTAGGGCGCATGGCCCTGCGCCGACAGCCACGGGAAGTAGTGGTCGCTGGACACCTCGAAGTCGAAGCCCACCTCCTCGGCGCCGACCGCGTACCGGACGAGTTCTTTGGGTCCGGCCTGCTCGGTCATCAATGTGTAGCCGAAGCGTGTGGGCATGGGGTGCGCTCCTTCGTCGAGCATCGGAGGAATCAGTCGTCCTCCGTGATTGCCTGCAGTACCGACGGGGTAACACCTCGAGTCGACATCCAAACCCAGGGGAGAGCATGACGAACGCATCCGGACACCGCGAATCACCCGACCGCGATGAGTCCACCCTCGCCGACACCGTGCTGCTCGACGTCGACGGCACCCTCATCGATTCCACCTACTTTCATGCGCTGGCCTGGATACGCGCTTTTGCAGCCCACGACCTGGCCCCGGATTGGTGGCGGGTGCATCGAACCGTCGGCATGGGCGGTGACCTCCTGGTCGGCGAGGTCTGCGGCCGGGATGTCGAGGACCGGCTCGGCGACGAGTTGCGGGCGGACTGGGCCGATCGCTACCGGCAATTGCTCCCCGAGGTCAGGGTGTTTCCGCGTGCCCGCACGTTGATCGATCAGCTACAGCAGGCCGGCCACCGGGTGGCGCTTGCCTCGTCCGGAGCCGAAGAGTTCACCGAGGCCGCGCTGCGGATGCTCGGGATGACCGGCGACGAGTTGGCGGCAGTCACCTCGTCGGAGGATGTGGACCGATCCAAGCCCGAGCCGGACATTCTGGCGACGGCACTGCAGCGCGCCGGCGGCGCCGGCGCGGTGGTGGTGGGCGACACGGTGTGGGATGTCGAATCGGCCAACCGGCTCGGCGCCAGGTGTGTGGCGGTCCGCAGCGGCGGCTTCTCCGAAGCCGAACTGACGGCGGCCGGCGCGGTGGAAGTGGTCGACGACGTGGGTGAGCTGGCCACCCGCCACTGGTTGCTCTGACGGCGGCTCGTTCGAACCTGGGCAACAGGCTGTGGGCATGGCACGATCACAACGTGTCCGAGTCGTCTGAAGCCGATCGCCTGCGCGACCTCGCGCGGCTGCGACGCGTTCGCGATCGCATCGATCGCGACTACGCCGAGCCGTTGAACGTCGAAGCATTGGCCCGTGGCGCCCACATGTCCGCCGGACACCTCAGCCGCGAGTTCCGACGGGTCTACGGCGAGTCCCCGTACTCGTACCTGATGACACGGCGCATCGAACGTGCCATGGCACTGCTGCGGCGGGGCGATCTGACCGTGACCGACGTCTGCTTCGCGGTCGGCTGTTCGTCGCTGGGCACGTTCAGTACCCGATTCACCGAACTCGTCGGTGTGCCCCCGAGTGTCTACCGGGAACGGGAGAGCGGGGCCGAATCCACCGCGGGGATACCGGCGTGTCTGGCCAAACAGGTCACCAGACCGGTCAGGAATCGAGAAGCCGCGAGCCGTTCTCCGCGTCTAGCGTGAGTCCCATGAGCATCGTCATCCAGTACACTTTCCTGCCGCAGACCGATCCGGACGCCGCCCTCGGGTTCTATCGGGACATCCTCGGATTCGAGGTTCGCAAAGACGTCGGATACGAGGGGATGCGGTGGCTGACCGTAGGACCACCGGATCAACCGCAGACCTCGATCGTGCTGCACCCACCTGCCGCGGATCCCGGGATCACCGACGACGAACGGCGGGTGATTCTCGACCTCATCGCCAAGGGCAGCTTCGGCGCGGTCACCCTGGCCACAGATGACCTCGACGGACTGTTCGAGAAGCTCGAGGCCGCCGGCGCCGAGGTGCTGCAGGAACCCACCGATCAGCCGTACGGAGTCCGCGACTGCGCGTTCCGCGATCCGGCGGGCAACCTGATCCGTATCGACCAACTGCAGTGACCACAGTCCCGCCGCCACGAAGATGTGTGGATACCGAACCGGGCATGCCGTCGTCGAACACCTGTCGACGCCAAGCCACCAGACGCCACCGGAGACCCTGACCGACAGTGCATCACAACGAGTTGCCCTGACCACGTGCGCCGACCCGACCAGATGGAGATCCTGTGAGCGCCCCCAGCACGACGTCACGATCCACACCCACGTCGCCTGACACCCACGTCGCCGACACCCACGACCTGATCCGGGTCACCGGAGCGCGCGAGAACAACCTCAAAGACGTCAGCCTGGAGATCCCCAAGCGTCGACTGACCGTGTTCACCGGCGTCTCCGGGTCGGGGAAGAGTTCGCTGGTCTTCAGCACGATCGCCGCCGAATCACAACGGATGATCAACGAGACCTACAGCGCGTTCGTCCAGGGTTTCATGCCGAATCTGGGGCGGCCCGACGTCGACGTCCTCGAGGGACTGACCACCGCGATCATCGTCGATCAGGAACGAATGGGCGCCAACCCGCGTTCGACTGTCGGGACCGCGACCGATGCGAACGCGATGCTGCGCATCCTTTTCAGCCGATTGGGCACACCGCACATCGGCTCACCGCAGGCCTTCTCGTTCAATGTGGCGTCCATCAGCGGGGCCGGCGCGGTGACGGTCGAGAAGGCCGGTCGAAAGGTCAAGGAGCGCCGCAGCTTCTCGATCACCGGCGGCATGTGTCCGCGCTGCGAGGGACGGGGCTCGGTCTCGGATTTCGACCTGACCGCGTTGTACGACGACTCCAAGTCGCTCAACGAAGGCGCACTCACCATCCCCGGCTACAGCATGGACGGTTGGTACGGGCGCATCTTCCGGGGTTGTGGCTGGTTCGATCCGGACAAGCCGATCCGCAAGTTCACCAAGCGCCAACTCGACGACCTGCTCTACAAAGAGGCCACCAAGATCAAGGTGGACGGGATCAATCTGACCTACCTCGGCCTCATCCCGCAGATCCAGAAGTCGTTCCTGTCCAAAGACCGTGAGGCGATGCAGCCGCACATCCGTGCCTTCGTTGATCGCGCGATCACCTTCACCACCTGCCCCAAATGTGACGGGACCCGGCTGACCGCGGAGGCCCGCAGCTCCACCATCGCCGGAAAGAGCATCGCCGACCTGTGTGCCATGCAGATCAGCGACCTCGCCGAATGGGTGCGTCAGCTCGACGAACCCTCGGTGAAACCCCTGCTCGGTACGTTGAGCCAGACGCTGGACTCGTTCGTGGACATCGGCCTGGGCTATCTGTCCCTGGAACGCCCGGCGGGCACGCTATCCGGGGGAGAAGCACAGCGCACCAAGCTGATCCGTCATCTGGGATCCTCGCTGACCGACGTGACCTACGTGTTCGACGAACCGACGATCGGTCTGCACCCGCACGACATCGCACGGATGAACGACCTGCTCCGGCAATTGCGCGACAAGGGCAACACCGTGCTGGTGGTGGAACACAAACCGGAGGCCATCGCGATCGCCGACCACGTGGTCGATCTCGGTCCCGGCGCCGGACGGGACGGCGGCGAGATCGTCTTCGAGGGGACAGTCGAGCAGTTGCGTCAGGCCGACACGCGAACGGGCCGGCACCTCGACGACCGAGCCCGGATCAAGGAGTCGGTGCGGACGTCCGACGGCGCCCTGGAGATTCGCGGCGCCGATATGCACAACCTGCGCGGCGTCGACGTCGACATCCCGCTCGGGGTACTGGTTGTGGTGACCGGGGTGGCCGGCTCGGGCAAGAGTTCGCTGATCGACGGGTCGCTGGCCACTCGCGACGGAGTGGTGTCGATCGATCAAGGCGCCATCCGCGGGTCGCGACGCAGCAACCCGGCCACGTACACGGGGTTGCTCGATCCGATTCGCAAGGCGTTCGCCAAGGCCAACGGGGTGAAACCAGGACTGTTCAGCGCCAACTCCGAAGGTGCCTGCCCGAACTGCAACGGCGCAGGGGTCATCTACTCGGACCTGGCGATGATGGCCGGTGTCGCCACACCCTGCGAGGTGTGCGAAAGCAAACGGTTCTCCGCCGACGTGCTGGAGTACACATTCGGCGGTAAGGACATCAGCGAGGTCCTCACCATGTCCGTAACGCAGGCCGAGGAGTTCTTCGGGTCGGCCGACGCCAAGATCCCGGCGGCGCACAAGATCCTCGTCCGGCTGCGGGACGTCGGGCTGGGCTACCTCACCATCGGTCAACCGCTCACCACACTGTCTGGTGGCGAGCGGCAACGGCTGAAGCTCGCCGCTCAGATGGGAGACAAGGGCGACATCTACATCCTCGACGAGCCCACCACCGGCCTGCACCTGGCCGACGTGCAACAGCTGCTCGAGTTGCTCGATCGACTGGTCGACGGCGGGAAGTCGGTCATCGTGATCGAGCACCACCAGGCGGTCATGGCGCACGCCGACTGGATCGTCGATCTCGGCCCCGGTGCGGGTCATGACGGCGGCCGGATCGTCTTCGAGGGCACCCCGGCCGACTTGATCGCCGATCCGAAAACGCTGACCGGCACACACCTCGCCGACTACGTCGCGACGCAGTAGTTCGGTGTGCTTCGCAGATTTCGGTGACGTGGCCGGATACCCGTCGTAGACTACTTTTGAAACATCTGTAGCGATTCGTTCCTTTGGTGCTCCGTTCCTGCGCTACTCGGTCCGGAGGGATCGGAGCACCGGGGGTGATGACATGGGCGGGAGCGCTGGAGTGAACGCGAAGAAGACGATGCAGTCGACGCTGGGCAAGGTCAGCAAGGCCTACCCGAGTAAGCCGCGGCCGCTGGCCGAACCGCCGGCCGGTTCGGGCCTCAAGCCGGTGATGGGTGATGCGGGCATGCCGTTTCTCGGCAACACACTCGAAGCGCTCGCCGACCCGCTCGCGAGCGCGATGGAGCGGTACGAGAAGTACGGCCCGGTTTCGTGGTCGGGTTCGCTCAACATGAACATCGTGACGCTCATCGGCCCCGAGGCCATCGAATGCGGATGGATGAACCGCGAGAAGGCATTTTCCAGCGAGCAGGGCTGGGAACCGATGATCGGCCCCTTCTTCCGTCGCGGCATCATGTTGATGGATTTCGAGGAGCACATGCATCACCGTCGAATCCTGCAGCAGGCCTTCACCAGGCCTCGACTCAACGGATATCTCGACATGATGACACCGCACATCGAGAAGACCCTGGCGAACTGGGACGTGGGCGCCGGGTTCCCCATGTACTCACGTACCAAGGACCTCACTCTGTCGTTGGCCACCGAAGTCTTCATGGGTGCGTCACTCAACGAGAGCGAAACGCATCGCCTCGAGAGCGCCTTCGAGGCCGCGGTCCGCGGCGGACAGGCAATGGTGCGCGCGGACGTCCGCGACTGGACCTGGGCGCGGGGGCTGCGTGGACGAGAAGCGTTGCAGCACTACTTCCGTTCGGAGATCGCCGCTCGTCGCGCCGGTGACGGCGACGACCTGTTCAGCGTGCTCTGCCACAGCCAGGACGAGGACGGCAATTCGTTCAGCGACGAGGACGTCGTCAACCACATGATCTTCGTGATGATGGCCGCCCACGACACCAGCACCATCGCCTTGTCGATGATGACCTATTTCCTGGGTCGCCACCCGCAGTGGCAGCAGCGACTCCGCGACGAATCGCTGGCGCTGGGCAAATCAACCATCGACTACGACGACCTCGACAAACTGCCCAGCCTCGACCTGGCCTTCAAGGAGACGCTCCGCATCAACGCGCCGGTGGGCATGTTGTTCCGAAAGACGGTGGCCGACACCGACATCCTCGGGCACTACGTGCCCAAGGGCACCCTGGTCAGCATCCATCCGTGGGCATCGATGCTGCGCGAGGAGTGGTGGCCCAACCCGACCCACTGGGATCCGGACCGGTTCTCCCCAGAGCGCCGCGAGGACAAGGTCCATCGATTCGCGTGGGCACCGTTCGGTGGCGGCGCCCACAAGTGCATCGGCCTCTACTTCGGTGGCATGGAGGTCAAGGCGATCATGCACCAGTTGCTGCAGCGTTTCGAGTGGTCCGTTCCGGCCGATTACCGACTCGATCTGACCTACGGCACCGGACCGACCCCCGCAGACGGATTGCCGATCGACATGCGTCGTCGGGTGATGCACGAGGTGCCGCCGCGCGCCTGAGCTGGTGCCGTTGCCTTCTGGTGAGCAAACGTGAGCATTGCTGCTGTGTCTGCGGTGTCATCAGGCAGCCTCGCCTTGCGGTGAGGCGGTCCCCGTCTGACC
>NZ_JBITWL010000021.1:45015-105529 GCF_044543825.1 Gordonia sp. NPDC062954 | reverse complement strand
CATCAGAGATCGGCAACTCCCACGCGCCCGCCACCCGGGCCAAAGGTGCTCAACACCTTTCACGACACTTTAAAAAGCCGATCGGTGGATCGAGGCTTAGGCAGTTACCGCGCGAACGGCAAGAAACCACAAGGACCGCTGGCCAGATTGCGGGGTGCCAGCACCGCCGTCGCGTGGGTCACCGGACCGCGCAGCCGCAACCGTACCGATCAGCGGTTCTCCATCACCGCCACCGACGTCGGGGTGCCGTGGGACAACGGGTCCGGTCAGGTGTTGATGGCCTTCGGCGACACGTGGGGTCGGTGCGCGGGGCAAATGGTGTGGCGCCACAACACCCTGCTGCGCAGCGACGCAGACGCGAACCTGGACAAGGGCATCACCTTCCCGGACGCCGTCCCCGGGTCAGTGCGGTCGGGAGCGTCGGTGACACCCCAGCATCCGACATTCGCCCAACCCATGTTCAACGCGATCGGGGTTCGCAACATCGAGGTCGGCAAGATCCCGACGGGCGGCATCGCGATCAACGGTGTCCAGTACCTGAGTTACATGTCCATCCGTCGGTGGCTTTCGCCCGGCCGGTGGGCAACCGGGTACTCGGCGATCGCAGTGTCGCGTGACAACGGACAGACCTGGGTCACCGACAATCGCACCATCCGGATGAACGCCGGTGTGACCATCCCCGGGGTTCGCCAGATCGCCGCCGGGCACGGGCGTTTCCAGATGGGCGCATTCCTGCGGTCGGGTGATTACGTCTATCAGTACGGCACTCCGAGTGGACGATTCGGCGCTGCCTTCGTCGCCCGGGTCCGTCCCGCCGACATTCTCGATCTGGGCCGCTATCAGTATTACCGCGGTGGCGGGACGTGGTCGGCGAATCCGGCCGCCGCGGCGCCCATCGTCGGACAGCCGGTCAGCGAGATGTCGGTGGCGTACAACACCTTTCTGAAGCGATTCGTGATGCTCACCGAACAGACCGGCCGCATCATGATGCGGACCTCGCCGACACCGGTGGGTCCGTGGAGCGGCCCGAAGGTGATCGTGCCGGCCGCCCAGACCAAGGGCCTGTACGCGCCCTACATCCATCCTCGTGCGACCGGACAGCAGCTGTATTTCGTGGCGTCCCGATGGGACGACTACAACGTGATGCTGATCCGCACCGATCTCGCGAAGGTCCGTTGACAACCGACGGCGACTCGACCGATCGCATGGCCGGGGTGGGGGCATCGGCGTAACGTCGAGCGTGTGGCACGTCCAGCACGCGGCACGTCACCAGTCAGTTCGGCATCCGCTCACGCTGAGGAGTGACCATGAATCAACCGGTTCCACCCCCGCCACCGCCCCCGGAACCCGTTCCGGCACCGGAACCCATCCCCGAGCCGCCACCCGAACCACCGATCCCGGTGCCCGAGCCGGAACCCATTCCCCAGCCCGGGCCGCCGGAACCGGAACCACCACCGCGACCGACGGTCATCTGACACCGAGCGTCTCACGCGGGACGCCGGTTCTGCGAACAGGAGTGTGATGTCGACTCGGGTGGTGCTGATCCGCGCGATCAACGTGGGAGGCGCGAAACTGCCGATGGCGGATCTGCGGACGATGGCCACCGAACTCGGCGCCACCGAGGTGAGCACCTACATCGCATCCGGCAATCTGATCTGTTGTCCACCCGGTGAACCCGGCGATTTCGACCGGGCGCTGGAGCAAGCGATCACCAAGCGTTTCGGCTATTTCCGCGAGGTCATCAGCAGGTCCCGGGACGAATTGGTGCGCGCCCTCGACGCCCATCCATTCGAGATCCTCGACGCCAAGTACTCCTACGTCTACTGCTTGGCGGGAAAGCCCGAACCCGACAAGGTGGATGCCTTCGCCGAACGTTCCTTCGGCTCCGACGAATTCCGCGTCATCGGCGACGACCTGCACATCCGTTATGCCGACGGTGCGGGCGTCTCCAAGCTCACCGCGCCGGTCATCGCCAAGGGACTCGGGGTGCAGGGCACCGGCCGCAACCTGAAGACCATCGGGCAACTGATCGAACTCGCCGACGACTGACCGGCGAGGCGCTATCCCGGTGCGCGCTCGGCTTGTTCGTGTTTGCGCAGCATCCGCACCCGCAACGCGTCGTAGATCGGCGGCGACCGCAACGCGGAGGCGACGACCACCGCCATCGCCCCCGACACCAGCATCGGGATGGTGACCGAGGTGACGGCCGTCATCTCGATGACCAGCACGAGCCCGGTGAACGGGGCGCGCACGATTGCCGCGAACAGGGTGGCCATCCCCACCAATGCGAAAGCGATGGTCAGATCCTCGTCGAGACCCGGCACGATCACCTGGGTGACCCGGCCGGCGACCAGCCCGACGAGCGCACCGAGTGCCAGGATCGGTGCGAAGATGCCGCCGGGGGTGCCAACCGAGTACGAGATCGGGCCGGCGATGAATCGCACCACGACGTAGAGGATCACCACTGGTAGCGCGAACTGCTGTCCGGTGAGGATCAGTCCGGCCAGCGCCTCACCACCACCGCCGACGGTCGGGTCCGCGATGAGCAGCGACCCGACGACGGCGCCGACCACGCCCGCCTTCACCACTGCGGGTACGCGACTGATGATGTCGAAGAGGTCGAGGCAGGCGAGGATGAGGCGGTTGTAGAGCACCCCCATCAGACCCACCACCAGGCCGAAGACCACAAAGATCGGCACGGTGGTCAGCGGCGGCGACGACACCGACGCGACGTGCCGGAAGTCCGGTTCATCGCCGAGCACCAGCCGGCTGACACCGACACCGATGGCGACCGCGACCATGGTGACGATGCCCTCGCGGAGCCGGAATGTCTTGGTGACCTCTTCGAAGATGAAGAACACCGCACTGATCGGCGCGTTGAAGGCGACCGCCAGGCCCGTGCCGGACAGCACCGTCTGCAGCAGCCGGATCTCCTCGGCGGCCAATCGGGCCAGGCGGCCCGCGGCCGCACCGACCGCCGCGGCCATGTGAACGGTGGGTCCTTCTCGACCGAGCACCATGCCGGCGGCACCGATCGACAACACACCGCCGACGAAACGCGCCGGCACCACCGACAGTGGTGGCGGGTCGGCCTCGCCGCGGTCGACGGCCTCGACGTGCTGAATGCCGCTGCCGGCCGACAACGGTTGCCATCGCGCGATGCCGGCGGCGGCCGCTGCGGCGACACCGGCCACCGCCACCGGGATCAGCCACCCCCACCCCGGATGGGTGTGCGACCACTCGATGAGTTCGGCGCGCCAGTCGTCGACGAGGTCGAGGGTCCACCGAAAGGCTCCACCAAGGAAGCCGGCCACGGCGCCGGCACCGGCGGCCAGCAACAGGATGACCCACAACGTGCGACCGGTGAGGATGGCGTCGTCGACGCCGGCGTCACCGTCGACTTCCTCCTCGACGCTGTGCTCATGAGGTGGGTCGTCGGGCCGCCGATCGTCGTCGGGGGTCATCAAACGACTCCTGCCGGGCCGGTCATGCGCGCTCGAGCGCGGAGGTCACCTTCTCCATATCCGCGAGTTGGCTGTCCTCGGGTGCCTCCCACAGCTTCTTGGGCAGTTCTTCGAGGACTACCACCGCCGATTCGGCCGACGACAAGCGCGCGGTCTTCTCCTCGTCATCTGCGATATCGGAGGCGGCGATCAGTTTGTCGTCGAGACCGAACACCGCGTCGTCGAGGCGATCTCGCGCGGCGACGAGATCGGGGTAGTGCGGGATCGCCGGATTGGCGTGGACGTCGGCGATGGCGTAGCGAATTCGCCGATGCAGCAGCGCTTCCGTCGACGTCGCCGTCGTCCAGGATGCGGGCGCGCGGCCGGGCCTGCCCGGGACGAGGTCGGTGGACCGCGCGAACCTCTTGACCCTTTTGTCGGAGTCCCAGGCGAACCAGGCCGCGCCGACGAGTATGAACAGTGCCATCACGACCGTGATCGCGATGACCACGAAAGCAATCATGCCGCGCACCTCGCTCTCGGTGTCGTCAGCCCTTTCGGCGTGGTGTGCTCTGCCATTCTTCGAGACTATCCCCAGCAGGGCCGGCCGCGAGTTCCGGTCGCGAATCCGCCCGGTGCGGGGCACCGATGGCACTAGTGGCGGCAGTCTCTCCGGCAGTATCTGTGCCGGTGTTGGTGGGTCGTCCGGCCACGAGGTCCTCCACATCCAGCCCCCAGGCGCCGTAGCGGGAGTCGAATCTCTGGGCGCGACTGCGTGCGCGAGCCGTCTTGGCCGGCGAGTAGCGCCGCTGCGCCCAGCGCGATCCCGGCCGCGCCAGACGTATCGCGCCCACCCAGGCGACCGGCGGGATGAAGGCGCCGATCGCGGCCGTCGAGTACTTGCCTTTGGCCACGCATGCCAGCAGACAGATGAGATGTAGGACCAACGGGATCGAGAAGGCGATCGGTCCGATCCGAAAGGAATCGCCGGTGTCGACCTCGGTCAGCGGGTCGATGCCCAACACGGCCATTCCGAGTCCGGCGACCGTCAGGCACACCACCTGCACCGACAACTGGCCTTCGCGCGACCAGTACACATCTTCGAGGCGAAGGATGAGCGCGAACTCGTCGAGCACCAGCGATGTCCCGATCCCGATGGCCACGGCACTGATCTCCGCACCCGGGGATGCGCCGTCGGCGGCGACGGACGCGAACGCACCCACGACGGTGAGGATGATCCCCGGCACCGCGTGGTGGATGTGGACTCCACCGCGCACGTTGTTGCGGAACGGGCCACGGCCGGCGCGGATCAGCCGGGTGATGGTCCGGGTGACGAGGAAGGTCAGCGAGAACGCCAGGAACAGCAAGAACAGCGGAAGGTGACTACCGCTGGCCGCGCCCGCGATATCGAGATGCACGATGGTCGGCGCGGGCGATCAGGAAGTCGCGGGTACCAGACCGGTACGGCGCTGTTCGATGATGAGGCAGCGGTCCTCGACGTAGAGCAGTCCGGCGTGTTCGGCGATGGCACGTGCTTCTGCGGACGCGATACCGAGTTGCAGCCAGAGGGCGGTGGCGCCGGCCGCGACTGCCTGGCGGGCGACCTCGGGGGCGTCCTGCGACGGCCGGAACACATCGACCAGACCCACCTGTTCCGGGACATCGGCGAGAGTGCGGTACACCTTCTCGCCCACGATCTCGTCCGCGTGCGGATTCACCGGGATGATGCGCCAGCCGTGTTGCTGCATGTACGCCGGCACCTCGTTGGCGGCCTTCGCCGGATTGGCGCTGGCGCCGACCACGGTGATGGTGTCGTAGCGACTCAGAATCTGTTCGACTACCTCATCGGTTGTGCTCATACGTCGAGCTTAGTGGTGCCCAGGACCCGCGCAGGGCGATCGTGCGGGTATCGGGCAGGCTCGAGGTGTGACGACATGGGAACTGCTCGCCGTGCTGCTCGCCGGTGTCGGCGCGGGCGCCATCAACGCGGTGGTCGGCAGCGGCACGCTGATCACCTTCCCCACCCTCGTCGCTTTCGGCGTGCCACCGGTCACCGCCACGATGTCCAATGCGGTCGGACTCGTCGCCGGCGGGGTGTCCGGGACGTGGGGGTATCGCCGGGAGCTGGAGGGCCAGTGGAGCCAGTTGCGGTGGCAGATCCCGGCATCGTTCACCGGCGCGATTCTGGGCTGTTGGCTGCTGCTGCACTTGCCCGAGACGGTCTTCGAGTCGGTCGTCCCCGTGCTTCTCGTCGCCGCCCTGATCCTCGTGGTGGCCCAGCCATGGATTCAGAAGTGGGTCGGTCGACGTTCGGTCGGCCCCGCCGATCATCCGGCCCCGTTGAGTGGCCCACGCATCGCGACCATGGCGATCGCCACCTTCGCCGTCGGTGTGTATGGCGGCTACTTCACTGCAGCGCAAGGCATTCTGCTGATGGGCGTGCTGGGTGTGGTGGTTCCCGACCACCTACAGCGGATGAACGCCGCCAAGAACCTGCTGTCACTGGTGGTGAATATCGTTGCCGGCGTGGTCTACAGTCTCGTCGCGTTCGATCGAATCAATTGGGCGGCAGCCGCTGTCATCGCCATCGGATCGCTGATCGGTGGATTCATCGGCGCCCGTTACGGTCGACGCCTGTCCCCGCCCGTGCTGCGCGGCGTGATCGTCGTCGTCGGCCTCGTCGGCCTCTGGAGACTGCTCGCGTGAGCCGCAGGTGCCCCTGTGCGCACCTACCCCTAGCCCCTGAGGAGTGACCGAGCTTGCGAGGCCGCGTCACGAAGGGTCCACCCACGCAACCACACTCACCCACGAAAAGTTGTCACACCCCACCGCTATCCTGAACCCAACACCTCACCGAACAAGTCCATCCACACCCCACTTGCAGCGCCGCAAAGTTGTCAGACCCACCCGATAGTCTGTTAGCAGTTCGATTCCCCACCAGCGCTTCCCGAACACTAGAGAATCGGAGAGGACGCACTAGCCATGAATCACGAAGAGTGCAGCGACGAACAAGCGATGCCCCCTGATCCCTGAGGAGCGTCCGAGCCTGCGAGGCCGCGTCACGAAGGGTCCACCCACGCAACCACACTCATCCACGAAAAGCTGTCACACCCCACCGCTATCCTGAACCCAACACGTCGCCGAACAAGTCCATCCACAGCCCACTTGCAGCGCACCAAAGTTGTCAGACCCACCCGATAGTCTGATAGCAGTTCGATCCCCCGCCAACCCATCCCGACCTCAGAGACTGTCTTCGCTGGAAAGGAGCGTCTTGTGTTCACCTTCACCGACCGTGCCGCCGACGACGCTCTGCTGGCCTCCAGTAGTCTCGATGAGTTGGCGCAGCATGGTCGCGATTTGTTGCGGTTGAGTAATCAAGCTCAAGCCATCGCGATGCAGATCGCCCGCCAGATCGGGCAATCCACCTACAACGAGCGCCTGGCCGGGTACAACGATTTCGTTCCGAACCGAGTGCGCAACGCCGCCGACAAGGCCGCGAAAGGCGAAATCTCGCTGCAGTTGGGTATTTCTCGACGTCAAGCCGGCGAATGGGTCGGTCTCGACGAATTACTCGACGAACACCCCAAGATCCGTGACGCCTTCCGCGCCGGCGATTTGAGACCTCACCGGCTGGGTGTGGCCATCCGCGGCGCCGCCACCGGCCCCACCGGCGACCTGCGAGCACGACTCGGCGAACTCGCCGACAACGCCGAAACCACCGACGAACCCGACACCGAGAGCAAGGATGTCGACGAGGAACTCACCCTCGACCTCGACGACCCCGAATCTGACCTCGACGCCGGCACCGATGGTGAGCGCACCGACGGCGACGGCACTGATGATGGCGGCTCCGATGATGCTGCGTCCGAGACCGACCCTGCCGCCACCGACGATCCCGCCGCCGACGATGCCGACGAGGATGAGCCGTGGGATTTCGATGATGTGGTGCTCGATCTGGCCAGCCGACCCACCACCGACACCGCCCTGCGAGATGATCTCGACGCCATCATCATCAGCCTCGACCCCGATCGAGCCGCCCAGACGCGCGATGACATCACCGACTTGTTTGGGAATGTGACGATCGGTAACGAAGCGTTCGGGCACATGACCGTCGATGCCTGCATCCCCGCCGAACACGGCGTACACCTGCGCGACCGCATCAGCGCCCTCATCGGACGACGGGTGTGTCGCCGTGATGGGCGCAGCATCAAAGCCCAACGCGTCGCCGCGTTCGCCGAAATCATCAAAGCCCCCGGCGCGAAACTACGCTGCCACTGCGGCGACGACACCTGCCCCGCCCGCCAGACTCGTACCAGCAGCCGGGGGCAGGCCACGGATTCCACCTCGAGTTCGGTCACCGACAGTGAGCGCACCGACAGTGAGCGCGACTCGTCGGTCGACACCAGCACGGCTGACGAGGCCAGCGCATCCGGCCAGACCGCCGACGAACCCGAGACGGGTGGGCCTGACGCGGCAGAAGAACAGCCGATCACCCTCGCCGACCTCGACGACGACACTGCCGTCGACAGCGACAGCGACTCGAACATCGACAACAACGGCGAGAGTAGCCAATCCGGCACCGGAACCCATGCCGATGACACCACTCAGGATGCCGCGCCCTCCCCGAAACCGCGACGAGAGTTCATCACCGCACCACCAGCCGAACACGACACCGACGTCGCCGATGCGGAACCGGCCGACGACTCCGCCGAAACCGACAGCGACTCCGACTCGGACGCGGACGCCGATCCCGGCCTCGTCGTCCCTGGCCTGACCCTGCTCCATGACCCGACCGGTCTCGACCCGACCCGCCTGATGGGCTACGGCGCCATCGACCCCGCCCATGCCGCACGAATCGCACCACACGCCACCACCATCACCGCCCGACCGAGTGAAACCCGTACCGCCAGCGGACTGATCATCTTCGGCAACCGCACACCAGCCCCACCGATCGACCCGACCGGGCACGGCGGATTCGCCACCCCACCACCGGGGGCACTGACCTACAGGCCGTCAGCCGCGTTGCGGGCGGAGATCATCCAACTCGACCGGCGCTGCCGCTACCCGTACTGCGGCCGACCATCCGAGGAGTGCGAACTCGACCACCTGCACAAGTTCTGCCATGCCGACCCGTTGGCCGGTGGCTGGACCGTGGCGTTCAACCTCGCACCCCTATGCCGGCCCGACCACGACCGCAAACATGACGGGCCGTGGATACCGACCATGCACACCGACCGCACCATCACCTGGCGCAACGCCCGCACCGGCCAGATCATCGTCACCTACCCGCGCTGACCGGGCAGGGGCCCATCAAGCCTCAGCCTCCCGGTGGCCGCCCGAGCAGCGACCACCAGAATTCCTCGGAGATCTCCTCTCCCGCGCGGAGAACTTTCGCGAGTCCGTATGCCATCAGAATCCCCAACAGACCCAGCCATAGACCGGCCGATGAGATGAGCACCCAGGCGACCATCACCGCGCCGGGCCACGCGTCGAGGATCAGCAATGCCGGCGCGAACAAGAAGCCGACAGCGATGTACCAGTACGAACCCCAACGGTCACAACGCATCACGATCGTCAGCCAGCGCGGGCTCGACGGTGTCGGCGCGTGGGCGGGAACAGGAACCGACCTCTGGGACATCGCGGGAACCTCCTAGCTACCGGATGCCTCCATCCTCCGCTCACCGAGGGCTGAAAACCACTACCTCAGAGGTAATCGCCGAGCAGCACCTCACCGATAGGGCTGCCGAGCGGTCTCCGGGTCCCCGAACGTGATCGCCCGTTCCCGACGCGAGTCGGTCAACAGCGTCGCACTCCAACTCATCACTGTGCCAAGGCGGTTGCGCATCCCGGCGAGGAACGCGATGTGGATGACGCCCCAGGCCACCCAACCCAGATAGCCGTACAGGTTCAGCTTCCCGGTCTCCACCACCGCATGTCTGCGGGCGATATACGCTGCACTGCCGAAATCGCGGTACTTGAACGGCTCCCGTTCGGTACCTCCCGCCGCCACATGCGCTATCACGGCCCCCGCATGACGTCCACCCTGCATCGCGACCTCCGCCACCCCGGGTAGCTTGTCGCGAGAACTCATGTCCCCCACCACGAATACCTCCGGATGACCGGCGACGGACAGATCGGCCTGGACCGGGATACGCCCGCCACGGTCCTGCTCGACGTCGAGGGCTCGAGCTACCACACCGGCGAACGGAACCGCCTCGACGCCGGCGGTCCACAGCGTCGTGCGAGTCGGGTAGCGCACCACCTCGTGGGGTTCGGCCTTGCTGGTGGTCTCGACGTCCTCGGCGGTCACGTCGGTCACGTGCACGCCCAGAACCGTCTCCACCCCGAGTTCATCCAGAGTGCGCTGGGCACGCTCCGACAGCTTCGGACTGAACGACGGCAACACGCGATCACCCCCGTGCAGCAACAACACTCGCGCCTCGGTGGGATCGATGGTCCGAAACTCGTCCTCCAACGCCAGGGTGGCCAGCTCACGGATCTGGCCGGCGATCTCGACACCGGTCGGCCCGCCACCGGCAACCGCGAACGTGAGCCACGGCCGGCGTTGCGCTGCGTCGGGCAACGTCTCGGCGACCTCGAACGCACCGATGATCCGCCGCCGGATCGCCAGCGCGTCATCAAGAGTCTTCATCCCCGGCGCGAACTGCGCGAACGAGTCATTGCCGTGATAGGCCGTGCGCATACCCACCGCGACCACGAGGTAGTCGTAGTCGATCGTCATCGTCGACTCATCCGGTCGACACACCGAAATCGTGCGAGCCTGCGCATCGACGGCATCGGCTTCGCCCAGGACGACGCTCGCGTTTCGTTGCCGCCGCAGCAGATGCCGGATCGGACTCGATATCGCACCCTCGGACAGCAGACCGGTGGCGCACTGATACAGCAACGGCTGGAACAGATGACTGGTGCCGCGGTCCACCACGGTGACCTGGACATCGGCCCGTTTGAGCCGGCGCGCCGCCTGCAGGCCGCCCAGCCCCGCACCGACAATCACCACATGAGGCTTACTGGTCGCGTTCGTCTGCCGAGACACGCTTACCGATTGTTCCAGACAGCACGCGACGATATCGCCCAACCGGGCCGCCAGTGCGTGTCACCAGCGCAGCCGACCCGGTCCAATCACGACTCCCGGGTCGCGACGTAGGCGACTCCGGCAGTCGCGGCAGCCACCGCCACCACAGACGGCCATGCCCCGATCTTCTTCGCCAGCGGATGCGAGGCGCCGAACGCGCCCAGGTACGTGCCCAGCAGGCCTGCCGTCACCACCGGCCCCTGCTGGCTCCACTCCCGCGCGCACCATGCGCCCGTAGCGGCGAGGACGACGCCGCCGAGCTCACGCCGTCCGGTGAATCGAGCGGCCGCATAGCCGCCGATCAAACCGAGGGAAGAGACCGGAACTGTGGGGTTGAGGCGCATGACGGCCACAATAGGCTCACAATTGGCACATGAGCTCTACGGGTACCGCCGATCCGATCGATGACGACGACCTCACCAACCCCAAACGTATCGCCACGATGTACCTCAAGGAACGGGTCTACGCCAGCTTCACCGGACTGGCCATCGTGCTGGTTCTCTACAACGGCGCCGGGCACCACAGCGCCGCATACGCCTTCGAGATCCTGGCGCTGGGCGTCCTGGCTGTGGTGCTGGCCGGTTTCGCCTCCGACGGCATCGCCCACCTCGCCGTGCACCGGCAATTCCCGCACGGCAGGGACTTCCGCACCCTGGTCCGGATCTCGACGAACGCGCTGGGCACACTGACGATCCCTCTCGGGCTCATCGTGGCCGCCTGGATCGGGATTCTGGAACTCGACACCGCACTGCTCATCGCGGGCTTCGTCTACATCGGTGTACTCGGCCTGGTCGGCTGGCTGGCGGTACGCCGGGCCCAGATCACCTGGCTACAGAAGCTCGCCGCCCTGATCACCCTCGTCCTGATCGGTCTCATCGTGCTCGGCATCCAGGTACTCGCACACAGTCACTGAGCCGTCGGTGCGTCAGACACCGGCGGCCACGCCAGCCCGATCGGTCGCCTTCGCGAACCGCAGATTGTCGTCGGCCACATCACCACGCAACAGCCGACGATCGGCGTAGTAGCTCATCGACATCACCCACGGCGCCTGTGGCCCCTGCTTCGGCAGCGTGTCCAGAGCGCGCTGCACGTAGCCGGCGCCGAAATCGAGCAGCGGGCGCGTCGGCAGATCAGGATCGGCGACGGCCCAGACGCTGTCGTGGCCGTGCGCATCCATGTATCCGAGGAGCTTGCAGAAGTACTCACACAGCAAGCCGATCTTGAGAGTCCACGAGGCATTCGTGTAGCCGATCGCGAGCGCGAAATTGGGTACCCCCGACAGCATCATGCCGCGGTAGACCACCGTGTCCGGCAGCGCCACCGGCCTGCCGTCGACGCTGAGGTCGATCCCACCGATCACCTTGATGTTCAAGCCGGTCGCGGTCACGATGATGTCGGCCTCGAGCTCCTCACCACTCTCGAGCAGGATGCCGTTCTCGGTGAACGTGTCGATCCGGTCGGTGACGATCGACGCTTTGCCCTTGCGGATGGTGCGGAACAGATCGGCATCGGGCACCACGCACAGCCGCTGATCCCACGGGTTGTACGGCGGATTGAAGTGCTTGTCGACGTCGAAACCGTCAGGCAGCTGCGACTCGTTGATCCTTCGGATGACACGCCGGGCGGCCTTCGGAAATCGTTGACACAGTTCAAATATCAACCGCTGCTGGGCGACGTTCTTCTGCCGGGTCAGGGCGTAGCCGCGTTCGTCACCGAGCACCTTCTTGAGCGTGTTGGCCAGCGCATCCTCCCGCGGCAACGGGATGATGTAGGTCGGCGTGCGCTGCAGCATCGTGATGTGCTCGGCGTCGTCGGCCATGGCGGGTAGCAGGGTCACCGCAGTCGCCCCGCTGCCGATCACCACCACCCGCTTACCCGCGTAGTCGAGGTCCTCCGGCCAATGCTGCGGATGCACGATCTGGCCGGTGAAGCGTTCCCGCCCGGCGAAGTCCGGGCTGAACCCGTCGTCGTAGTCGTAATAGCCGGAACCGCAGAAGATCCAGCGCGCACTGATCTGTACCCGCTCGCCGGTGTCGGTGCGGTCGATGTCGACCAGCCAGCGCGCATCGGCCGACGACCATGCCGCGGCTATTACCTTGTGCCGGTACCGGATGAGGTCGGTGAGACCGTTCTCGTCGATGGTCTCGTGCAGGTAGTCCAGGATGTGCGGCGCATCGGCGATCGACTGTTTGTCACGCCACGGCTTGAACTCGTAGCCGAAGGTGTACAGATCGGAATCCGACCGGATACCCGGGTAACGGAACAGATCCCAGGTACCACCGGCGACATCCCGCGCCTCCACGATCGCGAAGGACTTCGCGGGATGCTCGGTGGTGAGGTAGCGCGCGGCGCCGACACCGGATATCCCGGCTCCGATGATGAGGACGTCGACGGTGTCGACGGCGGCGGCACCGTCGACGGGGCTCGATGTGGTCACCTGATGCTCCTGTACTCGTAGGCGTTGCTACCAGCATGCTCAGTCGACGACCACACCGCCAGGGTCAATCTGCAACTCCACAGGTCATTCAGTGGTGCAAAATGTTGCCATGTCCGAGTGGCCACACATATCGCCCCGCGTGCGTGAGTTGCTGCGCCGCGGCGCGGAGATCGCGTTGAACCCACCCGACTCGTGGGTTCGCGAGATGCACGACGCCGCACTTGGCGGCGTGCGGATGACCGCTGTCGCCGACGACCCGGTGCTCGCCGAAGCCACCCGCCGCACCAACATCGCCAACATGCTGCACTGGGCGGCGGCCAACGTGCGTGATCCCGGGCTACGGGTACCGGTCAATCTCGGTGGCGAGGTCCTCGACACTGCCCGCGACCTGGTGCGACGCGGTCTCGGCGAGTCATCGCTGGACTCCTACCGCACGGCGCAGAGCGTCGCGTGGCGACGCTGGATGGAGATCTGCTTCGACCTCACCGACGATCCCGCCGACCTCCGCGCGCTCCTCGACGTGTCGTCGTTGTCGATCTCGACATTCATCGACGACACTGTCGGCGCCATGTCGCAGCGGATGGCCGCCGAACGCGCCGACCTCACACGCGGCACCCACGCCGAGCGCCGACAGACCGTCGCGCTGCTGCTGGAGGGAGCGCCGATCCCACTGACCCGCGCCGAATCCCAGCTCGGGCACCGACTCGACGGACCGCAGGTGGCCGCGGTCATCTGGAGCGACCCGGGGGCCGCGGCCGCTCGTGACCTGGAAGCGGCGGCCGCCGCACTGACCAAGTCGAACCACAGCCGCGACCGCCTCACCGTCATGGCGAGCGCCTCGACCCTGTGGGTGTGGCTACCGCAATCGCGGACACCTGACCTGCGCGAACTGCCCGAGCACCCGGGAGTGCGGATCGCCGTCGGACTGCCGGGTCATTCCCTCGACGGCTTCCGCCGCAGCCACTTCCAGGCGCTGGCCACCCAACGCCTGATGGCCCGGTACCCCGACGGTCACCAGGTGGCGAACTACGACGACCTGCGGCTCGTGTCCTTGCTCACCACCGACGACGTCGCCACCGACGAGTTCCTTGCCGACACACTCGGCGAACTCGGCTCCGCCGACCGCGATACGGTCGATACGGTCCGCACCTGGATCGCCGAGCAATGCAACACCTCACGGACCGCGGCTCGTCTCTACACCCACCGCAACACGGTGATCCGCCGTATCGCACGGGCCGACACGCTGCTGCCTCGCCCGCTGGCGGAGAACCTGGTCGATGTGGCGGCAGCCCTGGAGATCCTACGGTGGCGCCCGGTCGAACATCGGTGATGTCACCGATGGACGAAGCGGGAGGTCGGCCTCAACCCGCGGCACCGAGAAGCTGATCGGGCCTGAAGTCGTGCGGTACCGCTGCGTTGATCACCGTCTGGGTGAGCGCTTCGCCGATGACCGGCGCGTGTTTGAACAGGTTGTGCCCGGCCATCACGACGACCGGACCGTCCCGCCAGATCGCCATCCCGTCATCGCCCCACGGCAACGTGGTCACCCAGCAGTGCACGATCTCACGCGGCGTGGGGTCCAACCCCGGCAACGCCGAACCTACGTACTCGACTGCCGCGTCCGCCAACTCACCGAGACGTGCACCGTCGACGATGGCGCCGTCGTCATTAGCGTCGACGTGATCGGACAATCCGAGACCGTATCCCGAACGGTCAGGATAGGCGGCCGCGTATACGCCGGTGGCTCCGAAGTGGCCGCTGCCGTCCTGCAGCGTCGGCAGTCGTGATGTCTCGCCTGGCACCGAGAACGACACGCGCACATGAGCTCCCAGACGTACGGGCACGGCGATCCCTGCTCCGCGCGCCAAGGCGGCGGTGCCGCGTCCCGCGCAGATCACCACAGACCCGTGACCACCCCGCGTCGTCGGCGTTCGCACGACAATCCCGTCGCCGTCTCGATGTGTCGCGATCACCTGCTCGCCGACGATGCTGTCGGCAACCCGGCTGGCCAACGCGGAGATGACGGCCCGAGTGTCGATCGAACCGCCACCCGGGTCGAACACCGCGGTGCCCTCGTACGCACCAAGCATCGGCAGCAGCTCGGCCACAGCATCGGCATCGATCGCCTCCGCCGCCACGCCGGCCTCACGGAGCAACGGCAGCCGACGTCCCGCCGTCTCGCCCAACGCCAACGCACCGTCGTCGGACACCGTGGTCACACCGAGGTCGTCGGACCACCCGTGCCACTGATCACGCGCCCGCACCGCTAGGCGGATCAACCGCGGATCGTCGTGGGCGTGGCGGAAGATGCGCGATTGCCCGGCGGATTGTCCGTATCCGGGCCTACCCGCCTCATACACCGTGACCGAATACCCCTGGCGGGACAGCTGATAGGCCGTCGACAGGCCGATGATCCCGGCCCCGATGACGGCAACGTCGGACGTGACGGACATGACCTGAGGCTACCCGCGCCACCCCGCCTGCGTGGTTTGCGCGCTCGTCCACCCGGGTACCCGATGCCGCAGACCATTTCGACCATCGTCGAGAAAGGAACCGACATGCCCGAGGAACTCGCCGGTACCACCATCGCCTTCCTGGTCGCACCCGAGGGTGCCGAGCAGGTGGAGCTGACCGAGCCGTGGAAGACGGTCGAGGCGGTGAGCGGCAACCCCACACTGGTGTCGACCTCCGACGGCGAGGTGCAGGCGTTCAATCACCTCGACCGTGGCGACACCTTCACCGTCGACGCCACCACCGACACCGCCCGCGTCGACGATTTCGACGCGCTCGTCTTGCCCGGCGGCGTGGCCAATCCCGATTTCCTGCGTACCGATGCGAGCGCGGTCGCGTTCGTGAAAGCGTTCTTCGACGCCGGGAAACCCGTGGCGGCGATCTGCCACGCCCCATGGACCCTCATCGAGGCCGGTGTGGTGAGCGGTCGCACGATGACCTCCTATCCCAGCCTGCAGACCGATCTCCGCAATGCCGGAGCCACCTGGCAGGACGAGGAAGTTGTGGTGTGCCGATCGGGGCCGAACACGCTGATCACCAGCCGCAATCCCGACGACCTCCCGGCGTTCAACGCAAAACTCACCATCGAGTTCGCCAAGACACCTGCCTGAGGTTCAGCCGTCCTGGGCGTCGAGACGCTCGGCGACATCGGCCGGGAAGCCGCCGGTGGCGATCGGCCCCCAGCGGGTCGGCCGGATCCGGATCAGCGACTTGCCCTGGGTCCGCATCGCGGCCCGATACTCGTCCCAATCCGGATGCTCTCCGGAGATGCATCGGAAGTAGTCGACGAGGCCGTCTTCGGCATCAGGCATGTCGAGTACCTCGGCGTGCCCGTCCACCTGTACCCACGCCCCGTTGAACTCGTCGGACAGCACGCACACACTGGCCACCGGGTTGTTACGGATATTGACCGCCTTCGCCCGGCCCGGGTAGGTGGAGATGACGATGCGACCGTCCTGGTCGACGCCGCCGGTGACCGGCGAGAGTTGCGGGGTCCCGTCGGCACGAACGGTGCTCAGGATCATCTGGTGACGTGACCGCAGAAACTCCAGGAGTTCGGTGCGGTCGACGGCATCGGCTTTCGCAACTGTTCTGGCCATGGCGTCAACCATACGCGCGAGTTCAGCGCTTGAACCGACCCGCGAAGCCCCGCAACGGCAAATCGGCGCTGGTGAGGATGCCCGGCCGGGCCGCTACCACCGAGCTGATGGCGTTCAGCGCAGGCATACCCGTCACCGTCATGCCGATCGATGCGAATGACGACGGGTCCGACAGGTCCACACCGGCTTTCGGGAAGATCATGTGCTTGGAGTAGACCGACGGATCGCCGGCGATGTGGGTGATGTAGCAGCCCTTGATGTCCCACGCCGGATCGGTGAAGGGCGTCATCTGCCATTCGAGGTGGGTCTCCACGCGCGCCACGCCGTCGACCATGCCCTGATACTTGATGTAGTTGGCTCCCAGCGATCCCGCCGGCAGGAAGTACCACCCCAGATCGACATCCTTGGTGCAGGCGCCGAGCTCGTAGCTGAAGGCGACCTCGTCGAGTTCGAGGTCGAAACAGTCCGCCATCAGGTACACCGAGTCGGCGAACACCTCGGTGTAGCGGCGCAAAGAGTCCGGGATGGTGGGGTCGTCGACCCGACGGCCGTAGCCGACCGCCTGCCAGGTCTCCGCCGAGTGGTGACACGACACGTCCACCGACTCGGTGACCGTGACATTCTCGATATCGGCGACATCCATTGATTGCGCCACCGCGATCACCTGCGCGGCACCCGGATTCATACCGGTGCCGTAGAAGGTGGAACCACCTTTCTCGCAGGCCTCCGCGAGGATCTCGGTGGTCTTGCGGCCGCTCGGATGCGGGTGATTGGTGTTGCGGTGGAAGCCGGTGATCCAGTCCGCGGTGGTCACGATGTTGATGCCGGCCTCCAGCACCTGCACATACAGCTCCTCGTCGGGGAAGACGCCGTGGAAGGTCAGCACGTCGGGCGCCGCCGCGATGATCTCGGCCACGGTTCCCGTCGCGATGACGCCGATCGGGTCGGCGCCCACGATCTCACCGGCATCGCGTCCGATCTTGTCCGGTGAATAACAGTGCAGGCCCACCAATTCCAGGTCAGGGTGGCCGGCGATCCGGCCGATCATCTCGGTACCGACGTTGCCGGTGGCCACCTGGAACACGCGGATTCTCGGTGCGGGAGCCGTCATCACATCGCCTTTCGGTCATCGGAGCCGACGGGTGCCGTCGGACCGTCCGGATAGAACTGGGTAGCCCAGGCGCGCAGTGCCGTGAAGCCCTGATATTCCTTGCGAGACAACGCTGGCGGGTCGGAATACCGCTGATGCGCCCAGATCTCGATGTCGGCCTCGAACTGCTCAATGACAAAGTCGGCCATCGTCTTGCCGTAGTCGGTGATGGGACCGGATTCCTCACCAGGCTTGCGTCCGATCCACACCGTGAACCGCACATCGGAGGTGTGGTCGTCGACGGGGGTGACCGCGGGCATCGTCCGGTTGTCGACCATTCCCCAACTCTTGGTGACCGAACAGCCTAGGCCGGCATTGATGGATTCGACCCCGCTGGTGGCATTTTCGAGGGTTGCTCCCTCATCGAAGGCGATCGTGAAGTCGACATAGGACACCGGACCGCTGAAGTCGTGCCGGGTGAATTCCGGCATGAACGGCGTCTTGTGCACGAACTTGAAGTGCGCGAAATCGACGCCGTTCTCCATGATGTACTGCGGATGGATCTCGAGGCCCTCGCGAAAGAGCGTGGCCGCCGCGATCGGCGGATAGTAATCATCAGCCGTTCGGTCGTCGTCGAAGTCGCCGAAGATGTCCGGGACGTCGAACGTCGGCGGTCGCCCCTCGACGTCGTACCAGATCCAGACCGCCTCGTTGCGTTCGACAACCGGATAGCTGCGGATGCGACGCCCCTTGTTGGGATGCTTCTCGTACGGGATGCAGACGTTGCGACCATCACGGTTCCACTCCCACCCGTGGAACGGGCAGACGAGGTTCTCCCCGTCCACCGTAACCGAGATGCGCGCCGAGATGTTCACAGTAAGCATCAAATACGGCCACAACTCCCGACGCCGAGCGCCACGCGACCATCTCCCGGCCGAAGTACTTCATCTTGCGCACCGCGCCGACCCGGATCTCGGCCGACCACGCGACCTGAAACCACCCGGTCGGCTCCATCGACAACGGGGTCCTGGCCATCGGTTCTCCTTCCGGACGCGCACCCTCCGAGAAAGAACCATAGTGGGTTCTACGTAACTATGATAGGGGGTTCTGCGAAACCGGCGCCGACGCCGTGATCACCTGCCTGCGTGCGAGCAGCAGACCCAGACCGCCATACCCGAGGATGGTCTGCACGACGGCACCCCACAGCCCGACACCGGGGATGGCGCCGAGCGGCAACGCCCACACCAGCCAGCTCTGCGCGAACAGCGTCTGCCAGCGAAGCGCACCGGTCCATCGGTCCGCGATCGCGACCCGAATGCCGATGATCAGCATCCCGAGCATCGACAACGGCCAGCAGATGTCGAAGATCATCCAGACGACCGACCCATGGACCAGCCAGAACATGTCGAGGATCGTCGACACCAGCGCACCACCGAGCACCACCACCTCGACGCGGTAGCCCACGCGGGCCACCCGGCCCGCGCCCATCGCGTGGCTACGCTGCTGCACCGACAGCAGCGCGAGCACAGATAGCTGGAAGGCGAGGGCGGCGAGACCGCCGAACACCGAGGCTGCGCCGAAGCCTTCGTGGTCGCCGACTGCGGCGACGCTGATCGCCCAGATCGGGGCGCTGCAGGCGAGCGCGATACCGGCAGCCGTGGTCGGCACTCGACGGGCGGGAACGGGAATGGTGGACGGGTCGGCGACAGTCATGGGTTCTCCTCGGTGGTGTGTGCCGAGAAACATCGCGCACCCCACTTGGAGTTGACTTGATACCGAAGTGGGCCGGTGCCCAGTCGCTCAGTCCTGCTGGTGCGGCCAGTTTCCCTGGGTTGTCAGCTCTTCGAAGTGCCGGATGAGGTTGGGGTTGAGCTCCTCCTCGACCGCCTTCTGAAAGTTGCTGTCCCACTTCGCGAGCCACGCTTCGTCGCGATCACGCAGGTAGATCGGCCAGCCGTGGGTGATGTCGAGTTCGTCGGAGTACAGATCGGTGGACCCGTCCTCGCGCATGTACCAGTGCTTGCGGCCCGATTCCCAGAACGCCTTCAGCTCGTCGGCCGTGACGTAGTATTCGCCGTCAGATTCCCTCATACCCTTGATCGTACGGACCAAGACCGCGACGGTATCCCCGTTAGGATCAGGCGTCATGACCACCGACGCCGACACCTCCGGACGGCGTACCAACCGTCGGGGACGATCCACCCGCGAGGCGATGCTCGACGCGGCGGTGACCGCGCTGGCCTCGGGCGAGCCGGGTTCGGTGTCGGCCAATCGGATCGCCAAGGAGATCGGCGCCACCTGGGGCACGGTGAAGTATCAGTTCGGTGACGTCGACGGCCTGTGGGCAGCAGTGTTGCGCCGTACCGCCGAGCATCGCGGAGAGCTGCCCTACCGCGAGAACAACACCGCGCCGCTGCCCGACCGGGTGGCCGAGATCGTCGACACCCTGTTCGCGGGGCTGACCTCCACCGAAGCCCGGGCCATCGAGGCGCTGCGTGCCGCGTTGCCGCGGGATCCCGCCGAACTCGAACGACTCTTTCCGCACACCGCAGCCGAACTCGCCTCGTGGAAGGACAGCTGGGCCCGCGCCTGCCAGAAGGCATTCGCCGACCTCGAGGTCGATCCGGCACGGGTGCGCGAAGTCGCCGCATTCATCCCGGGCGCCATGCGTGGGCTCGTGTCGGAGGCGCAGTTGGGCACCTATTCCGACCTGGACGAGGCGCGCCGCGGCCTGACCAATGCCATCGTCGCCTATCTCGGGTCCTGACAGAAGCGGTAGCGCCGATTCCATCGAAGCCCGCCACGCCGCGCCACACGTGCCCTAACGTCAGCGGAGATCGTTTCGTCCCTCAACTTTCAGGAGCCAGACAGCCATGTCGCCCGTTATCGTCGTCGCCACCATCTCCCCCAAGCCCGGCGAGGAAGCTGCCGTCAAGGAGGCCGTCCTCACCGCCATCCCGAAGGTGCATGCCGAACCGGGCTGCCTCAAGTACGCACTGCACGAGGCCACCGGCGACTCGACCGACCTGGTGATGATCGAGAAGTGGGAATCGATGGAAGCGCTCGGCACGCATGGCCAGGCCGAGGCGCTCGCCGAACTCGGCAAGGCCATCGGCAATCTGCTTGCCGGCCCGCTCGACGTCAAGACCTTCACCGCGACGCCTGCCGGCGAAGCGGACCAGGGCGCCATCTAGCAACGTTCGCCCCCGAACCCGCCGATCTGTTGATCCGGCGGGTTCCGGCGTGCTAGACAGGTAGAACGAGCGTTAGATCGGGGTGCACTCAGGCAATGTCACCTGCCGATTCGACTCACCATCACACCTGGGAGGACCCACATGCCCGAAGCCGTCATCGTCGACGTCGCCCGTCTCGCCTCCGGTAAGGGCAAGCCCGGCGGCGCGCTGTCGGAAACCCAGCCCGTCGAGCTTCTCGCGCATGTGCTGCGCACCCTGGTCGAGCGCAATGACATCGACCCCGCCCTCGTCGACGACGTCATCGGCGGCTGCGTCGGCCAGGCCGGCGAGCAGGCACTCAACATCTCCCGCACCGCGCTGCTGTCGGCCGGATTCCCCGAGTCCGTGCCCGCCACCACCGTCGACCGGCAGTGTGGATCGAGCCAGCAGGCCGCCCACTTCGCCGCGCAGGGTGTGATCGCCGGCGCTTACGACGTGGTCATCGCCGCCGGTGTGGAATCTATGAGCCGTGTGCCGATGGGGTTCACCACGGTGGGTCGCAGTCCGTACGGACCGAGTATCGCTGCCCGCTATCCCGACGGACTCGTCGGTCAGGGCATCTCGGCCGAACTGATCTCCGCCAAATGGAAATTCGACCGTGAGACCCTCGACAACTTCGCCGCCGAGTCGCATCGCCGAGCCACGCAGGCCGCGGCCGAGGGCTTCTTCGACCGCGAGATCATCCCGATCGACGTCACCAACGCCGACGGCCAGACGATCACGCACTCCGTCGACGAAACGGTGCGGGCCTCGACCACCGCCGAGGGGCTATCCGGCCTGAAGCCGTCGTTCTACTCCGAGGAGTACTCGAAGCGTTACCCGGAGATCAACTGGCACATCACCCCCGGCAACTCCTCGCCGCTCACCGACGGTGCGTCGGGTGCGCTGATCATGAGCGACACCATGGCCGCCAAGCTCGGCCTCACCCCGCGCGCCCGGTTCCATTCGTTCTCGCTGGCGGGCGACGATCCGGTGTTCATGCTCACCGCTCCGATCCCGGCGACCCGCAAGATCCTCGAACGCTCAGGTCTGACCATCGACGACATCGACGCCTACGAGGTCAACGAGGCCTTCGCGCCCGTTCCGTTGGCCTGGGCCCACGAGTTCGGTGCCGACCCGGCCAAGCTGAACCCGCGCGGTGGTGCCATCGCACTGGGCCACGCGCTCGGTTCGTCGGGCACCCGTCTGCTGAGCACGCTGGTCACCCACCTCGAAGCGACCGGTGGCCGTTACGGCCTGCAGACGATGTGTGAGGGCGCCGGCATGGCGAATGCCACGATCATCGAGCGTGTCTGAGACCGTGTCGACGGCGGCGACCGGTGAGCCCGGTGCGGCGACCTCCGCACCGGGTGACTGGCGCAAGCTGGAACCCCTGCATCTGCCGATCACCCTCGTCGCCGCCAAGGACGCGTTCCACGAACGCGGCTTCCACGGCACGTCGATCCGTGACATCGCCTCGCGTGCAGGCGTTTCCCTCCCCACGCTGTACTACCACCACGACAACAAGCAAGGCATCCTGGTCGCGCTGCTCGAGGCGGGCATGTCGTCGGTCCTCACCCGGGTGCACGCGGCCATCGCCGACGGCGACACGCCGTCCGAACAGCTGTCCAACGCGATCGAGACCATCGTGCTGCACATGACGGCCGATCTTCAGCTCGCCAGTGTCGGACGCGAATTGCGCTATCTCGACACCGACAACCCGCATCGTCAGCACTACGTGGGGATGCGCACCGAGATGGAGGACTTGCTGGCGGATGTTTTGGAGCGCGGCATCGCCTCCGGTGATTTCCAGATACCGGGCGATGCTCGGGAAGTGTTGCGTTATCTGCTCGGCGCCTGTCAGGAGATCACCACTTGGTACCGGCCCGACGGGCCACGAACCCCGGAACAGGTCGCGGTCTCCTACGCCGCGACATCGCTGCGGGCGGTGGGATCGCGCCCGGCGACCTGACCAAACCGATCGTCATCAGACCCGAATCACGAAGGAGTTCACCACATGAAGCGCACAGTCTTCGAATCAGAACACGAACAACTTCGGCAGAGCGCCCGCGAGTTCCTGGCCCGCGAGTGCGCGCCCAACGTCGAGAAGTGGGAAGCCGCAGGCCAGGTCGACCGTGAGGCATACGCCAAGGCGGGCGAGGCCGGCTTGCTCGGTTTCAACATCCCCGAGGAGTTCGGTGGCGGCGGCGTCTCCGACGACTTCCGCTTCAACGCGGTCGTCGTCGAGGAGTTCGCGCGCTTCGGCAGTGCGGCACCGGGACTGAGCCTGCAGAACGACGTCCTGGTCCCCTACTTCCTGCATCTGGCCAACGATGAGCAGAAGAAGCGCTGGATGCCCGGTATGGCCACCGGTGAGACGATCCTCGCGGTCGCGATGACCGAGCCCGGCGCCGGTAGCGACCTCGCCGGTATCAAGACGTCGGCCAAGCTCGACGGTGACCACTACATCCTCAGCGGCAGCAAGACCTTCATCTCGGCCGGCATCAACTCCGATCTGGTCGTGGTGGTGTGCCGCACAAATCCCGACCCGGCCGCCGGCCACAAGGCGTTCTCGCTGCTCGTCGTCGAGCGCGACATGGAGGGCTTCGAGCGCGGACGCAAGCTGGACAAGATGGGTCTCAAGTCCGCCGACACCGCCGAACTGCACTTCAACGACGTGCGCGTCCCGCGGGAGAACCTCCTCGGCGAGGAGAACAAGGGCTTCTACCACCTGATGCAGAACCTGCCGTCGGAGCGGCTGTCGATCGCCGTCGGCGCCATCGCCGGCGCCCGCGCCGTGTACGAGGAGACGCTGCAGTACGTCAAGGACCGCAAGGCCTTCGGCAAGCCGATCGGCACCTTCCAGCACAACCGGTTCGTCGTCGCCGAGATGTCGACCGAACTCGACATCGCCGAGCAGTACATCGATCGCTGCCTGCAGGCCGTCGTCGACGGCGAGCTCACCGCGGTGGACGCCTCCAAGGCCAAGTGGTGGTGCACCGAGTTGGCCAAACGCGTTATCGACCAGTGCGTGCAGCTGCACGGCGGCTACGGCTACATGAACGAGTACCGGGTTGCCCGCGCCTACACCGATTCTCGTATCCAGACGATCTTCGGTGGCACCACCGAGATCATGAAGGACATCATCGGCCGGGATCTGGGTCTGTAGATCGCGGTCGCACCGCAGCCTGACCACGCAACTCGCGTCGCAACAACTTTCCGGTCGCCGAACGCGGCAGCGCACCCACCAGCTCGATCTCCCGCGGATACTTGTAGGCCGCAAGCCGGACGCGACAGTGCTCGACGAGATCGGCTTCGGTCGTCGGTGAGCCCGCGCGCAACACCACATACGCCTTCGCCGACTCACCGCGATAGTCGTCCGGGATGCCGACGACCGCCGCTTCCGCGACATCGGGATGCTTGGCCAGAACCGCTTCCACCTCGTGCGGCCAGATCTTGTAGCCCGCCGCGTTGATCACATCGGTCCTGCGGTCGACGACATAGAACCAGCCGGCATCGTCCATGAAACCGATATCGCCGGTACGCAATTCGCCGCCGGTCAGTGCGGCCGCAGTGGCCGTCGGGTCGTCCCAGTAGCCGTCGATGACCTGCGGTCCGCTCGTCACCAATTCGCCGATCTCACCGACCGGAAGATCGCGGCCGTCGTCGTCGACCACCCGCACCACCGTGCTCGACACCGGCACCCCGACCGACAGCACCCCGGTCTCCTCGTCGACCGGCGAACGCAGTTCCGGTGGCACGATGTGCGACGGTGACGTCGTCTCGGTCTGTCCGTAGATGTTGTGCACGTATCCGCCGAGGGCCTCCTCGAGCCGCTCCGCCACCGCAGGTTCGATCGGCGCGCCGCCCGAGTAACGCAAACGCAGCGAGGACATTTCCGCCGGCGTGATGTCGGACTCGTCGGCAAGACCTATGTAGGCGGTGATCGCGGCGACCGCGAACACCGGCCGCCACTCGCGGATCGCGTCGGCCATCACGGCCGGCAGGATGCGATGGGTCACCACGACCGGCGACCGGAGCAGCATCGCCAGGGTCACCGCTCCCACGAGACCGGTGACGTGAAAGACCGGCGCCAGCGCCAGAATCGGCTCCCCGACGTCGACTCCGGTCCATTCGCGGTAGATCTGGGTGTTGAACGTCAGATTGGCATGACTGATCCGGGCGCCTTTGGGAAAGCCGGTCGTGCCCGACGTCGGCAACAGCGCGGCGACATCGGCCGGACCCACGGGTCGCCGCCGCGGTGCCGGACCATCGAACCCGGCGACGAGTGCCGCGAGGTCGATCGTGTCCGGGGGCCGATGGCGACGCCGACCCGCGAACAGCCGCGGATCGTCGCGCGTCTGTCCGTCCAACCCACTGACCGTCACCACCACCGGAACCGCGATGCCCGGGTCATCGGCAATCGCGGGCCGGACGACCTCGAGGTACAGATCATCGAGCGCCAGCAACGCCGCCGGCCGGTAACGCTGCAGGAACCAGGTGAACTCGTCCACCTTGCTCATCGGACTGATCGCGGTCGGGACACCACCCACCTTCCACGCCGCCACCAGACCGATCACGAACGCCGGATCGTTCTGGACGAACAGGGCATACCGGTCGCCCGGACCGAATCCACGGGCCAGCAGCAACGCAGCCAACGCGTCCGATGCGTGATCGAGGCCGGACCACGTGAGCGTGGAGTCGAAGTAGTGCACGGCCGGGGCATCCGGGGCTGCCGCGACCGCGGCGTCGAACATGTCCATCGCGGTACCGAACTCCACCCGCAGATGTGCGGGCCGTCCGCCGTAATGGGCGAGCCACGGCCGGTCATCGTAGGCACTCACCCGACCGTCACCTTTCCGTCCCCCCGAGGAGTCGACATCGTCGGGTGAAGTCTACGGTGACCGGCACACAGCGCTACCGTGTTACACAGCGCTACCGTGTTCAGCATGGCTGAACAGAACCTGACCGGACCGGCGGTCCGCCAGGCGCGTGTGCAGTCCGGCCTGACCCTGCGCGCCCTGGCCGCCGACATCGGGGTCAGCGTCGGGACGATGAGCGCCATCGAGAACGGCAAGGTCGCGCTCACGATCGATCGCCTGCACCAGATCGCCCGGCGCCTCGACGTCTCGCCCGGCCACCTGGTGAGTCCGCCACCCGCCCGCCAGTCCGACACCCTCGGGGCCACACCCACCTCCGACTGGCGCCGATTCAGCGATCTCGATCTCGACCCGGCGCTACGTGCCGCGGTCGAGGTGTTCACCGACGTCGGCTATCACGGTGCGACGATGCGCCTGGTGGCGACCGCCGCCGACAGCAGCGTGGCCGGCATCTACCACTATCACCGGAGCAAGCAGCATCTCTTGGTGACGCTCATGACCCAGACGATGGCCGACATCGAATGGCGCGTGCTGGCAGCGGATGCCGAGGGCGAGCGGCCTGCTGAGCGCTTTGCGCTGATGGTCGAGGCGCTGGCGCTCTGCCATGCGGTACGCCGGGACTTGGCGTTCATCACGGCCACCGAGATGCGTAGCCTCGAGGAACCCGACCGCAGCGTCATCCTCGACGCCCGCCGACGCCTGCAGGCCCGCCTCGACGATGCGGCCGTCGCCGCGGCCGCCGACGGTTCCTTCGCATCGCCGGATCCGCGTGGCACCGCGCGGGTCGTCGCCACCATGTGCATGGCCCTGCCCTACTGGTTCTCCACCGCCGGACCGAAGACGCCTGCCGAGGTCGCCCACGACTACGCCGATCACGCCCTGGCGATGATGCTTGTTCAGCCCCGCTGAACCGAAATCCGCCTGTCCGACATCCCTTTTCGACTTCGGCGAAACCCCTTGACGGACGCCCCGAATCCTGTGATCCTCATCTCACCTGAACTTTCCGAACGTTCGCTCGAATCGTTCAAGTCCACTCACATCGACCCACTGGAGAGGCGTCCCATGACTGCACCCGATCTCACCGAACTGCTCGCCGACTCCCCCTCCAACTGGGGCAAATGGGGCGCCGACGACGAGGTCGGCAGCCTCAACTACCTCACCGCCGAGCAGGTCCTCGCCGGCGTCGGCCTGATCAAGAAGGGCGAACTGTTCACGCTGCAGCGACTCATCGGCGACCCCGAGGGCGATCCGGTGTGGCCCGGCCGCAGCCCGGCGACCCGCGAGATGATCTTCGACGAGTCCAACTGGGATGAGGGCGGCGACGGCCCAGCCTTCCCGGGCGGTCTGCACTACGCCGACGACAAGATCGACGCCTTCCTGCAGGGGTCCACGCAGTACGACGCACTCGGCCACGTCTGGTACGACGGCCAGATCTACAACGGGTATGACGCCCGCACCACCGTGGGCGGCCTGGACAAGGCCAGCGTCGAGCCGATCGCACAACGTGGCGTCGCCGGTCGCGCGGTCCTGCTGGACATGGCCCGCTTCAGGGGGGTGGATTGCCTCGGGCCGCGCGAGACCTTCGACCACACCGACCTCGAGAAGTGCGCCGCGGCACAGGGTATCGAGATCAAACCGCGCGACATCCTGCTCATCCGCACCAATCACCTCCAACTGTTCTTCCAGCAGGGCGACAAGTTCTACGACGACTTCTGCGAACCCGGCTTGGTGCATTCCGCAGAACTGGTGAAGTGGTTCCAGGACAAGGAGATCCCGAATCTGGTCACCGACACCATCGCCAACGAGGTCACCACCGACCCGCACAACGGGGTCGCGTTGGTTCTGCACAATGCGCTGATGCGCAACCTGGGCATCGCCTTCACCGAGATCTGCGACCTGGAGAAACTCGCCGCGGATTGTGCCGCCGACGGGGTCTACGAGTTCTTCTATGTGGCTGCGCCGTTGAAGATCCACCGGGCCACCGGCGCACCCGTGAACCCGGTGGTGATCAAGTGAGTTACGCCGATCGGCCGTGGCTGACCCGCTATCCGGCGGGCAGCCCGGCCGACATCGAGGCCGAGTACACCACCGCCCTCGACGTGTTCGATGCTGCGGTGGCGGCCGAGCCGGACAGCCCTTTTCTCTACTACTTCGACGCGACGCTGACCTTCGCCGACGTGGATCGGGCCGCGACGGCGCTGGCGTCCGCACTCGTCGGCGATGGATTCTCGGCCGGTGATCGTCTCGCGGTCTACGTTCAGAACAATCCGGCCTTCATCATCGGGATCGTGGCGGCATGGAAGGCCGGCGGTATCGCCGTCGCGATCAATCCGATGAACAAGCAGCGCGAACTCACCTACATGCTGGTCGATTCCGGCGCAACGGCGTTGCTCACCCTCGACGACCTCTACGACGATGTGGCCGCGCCGGTCATCGCCACCGGGAAGACGGCGGTCCGAACGGTCTTCACGACGTCTCCGCTCGACTTTCAGACGCGCGATGATCCTCGGCTGTTCGCCGGCGTCGAGCGCCGCCGCAATCCCGGCACCCGCGATCTGGTCGAGACGATCGACGGCTTCGACGGATCGTCGTTGCCGGCGCCGACCCTCACCGCCGACGATGTCGCCGTCCTCACCTACACCAGCGGTACCACCGGAGAACCCAAGGGCGCCATGAACACTCATGGAAACCTGGCGTTCAACGCGCAGACCTACCGCGACTGGACGGGTCTGAAACCGGGCGAGGGGGTGCTCGGCGTCGCGCCGTTGTTCCACATCACCGGACTCGTGGGACATGTGATGATCGCGGTGCTGGTGCGGGCACCGCTGACGCTGACACACCGGTTTGCCCCGGACGTCACGCTCGACGCGATCCGCGAACGCCGGCCGGTGTTCACCGTCGCGGCGATCACCGCGTTCAACGCGTTGTCCGCCGCCCCCGGTGCCACACCGGCCGACTTCGAGAGTCTGCGTATTCTCTACTCCGGTGGCGCGCCGATCGCACCGGCGATGGCCGACCGGCTCGAGCAGGTCTTCGGCGCCTACATCCACAACATCTACGGGCTGACGGAGACGTCGTCGCCGTCACACGGTGTCCCGCTCGGTGTTCGGGCGCCCGTCGACGCGACCTCGGGTGCACTGTCGGTGGGAGTGCCGGTGTTCAACACGGTCGTCCGGGTGGTCGGGGAGGATGGCGAAGACCTTCCCGTCGGCGAAGTCGGCGAGTTCGTCACATCCGGTCCGCAGGTGGTCAAGGGCTACTGGAACAAGCCGGACAAGACGGCCGAATCGATTCCCGGCGGTGCACTGAAGACCGGCGACGTCGGATTCATGGACAGCGACGGCTGGTTCTACGTGGTCGATCGCAAGAAGGACATGATCAACGCGTCGGGCTACAAGGTGTGGCCACGCGAGGTGGAGGACGTGCTGTACACCCATCCCGCGGTGCGGGAGGCTGCCGTGATCGGGGTGCCCGACGAGTATCGCGGCGAGACCGTCAAGGCCTATGTGTCACTGCAGGACGGCGCGACGGTCGACACCGCCGAGCTCGTCGAGTTCTGTAAGGAGCAGATGGCCGCCTACAAGTATCCGCGCGAGGTCGAGATCGTCGGCGAGCTCCCGAAGACGGTCACCGGCAAGATCCTGCGCCGCGAGTTGCGCGACGCAGGGTGAGTCGGCGGTTGCGGTTTGTGCCGGCAACCGGCGCAAACCGCAACCGGGCCGCCGGAACATGTTCTACGGTCGGCCGAGGGGGCGACACCGCGGTCGTCCGGCAAGGAGTCCGACATGTCCGAGACGCCCGACGTCCACGGTCACATCGATCCGAAGTTCGAGCGGGTGCGCGATGAGCTTGCCGCCCAACTCGACTCAGGCAACGAACTCGGTGCGGCCATCGCCGTCGACGTCGACGGCGAACTGATGGTCGATCTCTGGGGCGGGTTCCGCGACGCCGCCCGAACACTTCCGTGGGAGCGCGACACCATCGTCAACGTGTGGTCGACCACCAAGGAGGTCACCGCGCTCGCGGTCCTCATGCTGGCCGACCGAGGACTCGTCGACCTACACGCACCGGTCGCAACCTACTGGCCGGAGTTCGCCCAGAACGGCAAAGACGATATTGAGGTCCGCCACATCATGGCGCACACCTCGGGGGTCTCGGGGTGGGATCAGCCGTTCGAGCTCACCGACATGTACAACTGGGACACCTCGGTCGAACACCTCGCTCGCCAGGCCCCGTGGTGGGAACCCGGCACCGCGTCGGGTTATCACGCGCAGAACCAGGGCCACCTCCTGGGCGAAATCGTCCGCCGGGTAACCGGCAAACATCTCACACAGTTCGTCGCCGACGAGATCGCCGGTCCGCTGGGAGTCGATCTACAGATCGGTGCAGGGCCGGACGACGACGCACGGATCGCCGAGGTGATCCCACCCCCACCGCTGCCGATCGACATCGCGGCACTGCCCACCGATTCGCCGATGTTCAAGACCTTCACCGGGCCAGTGGCGTCAGCCGCCGCCGCAAACACCATCGAGTGGCGTCGTGCCGACATGGGGGCACTGAACGGCCACACCAACGCCCGCGCCCTCGTACGAACGATGTCGGTGATCTCCCGCGGCGGGACCGTCGACGGCGTGCAGCTGCTGACGGAGAAGACGATCGATCAGATCTTCGACGAACAGACACGCGGCGACGACCTCGTTCTGGGCGTGCCGCTGCGCTGGGGAATCGGATTCGGTCTTCCCGAACCCGCGACCGTGCCCTCACTCCCCGACGAACGGATCTGCTTCTGGGGTGGATGGGGAGGGTCGATCACTGTGATGTTCCCGCTGCAGAAGATGACCATCTCCTACGTCATGAACAAGATGGCACCGGGCATCATCGGATCCGACCGCTCCGAGGCCTACACGCGGGCCATCCTGGCTGCCGCCGGCTGAGCCTCCCGTAGGATCGCACCCCGTGTCCCAACGAGACCGGAAGGTGCCCATGCTCGACGGTGTCCGTACCCTTTACCGCCTGACGCGCGGTGAACGCGTGGCCGATGACCAGCCCACCTCGCACGTCACCCTTTCCGAGGGGCGGCATCGGACGCTACGCCGCTACGGAACCACCGCCGACGTCGATGCGGCACGCAGTGCAGGACGCCCACCGGTCCTGCTGGTCCCGCCGCTCGCAGTCCCCGCCCGCTGCTACGACCTCGCGCCGGACATGTCGGTGGTCGCAGCACTGCTGGCGACCGGACGCATCCCGTACGTGGTCGACTTCGGCGAGATGGGTTATGCCGACCGCCATCTCGGTTTCGAGGACTTCTGCGACGTCATCGTCCCCGCCGCCATCGGACACGTGCTCGCCGACTACGGCGACCCTTCGAGCACAGTAGACCTCGCCGCATGGAGCCTGGGCGGCACCGTCGCGTTCCTCACCGCCGCAGCACATCCCGACCTGCCCGTCCGGTCGATCACCGCGATCGGCACACCGCTCAATTACTCTCTGGTACAGCCGTATCCGTTGGTGAAGACGCTCATCCGGCCGATCGGTCCCGCTCCGGTGACGTACGCGCTGAAAGCGATGGGCGGCATCCCGGCGCCGCTGGTGCGCCTCGGGTACCGCGCGACGGCGTGGGAACGCGAGTTCAAGAAGCCCGGCTACATCCTCCGCAACGCGGACAACACGGAGGCGTTGGCGCGGATGCAGGTCATCGACTGGTTCCAGGAGGCGCTGCCCGGATATCCCGGCAAGCTGGCCGAGCAGATGTGGGAAAATCTTGTTTTCCGCGACGAAATCGCCGGCGGCGTACTGCGATTCGGTGATCGCAGCATCGACCTCACATCCATCGCGCTCCCGATCCAGCTGTTCGGCAGCCATCGCGACGCGATCGTCAGCTGGGGTGCAGCGCGACACGGCGTGGAGATCTTCGCCGACTCGCCCGAGGTGCACTTCACCACCGTCGAGACCAGCCATCTGGGTCTGATCGCAGGCAGCGAGGCGACCGCGCAGACGTGGCCGCGGGTCGACGAGTTCTTGGCCGGCCTGGACCGCGTGGACATCTGACCCGCTCAGACCGTCGCGGGGGGCGGCAGGCCCCCGCCCAACGTGCGGCCGACTCCCTGCGCCGCCACCTGCGCCGCGGCCACCAAGGACGCGCGGTTGCGCCCGAGCGACGGCACCACCACCCCGAGCGCGGCAACCACCTCCTCGCCCCGGCGGATCGGCACCGCGACCGAGCAGGCGCCCAGCGTCATCTCCTCGGTGGTGGTCGCGTAGCCCTGCTGCCGGATCTGGCGGAGTTGTCGGTCCAACACCCCGGGCGCGACGATCGTGTGCGGCGTCATCGGGCGCAGGTCACTCATCGCCTCACGCCGTATCCCGTCGGGTGCATGCGCGAGCAGGACCTTGCCGACTCCGGTGCAGTGCAACGGGAGTCGGCTGCCGACCCGGCTCACCACGGGGACGGACGCCCGGCCCGAGAGTCGATCCAGATACAGCACCTGGGTCCCCTCTCGGACGGCGAGATGCACCGTGGCGAACGTCGCGGCGTACAAGTCTTGCAGAAAGGGCGCGGCGACCTCACGGATGCCCGATTGGATCGGGGCCAGTAAGCCCAAATCCCAGAGCCGCCGTCCGATGACGTAGCGGGTGTCGGGCCGGCGGGTCAACGCGCCCCATGACTCGAGCTCGCGGGCCAAGCGGTGCGTCGTCGGCACCGGCAGGTCGGCGCGCTCGGCGATCTCGGTGAGGGTCAACGCGCGGTGGGTGCGGTCGAAGGCGGCGAGCACCGCCAGCGTGCGCGCGGCCACCGATTGGCCCGGGGCGCCCGTGTTACCTGCCATCGTCGCCTTTCACTCAGTGGAATCGAGTGTAGCGAGCTCGAGCCCTGTCAGGTCACGGTCAGCGGCAATGTGCGCAGTCGACGCACCAGCAGGCTTCGTTCCCACTGGGGGTTCGCGCCATGGACGGTGAAGTCGTTGGTGGCATCGAGTAGGTGGTTGACCGCCACCCGCGCCTCGAGTCGCGCCAGCGCCGCTCCGACACACAGATGTAGCCCTTTCCCGAACGCCATGTGTGGTCGCCGCACGGCCGGATCCAGGTTCACCCGGTCCGGCTCATCAAAATGCTCGGCGTCGCGATTGGCAGCGCCCCACATCAGATAGAGGTGGGAGTTGGCGGGCAATGCCACGTCCCCCAGTGTGGTGTCGTGCACGACGTGGCGGTAGTGACCGCGAAACGGCGATTCGACGCGCAGCGCCTCCTCGACGAAGAGGCGCACGAGATCACGATTGTCCCGCAGTTGTCCGACCAGTTCCGGCTGCTCGCCGAGCAGCCACACGGCGTTGCCGAGGAGGCTGACGGTGGATTCCGCCCCGGCCGCGACGAGTTGAATGAGCATGATGATCGCTGTCGACTCATCGAGGTCGCCTCGGTTCACCAGGGTCGCGAGGTCGCCCATGACGCCGCCGCCCGGATCGTCGCGGGTCGCAGTGAAGGATTCAGCGATGTGGCCGCCGAGTTCGGTCGCTGCCTGAGTGGCCGCCGTCAACTGTTCGGCGGTCACCACTCCGTCGAGCAGCACGGTGGTCGCGAACGACCAGCGGATCAGGTCGTCGATGTCGTAGGTCGGGAATCCCAGGAGTTCGGCGACGACGGCCATGGGCACCCGGTGCGCGACCGCCGTCATCCAGTCGATCCGGTTGCCGTCGATTCCGTTGCTGTCGATTCCGCTGTCCCACAGTCGCTTCACGGTGTGATCGATGAACGGTTCGAGTTGACCGATACGTTTGGCGACCAGAGACGGCATCACCATCCTGCGATGGTCCCGGTGCGCCGGGTCGTCGGCGGTGGCGAGCGCGTGGATGGGTGAATCCAGTTCCGCGATCGGGTACGTGGTCACGGTGCCATCGGCGTTCCACACCATCGTCGCGGTGAGATTTGACGAGAAGTGATCGGGCCGGGCCACGGCCTCGGCAATCAGATCCCAGCTCGTCACCACGTAGAACGGGGAGTCGGCGAGCCGGGCCACCGGCGTGTCGGTCCGCAACGTCTCGTAGTACGGATAGGGGTTGTCCAGATCATGCACCTGACCAGCGTCGACTCCATCGCGCGTACAGAGCAACAGGTTGCGGGAAAGTCGACACATCGGATGTCTGGTCGTGGTGCGCGCCGTCTCATGCCGTGTGCCCGACCTCGACAAACGGGTGAAACATCTCAGCCAGATGTCTCACACTGAGAACATGACAGATGACTGGCTGGTGAATGGCGACCGCAACCAAACGGCCCGCGATCGCCTCTACGCACTCGCGACAGAGATGATCGGCGGCGCCGGCCTCGACCGGTTCGACCTCAACGACCTCGCACGTCGAGCCCACTGTTCGCGGGCGACCGTCTACCGTCACGTCGGCGGCAAGAAGCAGTTGCTCGAGGCGGTGTGGGCGTTCTCCTCGGCGGCCGTGGTCACCGAGGTCGAGAAGTCGGTCGCCGGTCTCGAAGGGCGAGAGCGGGCGCTCCTTGCGATCACCGTGGCCGTGCGAGCGATTCGCGCCGACCCGGTGATCCGGCAGTTCGTCGAATCGCGTCGGGTCTACGCCGCGGCGGACACCGTCATCCACTCGCCGACGATCATCGCGACCGCAGCCGAGCTGATGGGCCTCGACGCGGCCGACGGCGTGCAGGTCCGCTTCGCGATCCGATCGATCCTGTCCATCGTGACGCTCCCCCCGCGGGACCCGACCGAGGAACGAGCGCTCGTCGAGATCCTGGTGTGCGCGATTCATCCGGAGTGATCGGTCTCCGGACCAAAACCCGAGTTGAACTGCGGAGACCATTCTTGTCGGTGCGATGGCATAAATTGGGTAACAGCGAAATCGAAGTGTTGATGTGATACCGGATCGGCCCACGGGGGTCGGTCACTTTCAGAGCTATGTGGGACGTGTGGTTTCGCCGTGTCCATTCTCTGAAAGGTGCTGGCGGTGTCGAGTCGCGATTGGGCGTTGTCGTCCTGGTGGGGTGAACCCTCGCCGTGGCCGGATCTTGCGCCCCGCTTCACCGGCCGTCTCCATGGCGATGACGTCGCAGACGCAGACACCAATGGCCTGCTCGGGTCGATGGCCTCGTCCCAACGCGGACGAGCGTATCTGGCCTGGCACGACTATCAGCTCGCCGCCGAGCTCCATCGCCGAATTGTCGGCGATGGGAAACGTCCGGAGGACATGTTGGTGGTCGACGGTTTCGCCGACTGCGCAGCTCGGATCGCGTTGGCACTGAGTGTTTCCCAGAATGCCGCCGAGCAGGTCCTGCGGGAGGCAGTCGCGTTGCGGGATCGCCTTCCCGAGGTCGCCGAGCGACTCCGCAACGGCCAGATCTCCCAGGCCCGGGTCTCGACGATCATTGCGCGGACCGATCTGCTCACCGGGCATGCCTGCATGGCCGATGTGGATGCCGAGATCGCGGCCGAGTTGGACCTGCATCGTGGCGCGTGGTCCGCCGAGCGATTGCGAGACATGATCGACCGCGTTGTCTTCCGCCACGACCCGGACGCGGTCCGAGAAGCACGCAGACGCGCGCTGGCCGATCGGCGGATGTCAACCAAGCCGCAGCCAGATGGGATGGCCGAGATTTCTGCCACGATGGCGGCGGAGAACGTCCGTATCGCCGCGGCCGCCGTCAAGTCTCTGGCGGCCGCGGTGTGCGCTCATGACGAACGCACGAAGGCGCAGCGCGCCTCGGATGCGATGTTCGCATTGCTATCGGGCACGCGGTTCGAATGTCTGTGCGGCCGAGAGGACTGTGCCGCAGAGATTCCTGAGCCGGCCACGGTGCCGCCGGTGGATGCCAAGGTGGTCATTCACGTCGTCTGCGACGAGGGAACCCTCGCAGGCACTGCCGAGAACGCCGGGTTCGTCGACGGGCACGGAGTGATCTCGGACGAACACGTGCGAGACCTGGCAGCGCGACCGGACGCCATCGTCAAGAGGTTGGTCCCGAAAGGCACTCCGCAGAATCCGGATGGCACCTTCACCCTGCCCGCGCATCTGCCCTCCGACCCCTACCGCCCCTCGGCCGCGCTGGACACCTATGTACGGGTGCGCGATGGACACAGCGTGGTGCCCGGCGATGCGACTCCCGCGTTCGAGGGCGATGTCGAACATGTCCACGAGTACAACCACGCCCACCCGGCGGCAGGTGGGCAGACCGCGCCGGAGAACCTGAACATCAAGGGCCGGTTCTTCCACATCCTGAAAACCTTCGGCCGCTGGGTCGACGACATGTACCGCGACCGCAGCGGCCGCCTTCGCACCGAATTCAAAACTCCGGAAGGTCTGGTGATCGAGGGCGACCCCGACAATCTCGAGAGCATGTTCCCCGGACTGCTCCGCATCCGGTTCGCGTCACCAGACCCACCCGCGCCGCCCGACGACACCGAACCACCCCGGAACGCGAAGCCTCCACCACCCACCCGATCCATGACCCGGGTAGAAGCCAAACACGCCCGCCGACAACAAGAACGGGAGCGCAATCGCCGCAGACGGGAGGCCGACGAGACCGACTAGTCAGAGCATGCGGTCACTGAGCCGCGTCGATCTCCGCGAACACCCCGTTCGCGATCCGGAACGCCGTGTTCGCGTCGGGCACACCGCAATAGATCGCCGACTGCAGCAGCACTTCGGTGATCTCGTCGCGAGTCAGCCCGTTACGCAACGCGGCGCGCAGATGCATGGCCAGTTCTTCGTGGTGCCCGCGGGCGATCAGTGCCGTCAACGTGATCATCGAACGGCTGCGACGATCCAGGCCGGGTCGCGTCCAGATGCTGCCCCACGCGTATTCGGTGATGAGTTCCTGGAAGTCGCGGGTGAGGTCGGTGATGGTGTCGGTCGCCCGGTCGACGTGCGCGTCGCCGAGGACCTCGCGTCGCACCGCCATGCCGTCGTCGTATCGGCTCATCATCGGTCTCCTGTCCTGGTCATGGTGTCCTGGTCATGGTGCGTAGGCGCTCGAGTTGCGCGTCGATGTAGAAGTCTGGGGCGCCAAGGTACTGACCGGCCGGGGTGTGGCCGGCGATCTCGGCCATGGTCGTCTGCTCCGAGGTGACGGCGTCGCCAGCCTCGGCAAGGCGGTGCGCCATGCGGTCGGTGTGGACCCGCAGTTCGTCGACGAGCCGCGTGGTCTGACGGGCTGCGACCAGGGTGCGGCGCAACAGGGTCCGCAGCGTGTCCCATTCGACGTGCCAACCCCCGGGTGTGCGTTCGTCGACAGTGTCCACCGCGGCCAGGTGCAGACTCGATGCCAAGGGCGGCGCGGCGAGCGCTGCCCGCCGGATGAGTACCGACAGCACCGGGTTGGATTTGTGCGGCATCGTCGACGACCCGCCGCCGGCTCCCTCGGTCAGCTCACCGATTTCCGGTCGTGACAGCGCGAGCACATCGTTGCCGATATGCGCCCAACTGTCGGTGCAGGTGACGGCGGCGTCACCGATGCGGGTCACGGCGCTGCGTGCACCGTGCCACGGCGTGGTGGCCTCCAGACCCAGTTCACGGGCCACGATCGTCGATGTCTCGGCCGCCACTCGGGCAGGGCCACCGCCGGCGAGTTCGACGACCGCCGCCGACGTCCCGCCCGCACCGCCGAGCTGCACCGCAAAGGACACTTCTGCGACCTGCTCGCGCGCGTCGAGCACGCCACGCAGCCACATCGCCGCCTTGAGACCGAAGGTCGTCGGCACCGCATGCTGGGTCAGGGTGCGCGCCACCATCGGGGTGTGCCGGTGTTCGTCGGAGCGATCGGCCAGGATCCGGGCCTGGCGCTCCAGCTCGACGGCGACCGCCTCGGATGCGTCAGCGGCACAGCGCATGACCGCGGTGTCCACGACGTCCTGGCTGGTGAGCCCCCGGTGCAGCCATCTGCCCACGGCTACCGTGTCCACCCGGCCGCGAAGCATCTTCACGAGCGGGATGACCGGGTTCCCGCCGGATTCCGCGTCGTCGGCGATGGCGGACAGATCTGCGTCACCGACCAGATCGCGCAACACGTCGTAGGTCACCGCCGCGTCGGGCGGCGCCACCCCGGCCTCGGTGAGAGCCACCGACCACGCCGCTTCCACCCGCAGCATGGCATCCAGAAACGCACTGTCGGTGAAGTAGTCACCGGCATGGTGATCACCCGGCCAGAGCAGATTACTCATCGGCCGCCGTGATCGAGGAACACCGTCTCAACCTCGCCTTGCAGATGGATGTCGAAGCGGTAGCCGTCGGCGTCCTTCTCGGCGATCAAGGTGGCGCGGCAATCGTCGGGCACCGAGTTCAACAGCGTATCCGCGGCGAGTGCCGGTGAACTGACCGGTAGGTAGGCGCGGGTGAACAGTCGGTCGAGCAACCCGCGTGCGAACACGCACACCGCGAAGAACGGTGCGCCGCCTTCGTTCGCCGCGCCGGGCGCCACCGTCGCGAACGTGTAGTGTCCGACGCGGTCGGTCTGCGCACGTCCGAAACCGGTGAAGGTGAAGCCGTCGCGGCGCAGGGAGCCCGTCGCCGAACTGACATTACCCGCACCGTCGGGCTGCCAGATCTCGATCAGGGCGTCGGGCACCGGATCTCCGGCACCGTCGAACACCGTGCCGTGCAGCCTGATCCGATCAGGGTGGCCGGCGGACACCAGTTCGGCACCACCCTCGAAGGGCAGCGCGTAGTGGAAGAACGGGCCGACGGTCTGGCCGGGGGTCGGCGTGAGGGTCACTGGTCCTCCTCCATCGGGGTCTGGCCGGCGCCGTTCAGAACGATGTCCCAACGGTATCCGGTGCACCACTCGTGTTGGGTCAGATCGTGGTCGTAGTCGGCGACCAGACGGTCGCGGGCCTGCTGATCGACGATGGCCTGATAGATCGGGTCGAACGCGAACAGCGGATCGCCAGGGAAGTACATCTGGGTGACGAGCCGTTGGGTGAACGCCGTGCCGAACACCGAGAAGTGGATATGCGCCGGTCGCCACGCATTGTGGTGGTTCTTCCACGGGTACGGCCCCGGCTTGATGGTGGTGAACTTGTACCAGCCGTCGTCATCGGTCAGGCAGCGCCCGACGCCGGTGAAGTTGGGGTCGATCGGCGCCGGATGCTGGTCGCGCTTGTGGATGTAGCGACCGGCCGCGTTGGCCTGCCACACCTCGACCAGCTGCCCGCGCACCGGCCGTCCCGCACTATCGAGCACTCGCCCGGTCACCACGAGGCGCTCCCCGATGGGGTCACCGCCGTGTTGGATCGTCAGGTCCGCCTCCAGCGGGTCGACGTCCCGGTGTCCGAACGCGGGCGAGAACAGTTCGATGCCCTCGGGGTCGGAGTGGCGGAAGTCCTTCGTGGGATGCCGCAGCAAGCTGGAGCGGTAGGGGGCATAGTCGAGCCGTGGGCGGGTCTCGGGGCTCGCACCGGCGGTCAATCCGTCGGCATATGCGGTTGCGATGTGGGCGATCTCGTCACTGATCTGTCGCTGTGTACCGGCTGCAGCATCCGACGACGCACCGCCGTGGTCGATGACGTCCGACTGTTCGTCGGCGCCGGACATCAATGGTGTGGCCATCCTGTGTACCCTTCCGCGAGATAGGTGGAGCCGGCCTCGGAGGAGACCAGCGTCTCCAGTTCACCGAGTTGGCGCTGTTCGTCGAATTCCGATGCGTCCGAACTGTTGTGAAGCATCGTCGTCATCCAGTACGAGAAGTGCTGGGCCTTCCACACCCGCGACAGGGCGCGCGCGGTGTAAGTGTCGAGTGCGTCGTCGTCGCTGTTGTTCAGCGCGCGTTCGATGACCTCGGCCAGCACCCGCACATCGGACAGCGCGAGGTTGAGTCCCTTGGCGCCGGTAGGCGGAACCGTATGTGCCGCATCACCGGCCAGCAACAGCCGGCCATGTCGCATCGGCGACTGCACGAAGCTGCGGAACGGCAGCACGGTCCGCTCGATGACGGGTCCGTCCTGGAGCCGGAATCCGTCGGACCCGGACAGCCGGGTGTGCAGTTGTTCCCAGATCCGATCGTCGGACCAGGCCTCGGGGTCCTCGGTGGGGTCGCACTGGAAGTACATGCGTTGCACGGTGTCGGTGCGCTGACTGATCAGCGCGAAACCCTGCGGCGAGCGGTTGTAGATCAATTCGGGTGCGCTCGGTGGCGCCTGCACCATCACACCGAACCAGGCGAACGGGTACTCCCGGAAGTACATGTGCGGGTCGGCGACGAGCTTGCGGCAGATGCTGCGGGAACCGTCCGCGCCGACGACGAGGTCGGCGGTGATCGTGTGCCGGACACCGTCCGGATCGGTGTAGCGCACAGTCGGGGTGTCGAGGACGTCGACGACCTCTGTGTCGGTGATTCCGTAGCGCAGCTCACCACCGTCGCGGGTACGGGCGCGATGCAGGTCGATGAACACCTCGGTCTGCGGGTACAGCCAGCAGGACGCGCCCGCCAGCTTCTGGAAGTCGATGCGATGGCTCACCCCACCGAAGCGCAACGAGATGCCTTCGTGTTCGTGGCCGTCGGTGAGCACCCGGTCAGAGACGCCCGAGTCGACCAGCAGGCGCACGCTGTCGCGTTCGAGGATGCCGGCGCGGTGGGTCGTCTCGATCTGCTCGACAGTGCGGTTGTCGACGACGACGCTCTCGATGCCGGCGACGTACAGCAGATGCGACAACATGAGGCCGGCCGGACCGCCGCCGACGATGGCCACCCGGGTGCGGGTGGGGGCCATTGAACTCATGGGCGCTCTCCGATCCTGTGAGGTGATGCGATGGCATGACCATAGGAGTCGGCGATCACGGAAGTCGACGCATGGCTTTCACTGAGTGAAAGCCATGCGTCGTCGGGGGCCGCCTCAGAACCCGGCGCCCGGAATCCAGCTCGTGCCGGCCAGCGGCACCCGCGCCATGGCCGAGGCCTCGATGGTGATGGCCACCAGGTCTTCGGGCTCGAGGTGCTGCAGATGCGCCTTGCCGCAGGCGCGGGCGATGGTCTGTGCCTCCATGGTCATCACCCGAAGGAAGTTGGCGAGGCGACGGCCCCCCTCGACGGGATCGAACCGCGCCGACAGTTCCGGGTCCTGGGTGCTGATGCCCGCCGGGTCCTTGCCGTCCTGGAAGTCGTCGTAGTAACCGGCGGCCGAACCCAATGCCTCGTACTCGGCGGCGTAGCGGGGATCGTTGTCGCCCAACGCGATGAGGGCGGCAGTACCGATGGCGACCGCGTCGGCACCCAATGCCATCGCCTTGGCGACATCGGCACCGTTGCGGATGCCGCCCGAGACGATGAGCTGCACTTCTCGGTGAACTCCCAGCTCCTGCAACGCCTGCACTGCCTGCGGAATCGCGGCCAGCGTCGGGATACCGACGTGCTCGATGAACACGTCCTGGGTCGCGGCGGTGCCGCCCTGCATGCCGTCGACGACGACGACGTCGGCGCCCGAATGCACGGCCAGCTTCACGTCGTAGTAGGTGCGGGTGGCGCCGACCTTGACGTAGATCGGCTTCTCCCAGTCGGTGATCTCGCGCAACTCGTTGATCTTGATGGCGAGGTCGTCGGGTCCGGTCCAGTCCGGGTGCCGGCACGCACTGCGCTGATCGATGCCCTGCGGCAGGGTACGCATCGATGCGACGCGCTCGGAGATCTTCTGGCCCAGCAGCATTCCACCACCGCCGGGCTTCGCGCCCTGACCCAGCACGATCTCGATCGCATCGGCGCGACGCAGGTCGTCGGGGTTCATGCCGTAGCGCGACGGCAGGTACTGGTAGACGAGGTTCTTCGACTGCCCCCGCTCCTCCGGCGTCATGCCACCGTCACCGGTGGTGGTGGACGTCCCGACCTCCGATGCACCGCGCCCCAACGCTTCCTTGGCCCCGGCCGACAGCGCACCGAAGCTCATTCCGGCGATCGTGACCGGTGTGTCGAGATGCAATGGGTACTTGGCATTTCGGCTACCGAGGACGACATCGGTGTCGCAGCGCTCGCGGTAGCCCTCCAGCGGGTAACGCGACATCGAAGCGCCCAGGAACAGCAGATCATCGAAGTGCGGCAGCTTGCGTTTGGCGCCCCAGCCGCGGATGTCGTAGATGCCGGTGTCGGCGGCCCGCTGGATGGCGGCGATCGTGGTGCGGTCGAAGGTGGCGGACTCGCGCAGCCCGCGCTGTTCGATCGATCGGGTGTCGGTCATGGTGTTCTCCGAAATGCTCAGTACGCTGACGTGTTGTCGGCGTGGAAGTGGTAGAGCTCGCGGGCCGAGCCGTAACGGGTGTAGTCCTTGGGATCGTCATCCTTGAAGCCGGCGGCCTTCAGCAGACCCGCCAATTCGTCGAGGTGCTCGGCACGCATCGGCTTGGCGACGCAATCCGCGCCGAGCGAGCCGACCTCGCCGCGGACGTAGATGCGGGTCTCGTAGATCGAATCTCCCAGTCCGTCACCGGCATCGCCGCGAACCACCATCCGGCCGGCCTGCGCCATGAAAGCGCTGTTGTGGCCTACGTTGCCGCCGACGACGATGTCGACGCCCTTCATCGAGATGCCGCAGCGCGCCGCCGCGTCACCTTCGACCACCAGGAGGCCGCCGTGCGCGGTGGCACCGGCCGACTGCGACGCGTTGCCCTTGACGACCACGGTGCCGCTCATCATGTTCTCGGCCACACCGGTTCCCGCGTTGCCGTTGATGGTGATCTCGGCCTGCTGGTTCATGCCTGCGGCGTAGTAGCCGACGTGTCCGTTGACGGTGATCTTGACGGGCGCATTCACGCCCGCGGCGACACTGTGCGCACCGGAGGGATGGTCGATGACGATCTCGCCGCACACGTCATCGTTGTGAAGGGCGGCGTTGACCTCGCGGAGCGGTGTGGTGGCGAGATCAAATGTGTTGGAATTCAGCGTGTCCATGCGTAGACCACCTCAGGCTCGGGTTCCCAGATACGTGCATTCTCGACGCCGGGCAGGTTCGCCAGCGCGCGGTACTCGCTGGCCATGGCGACCCAGTCGTCGGTTTCGGCGATGACTGCCGGTTTGCAGGCGATGGCGTCGCGCACCACGGCGAAGGAATCGTGGTTGGACACCAGCAGGGTGTAGAAGCCGTCGAAGGTGGTGCACACCTCCTTCAGTGCGGTCTCCACGTCCTTGCCCTGTGCGAGCTGGTGGGCGACGAAGCGGGCGCCGACTTCGGTGTCGTTCTCGCTGTCGAAGGACACCCCTTCGGCACGTAGCTCGCGACGGATGGTGGCGTGGTTGGAGAACGATCCGTTGTGCACCAGGCACTGCTCGGGCCCGACGGCGAACGGATGCGCACCCGACGGGGTCACCGCCGACTCGGTCGCCATGCGCGTGTGGCCGACACCTTGCCAACCGCTCGCGCTCGGAAGTCCCCAGGACTGCACCAGATCACGCGGTGCGCCGACACCCTTGAGCACGGTGAGGTCGGCACCGAAACCGGCGACCAGGGCGGTGGGGTAGACGGCGGTTGCGGCGGTGAGCAGCGTTTCCGAGTCGACGGCGGCTGCGGCGAGGACTAGGGTGTCGTCGACGAGCTGTGCAGTGACCTCGCTACCCAGCTCCGCGCCGACGGCCGCGGTGGCCGCATCCAGGTCGGCTGCATCCACACCGGTTTCCAGCAGCGACACACATCCGTGGCCGGCCGGCGACCACGTCGGGTCGCCGTAGATGGCGATGCCGGCCGAGTCCGCGCCGCGGTCCTGCATCTCGCCGAGCATCTGGCCGAGGAGCTCGCCGAGGCGTGGATGGAGTTCGGGGTTGCGCAGATGCAACCCGACGATTCCGCACATGGTGATTTCCTTGTCTTTCTCAAACGTTTCTGGCTGGGACCTGCCGGTGAGGGTTCTAGAAGGCGGTCAGGTAGTTGTCGATCTCCCACGGGGACACCGCGGAATGCCACGCGAAGAACTCTTCGCGCTTGAGGCGGGAGAAGTATTCCGAGACCGGACCACTCGCGCCGTCCTCGATGTCGGGTACGGCGGCGTTGAGCACACCGGTGATCACCGGGTCAGTGTCGAGCGCCTCGACAGCATGCAGCAAGGTCAGCGGCAATGCGTCGATGTGCTCGGGGCAGCTACCGATCTCGCCCGGGTCGAGGCTGCGCTTGACGCCGTCGAGTCCGGCGCCGAGCGCGGCCGCGATGGCCAGGTACGGGTTGGCCGAGCCGTCACCCCCGCGCAACTCAACACGCTGTTCGTCGGGGACCCGCACAAAGTGGGTTCGGTCGTTGCCGCCGTAGGTGGCGCGACGCGGCGCCCAGGATGCGCCTGACCGGGTGGCCGTAGCCCCGGTTCGCTTGTAGGAGTTGACCGTCGGAGCCATCAGCGCCTGCAGCGCGCATGCGTGTTCCAGCACGCCGCCCACGAAACCGTAGGCGGTGGGCGACAATCCGAGTCCGCGATCATCCTCGCCGGCCGAGTCGGGAAACACCGGCGCACCGCCGGAGGTCAGCGACAGATGGAAGTGCAGACCGGAACCGGTACGTTCGGCGAACGGCTTGGGCATAAAGGTGGCGACCATGCCACGCTCGGCCGCCATGGTCGACAACAGATAGCGCAGGGTGATCACCCGGTCGGCCGTGGTCAATGCCTCGGCGTACTTGAACTTCTGCTCGAATTGACCGTTGCCGTCTTCGTGATCGTTGGCGTAGTTGCTCCAGCCGAGTTGATTCATCGCGGTGGACACCGCGGTCAGGTGGTCGTACATGCGGGTGAGGCCACGGACGTCGTAGCAGGGCTGGTTCGAGTCGTCGGCGTCATCGGCGGTAACGAGCTCGCCGTCGGCGTTCCGCTTGAGCAGGAAGTACTCGACCTCGGCACCCACCCACGGCTCGAAGCCGGCGTCGGCAGCCTGCGCGATCAGCGACTTGAGAATGTTGCGCGGAGCGAACGGCCACCGCTTGCCCTCGACATGCGGGTCACAGTGCACGACGGCAAGACCCTCTTTGATGAACGGGATCGGGGTGAACGAGGCCGGATCGGGAATCGCGATCAGATCGGGGTCCTTGGGTTCCTGTCCGATGGCGCCCACCGCGTAGCCCGCGAAGCCGACTCCGTCGGTGGCCAGTTCGTCGACGGCCTCTACCGGGACGAGCTTGGCACACGGCTTGCCGCGGAGGTCGACGAACAGAGCCAGGATGAACTTCGTCCCCGAGGCCTCGCACAGGTCGGCGAGTTCGTTGCGGTCGGTCATGGTGATTCTCCGTCGTGTGGATGTCGAGTTCAGTATGTCCCCTGTTGGGAAACTTTGTCTACACCGAGTAGACATCTCGATTGTTTCCGCCCGATTACGGAGTCGTGAGTGATGTGTGTCGATACCGTTCAGTCGTCGATCCGTTGCGCCGCACGGAGGCATTCGACGAACCCGTCGACCGCGGGGTTCGCATCATCGGCCGGCCGCGCGATGAGCAGCGCCGTCATCGGCGCGTCGGCGATGGGCCTGATCACCACGTCGGCTGGACGGAACCGCTCTACCGACGCGGGCAGGATCGAGATGCCCACTCCGGCCGATACCAGCCCGACGACGGTCTCGTGGTGTATTGCCTCCTGCACCACCAGCGGCTCGGACCCGATGGTGCCGAACAGAGCCCAGATCTGCGCCACATATGCCGGCATCAGGTCACTGGGAAACAGAATCAGCCGCTCGTCGACGAGCTCATCGACGTCGATGAGCTCGCGCGAGCACAGAGCGTGCTCCGCCGGGAGCACCGCGACCATGGGTTCGGCGAACAGTGATTCGACGGTCAGTCCCGGGTCTGCTCCTCCGGATCGAATGAGTCCGACGTCGAGGGAGCCCGCCGCGAGCGCATCGAGTTGCTCGCGAGTTGTCAACGGGGAGAGATCTACCCGGACGTCAGGGTGGATCTCACGGAAGATCCGCAGCCCCGGCGGCAGCACGGTCCCGCTCGCCGAACTGACGAAGCCGACCCGAATACGCCCCCGACGACCCGCCGCATGGTCGCGCACCTCGGTGACCGCATCGTCGAGGTCGGCGAGCAGCAGCTCGACCCGTTCGGCGAACACCGCACCGGCTCCCGTCAACTCCACCCGCCGCGTCGTCCGATCGAAGAGGCGGGCACCGACCTCGCGTTCGAGGTCCTTGATGTGCGCCGTCAGCGGCGGCTGGGAAATGTGCAAACGGGCCGCGGCCCGTCCGAAGTGCAGTTCATCGGCCAGGACACGGAAGTACCGAAGATGACGCAGCTCCATCCAATTATTCTGTCCAGCGGATAAGTCTTCGTCAAATACGTATTGGAGTTTTGTCAATGACCGCCGTCTACTGGGGATATGACGATCGTGCGCGCGGCAGACCTTGTCGCCACTCCATGGCGCAATTGCCTCGGCGTCACCCGACGGATCTCCACCGGCGGACCTCCCGACACCCCGGACTGGACCCTCAGCATCGCCGACATCGCTGTCCCCGGCCGGTTCTCACGGTTCCCCGGCCTGGATCGAACGGCCGTCGTCGTGGGCGATGAGCCACTCGACCTCACCATCAACGGGGCCGCTCGCACGATCGCATTGCTCGATCGCGTGAGCTTCGCCGGAGAGGACGTCGTGGACGCCACCCCCACTCGCCGGCCGACGCGTCTGCTCAATCTGATGACCAGGCGCGGCAGGTGCCTCGGGGAACTGTCCCTGCGCCACATCCGGGGCAGCGTCAGCCCCGGGCCGGACGACGGGATCGCGTGGATGGTACTCGCCGGCCGACTCGTCGTCGGCGAGCACGACCTACGACGCTGGGACACCGTGTTTCTCGCCGATATCCGTCATGAGATCCGGGGCGCCGCAACTGTCGCCGCCGTCCGACTGCAACCCGAGGAGAACCCATGACCGAGTCCATTGCCCGCACGACTGTCGCCCGCACGACCTCGGTGAGCGGCTTGCTGGCCGAGATCGCCGACATCGGCACCGACAGCGCCCGTGGCGGTTACAGCCGTCCGGTGTACTCCGCTGCCGAGCTCGAGCTTCGAGAATGGTTCATCGCAGCCGCCCGGGCACGATCACTGGACATCGAGCAGGACCGCAACGGCATCATCTGGGCGTGGTGGAACCCTGGCAGGCTCCCGCTGGCCGACGCGGTGGTCACCGGTAGCCACCTCGATTCGGTTCCCGGTGGCGGCGCCTTCGACGGCCCGCTCGGTGTCGCGTCCGCGCTCGCCGCCATCGACTCCCTGCAGGCCGGTTCGGTGGTGCCCGAGCGTCCCCTCGCGCTGGCGGTCTTCCCCGAGGAGGAGGGCTCACGCTACGGATTGGCCTGCCTGGGTTCGCAGTTGATGACCGGCGCGGTCACCCCCCAACGGGCTGCCGCGCTCACCGACGCCGACGGCACCACCTTCGCCGACCTCGCGGCCCGCAACGGACTCGATCCCGCCGGCATGGGCCGCGACGACGAGCGGCTGTCGCAGATCGGATGCTTCGTGGAACTGCATGTCGAGCAGGGACGCGGTCTGATCGACCAGGGCCGGGCCATCGCGATCGGGTCGTCGATTCTCGGCCACGGACGGTGGCGACTGTCGTTCGGCGGCCAGGGAAACCACGCCGGCACCACCCTGATGGACGGGCGTCGCGACCCCATGCTCGCTGCCGCCGCAACGGTTCTGGACGTCCGACGACTCGGCCGGACCGTCGACGGTGCGCGCGCCACCGTCGGCAAACTCGATCCGATTCCGGGAGGCAGCAACGTGATCGCGTCGCGGGTCGACGTCTGGCTCGACGTCCGTCATTCCGACGACGCCGTGGTGGCCGCGCTGGTTGCCGACATCGCTGCGGTCGCCCGCGAGCATGCTGGGGCCGAGGGCTGTTCGATGACGCTGACCGAGGCGTCGATGAGTCCGCGGGTGGACTTTCATCCCGGTCTGCGCGGCCGGCTCTCCGACATCCTGCCCGACGCCCCGATCCTGCCGACCGGCGCCGGTCACGATGCCGGCGTTCTCAAAGAAGAGATCCCTACGGCGATGCTGTTCGTCCGCAATCCCACCGGCATCTCACACTCCCCCGAAGAGTACGTGGAAGACCCCGACGCCGATGCCGGCGGCCACGCCCTCGCCACCGTCCTCGCCAACCTCCTGACCCAGTCCTGAAACCACGGAAAGTGAACTCTCCCATGACCTCCACCACCACCCGTTTCCTCATCGTCGGCGGCGGCCTCGAAGGCCTCGCCATCGCCTGGTCGCTGGCCGATCAGGGCGAGACCGATGTCCTCGTCGTCGAGCGCGACACGCTGTGCTCCGGGATGACCGGCAAGTCCAGCGGTGTCGTCCGCTGCCACTACGGCAACCCGTCGCTGGCCGCGATGAGCTGGTACGGCGTCGACATCTTCACCCGCGCCACCGAACTGTTCGGCGACGACATGGCCTTCCAACAATGCGGCTATGTCGTCGGCGTCGGCGAGAACAACCTCGCGCCACTGCACGCCAACGTCGAGATGATGCAGGGCCTCGGCATCGATGTGTCGCTCATCGGCCACGACACTATGGCCGAGCTGTGGCCGGGCCTGCACCTCGACGACTTCGCCGCCTTCGCCTATGAGCCGCTCGGCGGGCGTGGTGAGGCATACATGGCCGGCATGGCGTTCGCTGCCGCGGCCCGCAAGCTCGGAGTGAAGGTACGTCAGTCCACCACGGTGACCGAACTCCTCCAGGGCGAGAACGGCCGCGTCGTCGGCGCCGCACTTGCCAACGGGGACACCATTCACGCCGACACGGTGATAGTCGCGGCCGGCCCGTGGACCCCCGCGCTCACCGCACCCGTCGGTGTGCCGGTCGACGTCCGCGCGCAACGGGCACAGCTGGTGCTGGTCGATCAGGGTGAGCCGACGCCGGTCGTGCCGGTGCTGTCCGACCTGGCAGGCCTGTCCTACATCTGTCGCGAACCCAACGGCGAACTGCTGATGGGGAACTCGGATCACTCTGCGCCGCAGTACATCGATCCGGACAACTACATCAACCGCGCCGACGAATCCACCGTCGACAAGATCATCATGAAGGCCGGTCACCGCCTGCCCGACATGCCCGATCCGCGCATCACCAGCAGCTACGTCGGTGCCTACGATGTGACGCCGGACTACAACCCGATCATCGGCCCCGCGCCGGTCGACGGACTCTTCTTGGCCACCGGATTCTCCGGTCACGGCTTCAAGATCTCGCCCGCCGTCGGCAAGCTCGTCGCCGATCTGCTGCTCAGCGGTTCGACGACGCTGAAGAACGTCGACCCGCACGACTTCCGGTACTCGCGATTCGCCGAGGGCGATCTGCTGCTGAGCCTCAATCCATATGAGGGGGCCGGCGAGATGCGATGAGACGGGTCGGGCCGATGTCTCGGCGTCGGCCTGACCTCACCCGTCACTGCAGGTGCATTCACAGATCGAGCACGAGCACGACATCGAACGGCACATTGGGCAGAGATGGACCTGCCGGTCGTCAGCCGTGCGGATCTCGCCAGGATCAACCGCTGGGCGGGAAACTTCTTTCCCGATCTGAACCCGGGAGCCGGTGCGGTACTCGATGCTGACCGCGTTGTCCGGCAAGGGCTTCAAGTTCTGCCCGGCGTTCGGGGTACTGGCGGCCGACCTGGTCACCGGGAAAAGCAACAATTTCTACAACGCGGGCTTCTCGTTGGGGGCGCAGAGCCGATGATGGAATACCGGGGGCCCAGGTAGCACATGAAGTGCTACTATTGCTTTCATGACGACCATCGGTATCCGCGAGCTTCGCCAGCATGCCTCTCGCTACCTCGCGCAGGTCGAAGCGGGCGAAGAGATCTCGATCACCAATCGCGGCAAGACGGTGGCACGACTCGTGCCTGTCTCTACCGAGACCTCCGGACGCGAGGCCTTGATCAGGGCCGGTGTCCTCACGCCCGCGCGGAGCCCCGGCTCTCTGCACGCCATCAAGGTCGAGGATCTGCCCGTCGGAGACCTGACGTCGGAGCTCGACAGCGTGCGCGACGAACGATGATCTACGCGGATACCTCTGCCATCGTCAAACTCGTCGTGTCCGAGGCCGAGACACCTGCCCTCATCGCCTGGCTACAGCAGCACGACGACGAGAACCTCGTGACCAGCGCATTGACTCGAGTCGAACTGATGCGCACGGCAGTTCGGGACGGAAGCAGCGGACTGATGGATCGCGCCAGCAGAGCGCTCGCCGGCATCGACATCATCCCCATCACCGAGGCGGTCATTGCGCGCGCCGAGACAATCGGCCCTTCGACCCTGCGTTCGCTGGACGCCATCCACCTCGCGTCGGCCGCCCACATCGGCGAGCAACTCACCGGTGTGCTCGCTTACGACCGCCGGCTTCTGGAGGGATGCGCCCGCCTCGGCTACGTCACACGGTCACCCACAGAGTGATCCACGGGTCACGCAGGCGCTGACCGCTACGGTGTCACGACCCTATCGTCGGCGGCATGCCGTCCGATATGGATCTCGTCGTCGTCGTCGATCTCGGTCCTGGGTACGGCTGGCTCCCGCGACCCACGAGAGATGACCATCCTGGTCCAATCCGCCGCTCGCGGTCTCACCTACGCGCTTCGGACGATGAACTCCCCACCGCCGATCAGTCCACGACCACCGCGCTCGCGACCCGCGGCACCGTCCGTTACACGAGGGCCCCAGGCCAGTCTCGCTTCCCGGATGAGTTCAAAGCCGGTCTCCAGGTTTCACGCACCACGACCTCCGCAGTGCTCAGTCCGGAGCGCGACAGATCCCTGAAAAAGTCGGCGAAAGGCACGTTTGCGCCGAGCCAGGACCGTGATTCCGCGCTTCGGCGAGAAAGATCTACCGGAGATGCGGGCGCAGTCGTCACCACTGCATCGTTGTCAGAGTGGCTGATCACTGACTCCTCCGGGCCGACGGTTTCGGCACCGCGGCGCCAGGCCACGGCTCCTGATTCAGGTGGCCACGACTCAGTGAGTGCTGCCGGTCTCGACCAGCAGCACCCCGCCGATGATCAGAGCGATACCCGCACCCATCATGAGGGTCAAGGGTTCTCGGAAGATGAACTTGCTCAGCACGGCGATCAGCGCGACCCCGGTGGCCGACCAGATGCCGTAGGCCACGCCCAACGGCATCCCGTGAGCCAGGGTCAGCGACAAGAAGACAAACGACACAAGGTAACCGATCACTACGACGGCGTACCACCGGCGGGTTCCGGTCACGGCCGCTCGCAAGCTCATCGTCGCGGCCACTTCACAGAGAATTGCACAGACCAAGAAGATCGAGGCGGTCACGCGACCGCCTCGATCTTCTTGTCGCGCTCGGCCTGCGCTCGTTGCGACCCGAACTCGACCAGCAGCACACCGGCCATGATCAGCACCAGCCCCACCATCATTGTCGCGGTGAGCGGCTCGTCGAAGATCAGAAAGCTGAACACCGCCGTCAACGCCACCCCCAGTGCGCCCCAGATGCCGTAGGCGACGCCGATTCCCATACCGGCCCGCATCGCTGCGGTCAGAAAGCCGAATGCCGCCACGTATCCGATCGTGACAACCAGGTACCACGCCGGGTTGTCCAGCGCGGCTTTCAACGACAGGGAGCCGGCGACCTCACAGAGGATGGCCGACACCAGCATGATCCACCGGGTCACGGGACGACGACTCCTGACTGTGCGCTCGTCATGATCGCTGACGCTAGCAAAGCGGGGGTTCGCCGTGATCGGCGAACCCCCGCTGGATGGACTGACCGGTTCAGCTCGACGTCGGCACCCGCTCCACCGGTCCGTTGAGACCGTTCCGCAGCGGCACACCGGCTCCCAACCCCGGCGCATGCCCCACTCCCGCCGCCGGTATCTCGTACGCGGTCTCGGCGTGGATGGTCGAATCCAGGCCGGTCACCTCGGTCTCCTCGTCGACGCGCAGCGTCATGACCTTGTCCAGTCCCTTGGCGATCAGCCAGGTCATCACGAACGAATAGGTGCAGGTGATGACGATTCCAGCCAGCTCTTTCCACAGGATGCTGATGTCGCCGCCGAACAGGATGCCGGTCACGCCGGCCGGCGCCGACTCCGATGCGAACAGCACGATGCACAGGGTGCCGACGATGCCGCCGACACCGTGCACGGCGAACGCGTCGAGGGTGTCATCGACCTTCATGCGGCTCTTGAAACTGAGCAGGAAGGCCACCACACCGGCGGCGAGCAAGCCCACCGCGAGCGCGCCGAGCGGGGTCATCGTGTTGGCGGCGGGGGTGATTCCGACCAGGCCGGCCACCGCACCGGTGATGGCGCCCAGTGACGTCACGTGGCCTTCACGCCACTTCTCGATGACTGCGAAGCCGAGAATGCCCGCGCTGCCGGCCAGCAGGGTGTTGAGGATGACCACCTGGGTGAGGAAACTGGCGCCGAGTGCGCAGCTGCCGTTGAACCCGAACCAGCCGAACCAGAGGATGCCACCGCCGAGCAGCGCCATCGGCACATTATGGGGTCGCTCCATGCGCTTGCGCCGCGCGCCGAGTACCAGCGCGAGCGCCAAGGCCGCGACACCGGAGTTCATGTGCACCGCGGTACCACCGGCGTAGTCGTGCACACCGATGTCGTTCAGCAGGAAACCGCCACTGATGCCGTCGCCATCGGCAGCGAACACCCAGTGCGCCACCGGGAAGTACACCAGCGTCAGCCAGATCGGGGCGAACACCATCCACGCCGAGAACTTCATCCGGCCCGCTGCACCGCTGGCGACAATCGCGACAGTGATCGCGGCGAACAGGATGAACCACGCGGCGAAGTACAGCACCTGGGTGCTGCCGGAGCCGTCGTCGGCCATGTTCGCACCGAGACCGATGTAGTCCAGCGGGTTACCGATCAGTCCCCAATCGTTGACCGACGGTCCCGACACCAACCCGTATCCGTAGAGAACATAAAGCACGCTGGTGATGCCCAGAGTGACCATCACCATGGTCATCATGTTCAAGACATTGCGCGCTCCCATCATGCCGCCGTAGTAGAGGGCGAGCCCGGGGAACATCAGGAGGACAAAGACGAAGGCCGCGAGCATCCACGCCAGATCGGCGTTCGCGGCGAGTATGGGTTCCACAGCAGAATCCTTGGGTCTTTTAGGTGGACAGATGATGCGAAGATTTGATCGACGGTGGATCTACTCTTCGCGTAGGTAGGCGACGACGTCGTCGCGGTACTCCAGAAATCCCTTGTAGGAGGCGATCGGCTCGCTGAGCGTCTCGATGACGGTGGCCAGTTGGGCCGCCCAGGCGGGAATCCGCTTGATCTCTGCCAGCGAGGCCATGAAGGTGCGGATGTTGAAGGTCACCGCACCGGTCATCGGGAGCCGAATGAAGTGCTCGAGTTCGATACGTAGACGCGCACGTCCGAAACCTCTGTCGCGCAGCATCTGTGGGATGTCGTCCGCCCACTCCGGCAATTCCTCGAGACTGACGTCGAGCTTGGGAGAATCCGATGCGGACAGCGTCCAGTTCAGTCGACGGTAGACCTGGTCGGCAGGCAGTCGGCGCAGGAACTGTTCGGCGCGGGAGACGATACCCTGGCGGGTCAATCCCGGTACCGGGGCGTGGATCTCGTACATGTCCATACCGACGTCGAAGGACACCGACCACGCGGCGGCGAAGGTCACCGCACCGGCATCGAAGTAGAGGTGTCCGTCGCGTTCGATCACCAAGAGCAGGTCGTCGGGCACCTCGCGGGCCAGGAACTCCAACGGACCGCCCGGCAGGGATGCGTCGTCGCCGAGCACGAAGTACTGGTCGGTTCCCAGAAGCTCATTGCGCCAATGGAATCGATGCTCCGGGTGTTCGGTCAGGTGCATCACCGACGGATAGCTCAGGGACAGATCACGCAGGTAGTAGAGCAACAGATCCCAGCAGGCCGGTTCCATTCCCGGACGCACCTTGACGCGGTGGGGGTCGCTGTCGAGGATGCGTCGGCGGTCGGCCATGATAGCCGGGTATTCGGTACCGCCGAGGTCGACTATGTGTCGACCCCACTCACCACCGCGGGTGACGCGCGGTACGCGGGCGGGTTCCACGTTGACGCTGTACCGGAACTGCTCGAGGTCGTCGGGGAACGGCCACGGCAGGTTCGCGAGGTGATCCGTGCCTTCGGAAATCGGCAAGTCTGCGGCGGATCGTGATTCGATGGTCACAGATTCACCTCGATGTTCTGGCCGCGGGAGACGCAGCACAGCATGCTGTCGGCAGCGGCACGTTCGTCGTCGGTCAGTACGAAGTCACGATGCTCGATGACGCCGGACCGGACCCCGATCCGGCATTCCCCGCACACGCCTTGCCGGCACAGGTTCGGCACCGGCACGCCGTGATCGAGCAGGCCCTGTAGCAGCGACATGCCGGCGGGGATGTCGATCCGGGCGCCGGTCGAGCGCACTGTCGCGGTGAACGGATCACCGGGATCCTGTTCGGGCGCGGCGAAGCGTTCGAGGTGGACTCGGGAGGTGGGCCACCCCGCGGCACTGGCGAGTTCGAGGTAGGTCTCCAACATCGGCGCCGGACCGCAGGCGTAGGCGTGGGTGCCGAGCGGTTGTTGGGCCAACCGCTCGGCAAGCAGCCAACGGGTGTCGTCGGCGCCGGAGACCTCGTACAGACCGATGTCGGGATGGGTGGCCAGGTCTCGCAGCTCATCGAGGTGGGCGCCACCGGCGCGCCGATAGGAGTAGATCACCTCGGCCGAGGTTCCACGTCGCAGCGCCGAGCGCAGATGCGACAGGACCGGGGTGATGCCGATCCCTCCGGCGACGAGCAGTGCGTGACGCTGATTCCAGACGGGTGCGAACATCGACCGCGGCCCTTCGACGTCGAGCACCGTTCCTTCGGACACGTTGCGGTGCATCCAGTCCGAGCCACCACGATCCGAGTCATCGCTACCGTTCCGGCGCAACACCGAGATGCCGTAACTTGTGGGCAGGAAGCCGTCATCGACCAGGGAATAGGCGTTGCGGTGGGCGCCGGCCGTGACGATGAGGTGACTGCCCGGCACGAACGGTGTCAGCGGTGCCCCGTCGGCCGGGACCAACCGAAAGTGGCTGATGGCGTCGGCGAGTCGGGTGATCGCCACCACGCGCATGGGTCGGATCGAGGTGGTGTTGCCAGGGTGCAGGTGACCGGCCGGCGCCTCGGCGGCGATCGTCATGAGACGGCTCCGGGCTCGGCCGAGGAGGCGAGGAATCCGCCGCGGACGGCGGAGTGGTGTTGGTGGACCTCCAACGTCCGAGCACATCCGGGACAGGCAGCGGCCTCGCCGGGCGCGCCGACGACGCGGAAGGTGTCCCGGCATTGCGCGCAGTAGACGGGGAGGTCGCGGGTGTGCACGACGAACGCGGACAGTTCCGCTGCCACGGCGCCGGATTCGCGGGCCACCGCAAGCGCGGTCAGCACGTCGTACTGCCCGCCGACCAGGTGGATGCGGACACCGGTGGTCGCCCGCTCGAGCGCCGACTGCAGGGCGGCACGGTCCTCGTTCTCGCTCAATGCGTCGAGGACGACTAGTCGGGTGGGGCCGATCGGTTCGGCCGCGGTGACCCAGCCGCCTGCCACCTCGCCGGTCTTCGGGTCATCGCCAACGGCGACGATGAGGAATGACGCCGCACCCGGATCGACGGGATCGGGCACTGCGGGCCACTGGGGCAGCCCTTCGCCGGGACGCTCGTCGATCTCCGGCGCTGCCGGAGCAACCTGCGCGGCGCGCAACCATTCCGCAGCACGACTGCGGTACTTGATGATGCCCTTGTAGTCGGCCATGTCGTCGGGGAGCTCGGCGACGACCTCGGCGGTCCGCCGCCGCCAAGGTTCCACGGCGGCCAGGGTTTCCAGCGGCAGCATGTAGGTGCGGATGAGGAACATCACGGCGCCGGAGTCGGGCAGCCGGATCAGGTGCTGCACCTCGACCCGCAGGTGGACGAGTCGACCGAAGGTCTCGTCGTCGACGTGCTGGATCATCTCCCGGTCCGGTCCCCACTCCGGGTAACGCTCGGTGGAGACATCCAGGCGGCGTCCGATCGTCAGGGTCCAATTGGTGCGGCGATACGGCCGATGCGGCTGGAGACGTTTGATGAACTCGTGGGCACGGGTGATCACCCCTTCCTCACGCACCCGTGGCACCGGTCCGTGGATCTCCAGAAAGGCCATACCCACGTCGAATGCGAAGCTCCAGTCCGCGGCGAAGGTGACCACCCCGGCGTCGGCGAAGAGTTGGCCGTCGCGCTGGTCGAGGAGGACGACGTCTTCTTGGATCTGTCCGCAAATGTAGCTCAGCGGATCGCTGGGGAGTGTGGTGTCGTCGCCATAGGAGAAGGTGTCGGCGACCCCGAGCTTGTGGTTCTCCCACTGCCAGTGGTCGCCTGCGGTGCGCAGCACGAACTCGTCCGGATACGCGGTCGCCAACTCACGCATGATGGTCACCATCGCGTCCCAGGCGGCCGGACGCATGTGGGGAAGCAGGGCCGAACGCGAGGGATCGACCGCGAGAATTGCTGCGCGTTCGTCGATCTCGGCCTGGTACTCGGAGTCGACGTCAATGACGACATCGCCCCACTGGCCGGCGGCAGTCGTCACGGTGTGGTCGGCGGGCTCGACGTTGGTGCTGTAGCGGTAGTGGTCGTCGACGAACGGGAACGGGAAACCGGTCACCAGAGCGGAATCGGTGGGCGACTCGGTCGGCGCGGTGGTCACAGTGGTACCTCCAGAATGGTGCCTTCGGCGGCGCGGGAGACGCACGGCATGAACGCGTCCCCGGCGCTCTTCTCCGCATCGGTCAGGTACAGATCTCGGTGTAGTGCGGCTCCCCCCGACAGCGGCAGGCGGCATTCGCCGCACACCCCCTGCCGGCAGCGATTGGGGATGTCACGACCGGTGGCCTCGAGTGCTTCGAGAACCGAGGTGCCCGAGGGAATGTCGACTGTGGTGTCGGACTCGGTGAGGTGCACGGTGAACGGGTCGCCTGCGTCGAGCGCATCGGTGCCGAAGCGTTCGAAATGGATGCGTGATGCAGGCCAGCCGAGTCGGGCCGCGGCGTCGACGACGTGGTCGATCATCCCCGCCGGTCCGCACACGTACACGTGTGTCCCGATCGGCTGATCGATCAGGGTCTCGGCAAGTCGTTCGACGAAGGCCGGCTGATCGGTGAACAGCTCCGCGCGCGAACCGGCCAGTGCGACGATGTCGTCGACGTGCGCGGCCCGGCCTTCGCGAAACGAGTACAGCACCTGGACATCACGTCCCCATCGTCGCGCCGCACGCAGATGCGACAGGATCGGGGTGATCCCGATACCACCGGCGATGAGCAGATGTTTGGCGGCGCGCGCCTCGGGTGCGAAGGCACTGCGCGGGATCTCGACATCGACCACGTCGCCCACCGACACCGCATCGTGCATCCAACGTGATCCGCCCAGACCGTCGTGCAGACGCAGCACCGAGATCGAGTAACGCCTCGGCGCCACTCCGTCGCCGGTGAGGCTGTAGGCGTTGGTGCGTTCACCCGCGGTGATCACGAGATGGCTGCCCGCGACGAAGCCGGGAAGCTCGGCCCCGTCGGGGGCGGCGAGGGTGAAGCTCCGAATACCCGGTGCCGCATCCTCGATGGCGCTGACCACGAGGCGCAACGTCGACGATTCGGCACGCGCCGTACCCGTCGACGTTCCGGAGATGGCGATGGTCACTGCTTCACTCCTTCTGCAACCGAAGCGGTCTCGGCGTCGACCATGAAGCCGAGGTAGTGCCCGGACCGGCGTGAGACGTGGTGGTAGATCAGCAGGTGGCGGCCGCACCCCGCACAGTCGATGACGTCGTCGACCCCGAGGTCGGTGCGGGTCAGCGCCGTGCAATGCGAACAGAACACCTCGATCGCGTCGACGCCGACCACGGTCACGCCGATCTCGTCATCCATGAGACCGGCGGTGGTGGCAACCCCGCGCAGTGCAAGCGCCGCGCCGCGCGGGGCGAGGATCACCACCCGCACCCCGACCCGCGCCCGGAGAAGTTCGTGACGAAGCGTGGCTGTCGCCTGGTCGACGTCCTCGAATGTCAGAGCGCAACAGAGGTTGTCGCTCCCGACGGTCGTGGCCCAGCGGTGCACCGGTTCGGTCGCGGCGGGTCCCACACCGACGATGATGTACGAACGACCCGAGAGGTCGAACGGCACATCATCGGTCGGTGCGGCGGGGCGAGCCCACGCCGGGATGCTGGAATAGGCGATCTGCGACATGGAGCCTCAGAGCAGGTCGGCGTCGCGGTGGCCGGCGTAGAACGCCAGCGCGTAACTCGGGGTGCTGAAGTAGATCTTGGAACCCTTCGGGAAGAAAATGGCGTCCTTTGCCTTCGCGACCTGAGTCTGACCCGTCTCCTTGTTCTCCAACAGGAACTCACCCTCGAGGACGACCTTCATCTCGTCGTACTCGTACTCGTAGTAGAGCGGTTCGTCGGTATGGCGCAGTTCGAAGTATCCCGAGCACATGACGCTGCCCTGCGGGTTCTCGTAGACGTCGCCGATGAACCCCTGGGTGCCGGGATACTCCGATTCCGGCATCTTGGGCAGGTTCTGCCACGCGCCGCTGGTCACCAGGAACGGTGCCGCAGTGGTCTCGGTGCTGTCGACGCTCATAGGTCCTCCTCGATCGATATTTCGTGACCACTGACGCACATGGCTAACATCAGTGGACTTTGTTCGACCTCATGAAACCCAGTTCGTGTTACATGGGGATGACAGGACCGTTTAGTGATGTAAAACATGGTCCACTATCGGTAGACCGCTGTTCGGCGAGGTGTGTGGCGGGTCCAGAGGGTCCGTCTGTGGTCGGTTTCACGTGGCGCGGGCCGCGCGCTTCGGGTGGGCTGGAGATGCCCGACGAGTCCAACAGTCGGCGAAGGCCAGACGCTCGACCACCGACCACGACTGGAGTCGACGAGATGACCACCACCCACGCGCCGCCCACGTCACAGACGCGCAAGGAACTCCTGGGCCCCTTCTACGACAGCCGCGAGATGCTCCTGGCCGCGGTACTGGCGGGACTGGCCGGCGCGACCGGCGCCGCCGCCTGGTTGTACTCCTCCGGCTGGTATGTCACCTTCATGACGGGCAACACCGAACGGATGGTCCTCGAACACATCCAAGGCGCCCACGTCCTCGGTTTCACCGCGCTGGTCACCGTACTCACCTTCGTGCTCGGCGTGATCGTTGCGACGCTCGCACGAATCCATCTCTGGCGCAAAGCCCGCCACGGCGCAACCGTGCTGACGGCCGCCTCGACCGTGGCCGCGTCGATCTCCGACGCCACCCTGAACTCACCCAAGGACGAGTTCGGCATAGCGCCGGTGCTGTGCCTCGCGTTCGGGCTCGGCGCTCTCAACACCTCCATCAGCCGCAAAGGCGAGGTCGTGATGCCGCTGTCGTACGTCACCGGGACGCTGGTCAAGATCGGACAGGGCATCGGTTTGCATCTCGCCGGCCGGAAGCGATGGGGGTGGGTGGCGCACGCCAGCACCTACGCGGGCTTCCTGACCGGCGCGATCGTGGGCGGAATCTTGTTCAACGCCTTCGACGAACGCAATTCACTGCTCACGCTCGCCGCGGTCGCGGTGGTCGTGGCGGTGCTGACCTGGCGGTTGGACCATCCGAAGTTCCTCGAGAGCGACGGGCACTGAGGATACTGGCCCTTATGAACTCGCCCGTCGACGTCGCGGTGGTCGGCACGCTCAACGTCGACGTGATCATCCAGGTGGACCGGATGCCCGAGGTGGGCGAGACGATCCTGGGGCGATCGGTGTCGCAGCGCCTCGGCGGCAAGGGCGCCAACCAGGCGCTCGCGGCAGCTCGGCATGCACCGACCGCCCTGATCGGGACCGTCGGTGATGATGAGGACGGTGAGCGACTCCTGACAGCTCAACGTGGCGGAGGCGTCGACGTGTCCCATGTGCTCCGTGCCCACGAGGCCAGCGGGAGGGCGTTCATCGAGGTCGATGACGACGGCGACAACCGGATCATCGTGCTGGCCGGTGCCAACCGGGAGCTGACGGCGGAGCACGCACTCCACGCTCTCGACGCCACGTTCCCAGGAGTCGTTCTCACCCAACTCGAATCGCCGCCCGAGGTCACCGAGGCCGTTGCGGACTGGTGCTCGCGGCACGACCGACGGTTTCTGCTGAACCCGAGCCCGGTCGCCGATCTGCCCGCACACGTGCTCGCCGCTGCGGATCCGCTGGTGGTCAACGAGCACGAGGCGAGGTTCTACGCACCGGATGTCGACGACGATCCTGTCGCGCCGGCGCGTTCGTTGCTGAGGGTCGCGCGCTCTGCGGTGATGACTCTCGGCGCCCACGGTGTCGTCGTGGCCGAGGGCTCGGCGATGCGCCGCATCGACGTCGAGCAGGTCCGCGCGGTGGACACCACTGGCGCGGGTGATGTGTTCGCCGGGATCCTGGGGGCTCATCTGGCGTCGGGTCGCGAGCTCGTTGCGGCTGCCGAACTCGCTGCCGCGGCCGCCACCGAGTTCGTTGCGCGTCCGCGGCAGGGGTAGGCGTGGTGGTGTCACTGGTCTCGATACGTCCTCGGCTAGCGCCTCGGACTACTCGACCAGCTGTTACCGAGAGCGCGCCCTACCGCTGATCGAGTAGCGGCGAACGGAGTGAGTGGCGTATCGAGATCCTTGGATCGAGTAGCGGCGAACGGAGTGAGTGGCGTATCGAGATCCTCGGATCGAGTAGCGGCGAACGGAGTGAGTGGCGTATCGAGATCCTTGGATCGAGTAGCGGCGAACGGAGTGAGTGGCGTATCGAGATCCTCGGATCGAGTA
>NZ_JBITWL010000021.1:0-44921 GCF_044543825.1 Gordonia sp. NPDC062954 | reverse complement strand
TAGTAGCGGCGAACGGAGTGAGTGGCGTATCGAGATCACCGTTTCGCCCACCGCGCGACCCGCTCCTTGTGCTCGGTCGTCTGGTGCGCCAGCGGTTGCATCGCGGCGGCCAGATTGAGCGTCGAATCCAAGGAGCCGGTGCGCGACTCGGTGAGCAGCCGCTTCGCCATCCGCAGCGCATGCGGCGGGTTCTTGGCGATGCGTCGGGCGAGTGCGGTCGCCTCGTCGAGCAGGACGTCGTCGGAAACGACCCGGCCCACGAGGCCCCAGTCGAGGGCGGTCGCCGCATCCACTCGGTCGCCGGTGAAGGTCATCTCGGCGGCCCGTTCGTAGCCGATGGCGCGGTGCAGGAACCAAGAGCCGCCGTCACCTGGGATCAGCCCCAGCTGCACGAAGCTCTCCGCGAAGAACGCGGATTCGGCCGCCACCCGCATATCGCACATCATCGCCAGGTCGCATCCCGCGCCCACCGCTGCGCCGTTGATCGCCCCGATGACCGGGACCTCGCACCGATGTAGCGCCCGCGGGATACGTTGGATGCCATCGGCATAGCCATGACGTTGATCCACGGCCTCGAGGCCGAACAATCCCTGACCGTCGGCCATCTCCCGCACGTTGCCGCCCGCCGAGAAGATGTGTCCCGCCCCGGTGAGGATCACCACGCGCACCGCGGGGTCCGCGTTCGCCTCGTCCACGGCCCGTTCGAAGGCCGTGATCACCTCGGCTCCGGTGATCGCGTTGCCGACCTGCGGCAGGTTGATGGTCCAGACGGCCACGCCGTCGGCGATGTCGATGTCGAGGGGTTCGGGCACGTTGTCGGCCTTTCTGCGTCGAATGGTCTCGCTTGCAGCCTACGACCCGGCCGGCCGTACGGTGGGTGGCATGTCGAGCAACCCCACCCGCCACCTCGTCCGGTACGGCGGTTCGTTCTCTCCCGACCTGATCTCGCGCGCCGAGGGCTCGTACGTGTACACCGAATCCGGGCGGGCCTTGCTCGACTTCACGTCGGGACAGATGTCGGCGATCCTGGGCCACTCACATCCCGACATCGTCGCGACCGTCCGCGAGCAGGTCGGCACGCTGGATCACCTGTTCAGCGGCATGCTCTCGACACCCGTCGTGCAACTGGCACAACGCTTGGCCGAGTCGCTCCCGGAACCCCTCGAGAAGGTCCTGTTGCTCACCACCGGCGCCGAGTCGAACGAGGCGGCGGTCCGGATGGCGAAACTGGTGACCGGCAAGCACGAGATCGTGTCGTTCACCCGGTCTTGGCATGGCATGACCCACGCCGCCGCAGCCGCCACCTACAGTTCCGGCCGACGGGGCTACGGGCCGGTCGCCGCGGGAAACCTCGCACTACCCACCCCGAACGCCTACCGCCCGGACTTCACCCACCCCGACGGCTCGCTGGACTGGCAGCGTCAACTCGACTTCGGTTTCGAGATGATCGACGCGCAGTCGGTCGGGTCGTTGGCCGCCTGCATCGTCGAACCGATTCTCTCCTCCGGTGGTGTGATCGACCTACCGCCGGGGTATCTGCGTGCGCTGAAAGACAAGTGCGAGCAGCGCGACATGCTGTTGATCCTGGATGAGGCGCAGACAGGGCTGTGCCGGACGGGTGATTGGTATGCGTTCCAACGGGATCAGGTGGTCCCCGACATCCTGACGCTGTCGAAGACTCTCGGCGCGGGATTGCCTCTCGCCGCGACGATCACGTCGACCGAGATCGAGGCCATGGCCCACGAACGCGGGTTCCTATTCTTCACCACACACGTCTCCGATCCGCTCGTGGCAGCCGTCGGCAACACCGTGCTCGACGTACTGATCCGCGACGAACTCGATGATCGCGCCCGCCGCGCCGGCGCCTTGCTGCGCGACGGTCTGCTGTCCATCGCCGGGCGCCACGACGTGGTCGGCGACGTCCGCGGTCGCGGCCTGATGCAGGGCATCGAACTGGTCACCGATCGCGACAACAAGACCGGCGCAGACGAACTCGGCGCTGCGGTGACGCGCCGCTGCTACGACCTCGGCCTGCACATGAATGTCGTCCAGCTACCGGGCATGGGCGGCATCTTCCGTATCGCACCACCCCTGACCGCCACCGACGACGAGTTGCACTCCGGGCTCGAGATGCTCGATCAGTCCATCGCAGAGTGCGCTCACTAGGAACTCACGACGAGGATTGCTTCGCCGCGTCGGGTCCCGGCGTCTCCTTTGCCGCCCACTGACGCGTCCACCGGTAGAGCCAGGCGATCACGGCGACGAAGGCGACCACACCGAGGATCTCCGAGCCGGTCTCCCATCCGTCGCCGATGAACGGCAACGCCAGAATGGTGTCATCGCCGGTGGACGCGACGATGGCCGCGAACACCACATTCCACAGACTCTCGCCGACGATGAGGCCCGTAGCGAGTAACACGCCCATGCGCTTCTTGCGCTCGACGTTGCTGCCGGTCCCCTCGGCCCACTTGTTGTAGGCGCGCCCGATGAATGCGCCGATCGGGATGATCAGCGTCACCGACATCGGCAGGTACATGCCCATGCCCACCGCCAGTGGCGGAACGCTGAATCTGCTTCCGGTGCGGGTCAACACCTCGTCGACAATGATCACCACCGCGCCGATGAGGACGCCCACCCCGATCAACGCCCAGTCGAGGTCGCCGCCGAACACCCCCTCGGCCAGTGACGAGATCAATCCGGCCTGCGGCGCGGGCAACGCGTCCTCGCCGGCTCCCGGCGCACCGACGAACCCGAACGCGGTCTGCATCAGCTGCAGCACCGGCGGGATCACCACGGAGCCGAAGATGACGCCGATCACCAACGCCACCTGCTGTTTCCACGGTGTCGCACCGACCAGCTGACCGGTCTTGAGATCTTGCAGGTTGTCGTTGGAAATGGTGGCCACGCCGAACACTATGGCGGCGGTGAACAATGTGTAGGCGACCAGCGCCGCGGACTGTTCGTCATTCGCGCTACCGAAGGTGATCTTGATGACGACGGCCGCAACGAGCACCACAACGATCCCGACACCCGAGATCGGGCTGTTCGACGACCCGATCAGACCGGCCATGTACCCGCAGACCGATGCCACGATCAAGCCGATGAGGAACACGAAGATGATGCTCGCGGTGATGATCCCGGCCGCGCTGCCGTGTAACACGGTGTTGGCCGCGAAGTCCCACAGCATGAAACCGATCGGGATCAACGACGCCAACACGACACCGGAGACGATGGTGATCGGGATGTCCTGCTCGGTGAGGTCCACCGTCGAACCGGCGCGACGGGCGCGGGTGGAGACCAGCGCATCCTTGATACCGCGCACGATCGGCCCGATGATCTTGAGCAGCGTCCAGATCGCCGCGATCGCGATCGCTCCGGCCCCGATGAACCGCACATCGTTGGTGAAGACGTTGTCCACGACGTCGGCGATCGAGCCGGACGGGGGAAGATCGCCCCACGTCCGGATCGGCAGCAGCACACCGTAGGAGATGAACAGTCCGATCAGCATCGAGATACCGACGGTGATGCCGACCAGATGTCCGACACCGATCAACGAGAACAGCAGACCCGCACCGAATGTGGTGCCACCCTGACCGATCCGCACATACCCCGAGATGGTCCCGGCGATGAGCTTGGTCTGGGTGAGGATCGAGAAGACCGCAGACACAACGCCGCCCACCACGATCACACGCAGGCCGCGGCGGTTCTCCTCGGCACCCTGCGCGGTGTCACCGACCTTGAGGACCTCGGCGGCGGCCGCACCCTCCGGATAGGGCAGATCAGATCCCGTGACGAGCGCGCGGCGCAACGGGATCGAGTACATCACGCCGAGGATGCCGCCGATCAGACACACCGCGACCGTCGTCCAGTACGGGAACCCGGTCCACCACCCGATCATGATCAAGCCCGGCAGCACGAAGATGATCGCCGAGAGAGTTCCGGCCGCCGACGCGATCGTCTGCACGATGTTGTTCTCGACGACGGAGTGATCGGCGAAGTACCGCAGGATGCTCATCGAGATGACCGCGGCGGGAATCGCGGTGGCGAAGGTCAGGCCCACCTTGAGGCCCAGATAGACGTTCGCGGCGGTGAACACCAGGGTGATCAGACCACCGAGAATGATGCCCCTGATGGTGAGTTCACGCAGGCTCGCCGACGAACCCTTCACAGTGGAGCCTGGCGTGGACATGACAGCGACCCCTTACCCGACCGTGCTCGGCTGGCGACTCGCGCGAGATGGGATCCCGGCGAGTCTGCGGACTGGAGCTAACTCTAGGAGCGCCATGTTCGATCCGCAGGGATTCGTCGAGGCCCATTTCCGCACGTGTCGCGGCATTTGTCGTACTTGCCGGAATCATCGCCCGGGCCCCGGCCGTGCTGTCAGTGGCCCGCGGTCTCAGCTTGGGCTGGGTACGGCGCAACCGTCCGGACCGCATGCGGCGGCGTCTTGATCACCGACGATCGTGACGGGCCGCTCCTCCCACGCCAGTTGCAGTGCGCGCGCAAAGGTTTCGGTCGGCTGGGCGCCGGACACCGCATACTTTCCGCCGAATACGAAGAACGGCACACCGGTGACCCCGAGTTCGCGGGCCTGCTGCTCGTCGCGGCGGACATCGTCGGCGTAGGCCTCCGGGTCATCGAGCGTGGACCGCACCTCCGACTCGTCGAGGCCCGCGGACACCGCGATCGCGACGAGCCGCTCCCGGTCGCCGAAGACGGGGGTCGGGTCGGCGAAGTTGCCCGCATACAGGCCATCGAGCATGACATCCTGTTTGCCGTGCGCGGCAGCGAGATGTAGCAGGCGATGCATGTCGAAACTGTTGCCGTAGTCCCGGCCGCTGGCCTGGTAGGGCAGATCGATCTCGGCGGCCTGGGCTGCGATGCCGCGTTCGTTTGCCTGCGCCTGCTCCACCGGGATGCCGTACTTGTGCGCGATGTGTTCTTCGACGGTTCCGCTGGTGCCGGCGGGGATCGTCGGATCGAGTTCGAAGGACCGGTGCACCACGGTGATCTCGTCGCGATGAGCGAATTCGGCCAGGGCCAACTCGAAACGACGCTTTCCGAGGTAGCAGAACGGACAGTTGATGTCGGTCCAGATGTCGACGGCGACGGTCATGGTGGCGATGGTCCTCTCCGGTCGGCGCCTCTCGACCGACCACCGAGGTCCAACGCGGTATCGCTGCGTCGTGTTCCATTCCGTGTGCCATTGCGCTGCGGTCGGCGCCCAGACGCAGGGTCGGTAGTGTGTGATCGGTCGGGGTTCCACCACAACACCGATCACAATTCGCGGGGAAGGACCACGGCGCCGATGGGATCGGATCCGATCACCGACCTGGAAGCCGAGTTCGCCGACATCTGGCGCCGCGGCCGCATCCAGATGCGCGCACGTGCCCGTGCAATCCATCCTCGACTCGACCCGACCTGCTACCCGTTGCTGGTGCTGCTGTCCCGCCACGACGCGATCCGGATGTCGGACCTGCTCTCCGACCTCGGGTTGGAGAAATCGACCCTGACCCGGCAGATCGACTCGGTGGTTCGGCTACGTCTGGTCGAGCGCCATCCCGACCCGAACGACGCTCGCGCTCGCCTGGTCGCGTTGACCGACGAGGGGCGCTCACGGCTCGACGAGGTGGCCACCACCGCGACCGCGGTTTGGCGTGAGCGTCTGTCCCGTTGGAACCCGGACGATGTCCGTCAACTCGCTGACCTGCTACATCGCCTCGCCGTCGACACCGCTGACGTCTCCTCCGACCCCGAGGAATAACCCCAGATAGTTGAAGGTTGCAAGTACCAGCTAGATAGTTGCGGTACTCAACTATTCGTTGCGCGCCGCACTTCGGCGCACTCTCGCCCGCATCTCGCACTGATCGGCCTGCTGCTCGGGATGTTCGTAGCCTTCCTGTCCTCGACGATCGTGTCCAATGCGCTACCCGTCATCATCACCGACCTGCACGGCACGCAAGACCAGTACACCTGGGTGGTCACGGCGACGCTGCTGGCGTCCACGGCCACCACCCCCATCTGGGGCAAGACGTCGGATCTGGTGAACAAGAAGCTGCTCGTGCAGCTCTCACTGGTGCTGTTCACCCTCGGCTCGATCCTGGCCGGACTTTCTCAATCGGTCGGCATGCTGATCGGTTTCCGCGTCATCCAGGGCCTGGGCCTCGGTGGCCTGCAGGCACTGGTGGTGATCGTCATCGCGTCGATGTTCAGCCCGCGTGAACGCGGTCGCTACCAGGGGCCCATCGCCGCGGTCATGTCGGTCGCGACCGTTGCCGGACCGCTGATCGGCGGCGTCATCGTCGACACCAGCTGGCTCGGCTGGCGGTGGACCTTCTACGTCTGCGTCCCTCTCGCGGTGATCGCGCTGTTCGTCATCCAGCGCACCCTCGATTTGCCCCACGTCCGCAAAGACGTCCGCATCGACTACGTGGGCGCCGCACTGATCGCCGCCGGGGTCAGCACCCTGCTGATCTGGGTGACACTGGCCGGCAAAAGCTTCGACTGGGCATCTGGCTTCTCGTATGGCCTGGTGGCGCTCGGCGTAATCCTCCTGGCCGTCGCGGTGTGGACCGAGACCAGGGTCGCCGATCCGATCATCCCGCTCTACCTGTTCCGCGACCGCACCATCACCCTGGCCACCGTGGCCAGCGTCGCCGTCGGCGTCGCCCTGTTCGGTGGGGCGGTATTCCTCGGTCAGTATTTCCAGATCGCGCGTGGCTATTCGCCCACCGCTGCCGGCCTGCTGACCTTGCCGATGGTCATCGGGTCGATGGTGTCCGCATCGGTGTCCGGCTCGCTGATCACCCGCTACGGGCGATGGAAGATCTACCTCGTGGTCGGCGCGGCGATGATGACGCTGGGCTTCGGCCTGTTGTCGACGATCGACGCCCACACCAACATGGTGCTGCTGGGTGGGTTCCTGTTCATCCTCGGCGTCGGCATGGGCATGACCATGCAGAATCTGGTCCTTGCCGTGCAGAACAATGTGCGGCCCGACGATCTCGGCTCGGCCACGTCAACCGTCGCGTTCTTCCGCTCCCTCGGCGGCGCCGCCGGTGTGTCCGTGCTGGGCGCTGTGTTGTCGAATCACGTCACCGATCTGATCGCCCGAGGGTTGTCGGCGCTGGGGGTCGGCGCCGGCCAGTCAGATGGTGCCACGGCCGGGCTCGCCAACCTCAACGAGTTGCCCACACCGATCGCCGATATCGTCCGCGGCGCCTACGGCGACGGCACCGCACGCATCTTCTTGGTTGCCGCGGTGATGGCGGGCCTGAGTCTCATCGCCATCCTGTTCATCAAGGAGGTCGCGCTGAACACGCTCAGCGCCGATCAGCAGCGGATGGTCGATTCCCGTAATGCAGCAGACGTCGACGATGAGACCGTCGATCCAAGCTCGGGTCTGCCGGAGAGGGCTGCCGGCGCGACGTGAACGAGCCGGTAAACGTCATGGCACGCCGAGTTCGGACAAACGTGCCGGGCCACTGGTCGACCGCACGACGAGCTTGGGTACGAGCACTGACGACGCGCGGCGGGCGCGCCGGCCGTCGAGGCGCTCGACCACGGCCGCGACGGCCTGCTCGGCTTGCGCGCCAGGCTGCTGACTCACCGTGGTCAAGTCCACATTCGCGAGCCTCGCCAGGGCAGAGTCGTCGTATCCGGTGATCGACACCTCCCCCGGTACGTCGTAGCCGGCGCGTCGCACCACATCGAGCACCCCGACGGCGAGCCGGTCATTGGCACAGACGATCGCGGTGGGCATCGCAGCGCCGACCATGTCACGAGCGGCCGCCATCCCCGCGTCCTCGGTGTAGCCGCCGGCGTCGATTACGGCGCCACGGGGATCAAGCTGATGCCGTTGCATGGCGCGCAGAAAGCCGGTTCGCCGATCGCTCGCGATCACACCGGGCCCCGCCGCCACATGCGCGATCCGGCGGTGACCGAGACCGACCAGGTGATCGACGACCGCACCGATGCCGCGACCGTCGTTGGCGCGCACCACGTCGATCGACGCCGAGCTCATCCGTCGACCGACCACCGCAGTCGGCAGCTGTTCACCCAGTCCGACGATGTCTTTGGTCTCCAGCTCCGGACCGATGAGAAGCATTCCCTCACAGCGAAAGTCGATCAGCGTCTCGATGACCCGGCGCTCGTCGTGGGTGGGCGTGACCGCCCCCAGCACGGTCTCGTATCCGACCAGATCCGCCGCGGACACGATACTCTCGACGATCTCGGCGTGAAAACTGTTGCGAATCTGCACCACCACACCGAGCAGATGGGACCGGCGAGCAGTCATCAGCGCGGCCGCACGGTTCATCCGGTAGCCGAGGGCGTCGGCCGCAGCCAGCACGTCCTCGCGCGTTTTGTCGCCGACCCCTGGCGCCTTCCGGAAGACCAGCGACACGGTCGCTTTGGAGACACCGACACGATCCGCGACGTCCTGCATCGTCGGTCGGCTCGACCCGTTCGCCACCTCTGCACACTCCCATCCGATTGCTTCAGACCCGGGGGCTTGACACACCCCTGTGACTGGGCTCATAGTAGCGGAACTAGACCGGTTTAGTAGACCGGACAAGTTGAGACTTCGACCACCCGGCGAGGGAGCCGGAATCAGCACGAAGGAGCTGGCCAGTGACTGACAGAACGATCGGCGTCGCCGTTATCGGCGGCGGTATGGCAGGCCGCGCGCACGCCGCGGGCTACCGGATGGCGAGCACCCTGTTCGGCACCCACCGCCCCGACGTGCGGTTGGTGGCCATCGCCGACGCCAACAAGGCCGTCGCCGACGACACCGCCAAGCGCTACGGCTACGAACGCGCCGAATACGACTGGCAGGCCATCGCCGAGGCGTCGGACATCGACGTGGTCAGCGTCGTCGTCGCCAATCACTTGCACCGTGAGATGGTCGAGGGCCTGCTGGCCGCCGGCAAACACGTTCTGTGCGAGAAGCCCCTGGCCGGCTCGGCTGCCGATGCCGAGGCGATGCTGCTCGCGGCCGAGCGCGCCGACAGCCTGGCCGTGGTCGGTTACACCTACCGTCGCTCGCCCGCCGTGGAGCAGATCCGTCGTGAACTGGCCGCCGGTACCGTCGGCGAGTTGGTTCATTTCAACGGCCACTACTGGTGCGACTACGGCCTCGACCCGTCGTCGCCGATCACCTGGCGCCATCGCGGCGGACCCGGCACCGGGGCGCTGGCTGACGTCGGCAGCCACCTGATCGATCTCTCGGAGTTCGTGTGCGGACCGATCACCGAGGTCAGCGGCGCCACGTTCCACACGCTGATCACCGAGCGTCCGGTCCCGGTCGGCACCACCTACGGCCACACCAAAGCCGAGGTCACCGGCGAGATGGCACCGGTGGAGAACGAGGATGTCGCCACCTTCACCGCCACCTTCGCCAACGGTGCCGTGGGCACGTTCTCCGCATCCCGCGTCGCCCACGCGTTGCCCGACGGTCTCGGTTTCGAGCTCTTCGGCTCGCAGGGCTCGGCGTCATGGCAGCTGTTCCGGGCGAGCGAGTACGAGATCTCCGTGGTCGGCGACCGCCCCGAGCTCTCCGGTCCGCGTCGCGTGATCATCGGCCCTGATCACCCCTACATCCGTGGCGGTCTGCCGATGGATGCCGGCGGCGTCGGACACGGCAAGGCCGAGTTCTTCGCCTATCAGGCACGCGCCTTCCTCGACCAGGTCGCCGGAATCGACGGCGGCCTCGCCCCGGTCCCCGACTTCGCCACCGGCGTGCACAGCATGCGCACCGTCGCGGCGATCACCGAATCGGCCCTCGGTGGTGGCGCCACCGTCAAGGTCTCCTGAAATCCACTCGCTTCACACACTTTTCGAAAGGTTCTTGAACAATGAAACTCGGCGTCTACACCGCGATCTTGCACGACAAGCCCCTGCGTGAGGCCCTGGAGACCATCGGCTCCCTCGGTCTGACGGGCGCGGAGATCAATGCTGGCGGATTCCTGCCGACCCCGCACCTGCCGGTCGACGATCTGCTGTCCGGCGCGGTCTCCCCGCAGGAGTATCTGGCCACCTTCGACGGCACCGGCGTGTCGATCGCCGGACTCAACTGCAACGGCAACCCGCTGCACCCCGACCCCGAGGTCGGCCCCGAGGACGCCGAAGACCTGCGCAAGGCCATCCGTGTCGCGGGATTGCTGGGCGTGGACCGAGTGGTCACCATGTCCGGTCTGCCACAGGCCCATCCGGGCGGGCAGTGGCCGGCCTGGCACGTCAACACCTGGGATTCGGGCTATCTGGATTCGCTGGACTACCAGTGGGATGAGGTGGCCGTGCCGTTCTGGAAAGAGATCGACGCCCTGGCCCGCGAACACGACGTCAAGGTCGCCATCGAAATGCATCCGCAGAACCTGGTGTTCAACCCGCCGACGCTCAAGCGCCTCGTCGACAAGGTCGGCGCCACCAATGTCGGCGCCGAGATGGACCCGTCACATCTGTTCTGGCAGGGCATCGACCCCGTCGCCGCCATCGAGTGGCTGGGGCCGCTGGTGTTCCACGCCGCCGCCAAGGACACCCGGATCAACAAGAACTGCGAGATCTACGGTGTGCTGGACGAGCGGTTCACCCGTATCCCGATGTCGCAGAATCCGACCGGTCTCGGTGGCAAGCACGTGGTGAACAAGTGGCCGGAGGACTCGGCGTGGGATTTCGTCGCCGTCGGCCGCGGGCACGACGTCGACTTCTGGGCCCGTTTCCTGCAAGCGCTGGAGAAGGTCGATCCCGACATGTGGGTCAACATCGAACACGAAGATGTCGAATTCGGTGCGCTGGAAGGCCTACAGGTGGCCGCCGAGAGTCTGAAGTCGGCCAATTCCGTCGGCACCGCCCGCTGACACGCCGCCGAACAGTCAAGGAACCCGCTGATGAAACTCGCCCTCGACCCGACTCCGTTTCACCACAGCCACGAATTGTTGGAGTTCCCGGCACTGGTCGCCGAGCTCGGCTACGAGTATCTGCAGTTGACCCCGCACCGTGACTTCATCCCGTTCTTCAACCACCCGCGCGCCGACGACGATCTCGTCGCGAAGTTCCGCAAGGCCTGTGCGGATGCGGGGGTGGGTGTCGCCTCGGTGCTGCCGGTGCTGCGCTGGTCGGGACCCGACGAGGACGCCCGGGAAGCCGCGGTGCGCAACTGGAAACGCGCCATCCAGATCACCGTCGACCTCGGGGTGAACGTGATGAACACCGAGTTCTCCGGCCGTCCGGAACGTGCCGAGGAATCCGAGCGCGCGTTCTTCCGCTCGATGGAAGAGTTGATGCCGATCATCGAACGCGAGGGCATCGACGTCCGCATCGACCCGCACCCCGACGACTTCGTCGAGGACGGACTGGAGGCGGTCCGCATCATCCGCGGGGTGAACTCACCGAACCTCGGCATGGTGTACGTCGCCTGCCACACTTTCCATATGGGCGGCAACATGTCCGAGATCATGACCGCCGCCGGCGACAAGCTCCGCCTGGTTCACGTCGCCGACTCGATGGACCACCACCGGTCACACGGCTTGCGCTACATCACCAATCCGCCCGGCAACGCCGTGCGCGTGCATCAGCACCTCAAGATCGGCGACGGTGACGTCGACTGGGACGAGTTCTTCGGCGGTTTGGGGCGTCTCGGCTTCTACGATCGCGACGATACGGTGATGGTGTCATCGGTGTTCGCCGAGAACGAGAACGCCGCGGAAGTGTCGCGCTACCAACGCGACACGATGCTCGCCTACATGGGCAAGCACAGTTGATCGGTCTGGCCGCAGTTTCGGAGTCCGGCTTGGGGCCGGAACTGCGGCCAGAACTTGCAAGTGCGGCCAGAACTGTCAGCGCTACGCTCGTGGCATGAATGACCGACTCACGGCTCTCGCCGGACGACGTGTGGTCGTCACCGGCGCCACCAACGGACTGGGGATGGCCACCGCGCGGGCACTCGCACAGGCAGGGCTGCGCGTGGTGTTGGCAGTGCGCGACACCGACCTCGGCATGCAGCGCGCCGACCAGTTCGGCGGCGACTGCGAGGTGCTGCCGCTCGATCTCGCCGACCTGTCGTCGGTACGGGCGTTCGCCGACACTCTCGATGGTCCGATCGACTACCTGATCAACAATGCCGGAGTGTTCCCGCACCAGCATCGCCGCACCACCGACGGCTTCGAATTGGGTATCGGTACCAACTTCCTCGGCCCGTTCGCATTGACAAATCTGTTACTGCCACGCATCGAGCGGCGGATCGTGTCGGTGGCCTCCGACGCTCATCGCGGCGCGAAGTCCATCGATCCCGATGACCTCAACCTCACCCGGTCGCGGTGGAGCCCGCCGCGTGCCTACGCACGGTCCAAGTTGGCGGTGATGCTGTGGGGCCTGGAACTCGACCGGAGGCTCCGGACAAGTGGCTCACCGGTGAGCGCGATGCTGACCACGCCGGGCTGGGTGGCCTCGAACATCTCCAACAAACCGCACCTCGGTATGGCACACAAGGTGGTGCAGGGCGCCGCCGCTCGGTTCGCCAACGATGTCGATGCCGGCGCACAGACCACCCTGTACTGTCTCACCCATCCGATCGCACCGGGCAGCTACGTCGGCGTGGACGGCATATGGGCCCTGCGCGGCGAGCCCGTGCTGTTCGGACGATCTACCGCTGCATGCGATTTCGAGTCCGCCGCCCGACTGTGGGCCAAGGCCGAAACACTGACCGGCATCCCCTTCCCGATCTACTGAACGCGCGTCACAGGTCGAAGGCGGTGCGATAACGCGCGTATGCGGCGTTCACCTCATCCTCGGCGAGACCGAAATCGGCGAGCGCGTAGGTGTGGACGCCGTGGGCGTGCTGGGTGTGGCCGGCCCGGTGACGCTCCATCTGTGCCCGCGTGCCGTCGGTGAGGTCGACGCCCGCCGCGGAGTAGATCCGTGCGACCTGCGCCAGCGGATCGTCGACGAGGTCGTCGTAGAAGACGTCGACGAACACCTCGGGCCGTTGCCGGCGCACCTCGAGGGCGCGGTCGACCATCGCCGCGTTGCGTGCCAGCCAGTGCCGCGCGACACCTTCGGCGTCCACCTGGTCGCTGAACATGGAGTGCCCGTGAGCGAGCATGCTGGAGAACGACGCCGTGGTCCGCAGCGGGTCGCGGTGGGTCTGCACGATCACCGCGACCGGGAACACATCGAGCAGGGAGTCGAGATGTTCGAGATGAGCCGGCGTCTTGAGCACCCAGCGCGGTCGCGGATTCTGGGCGTGCAGGATCTGCAGCAGAGTTCTGAGGTATCGATAGGACGCGTGCATGTCCTGCTGCTGCAGCCACGCCGCGTAGGAGGGCACGTGCAGCATCGCCTCCGGCACCTGCGACAGAAGTGAATACTCTTGCAGCAGAACATCTTCCTCGGGTCCGTCCGCCTCCACCGCGTGGATGGCGAAGAATTGCGGATTCAGATAGCGCAGCGACCATTCGGCGACCCTTGTCTGCGCCACGCGCATCCTCGGCCGACCGGGCCTCTCCCGCCTGCGTGGTAGGAGGTGGACGACCTCCCAGGATCCGACCGCCCGCATGTCCGGGTCGGCCGCGATCAGCCTGTGCAGCATGGTGGTTCCGCTCCGTTGCAGCCCGGCGATGACGATGGGCGGCGTGATGGGCGTCTGCTCGATCGTCGGGTCGCGCCGCAGCAGGTCGGCCACCCGCAACCGGGTGGTGAGGATGCCGTGCAGCCGCGCCCGGATCACCAACGCGCCGAACAGACTCAGCCGGGCTTCATCGATGATCGAGGAACACAACATATCGAGAGCCTCGTCTGCTTGCGGATCGGCATCCCAGGGCAGGCCGGTGGCCCGTTGTGCGCGTCGTCGCAAGGTGTCCGCCGACAGGTCGACCACCGAGACGTCACGCGCCTGCAACATCTCGCCGATGCGGTTGGCCGCGCGAACCGGACGCCGACGAAACGGCTCGAAAGTACTCGACACGGGATCAATCCAGTTGCGCCAGGGCTGACAGCGTCACCACACGAGTCCGCGGCTGCGGATGGGTGGCTGCTTTTATCCAGCGAAACGTCATCGCGCCGCACTCGTGGCCGGCGGTGTCGATCCAATTGGGCAGCCCCGGGTCTCGGTGGGCGACGACGATCCGTACACTCCCGTCGTCGCGGTAGGTCGCTGTGTGCTTGTTGACGTGGATCTGGTGGTAGCGGTAGTCCAGCGACTCCAGCCAGTGATTGTCGAGCTGGAAGTTCCAGCCGTCGCACGAGGGGATCTCAGCGTCGATGACGAGCGCCTCGTCGGGGCCGAGCCGCCAATAACTGTGGTAGTAGATGATGTTCGGGTCGCCACCGGCCTTCGTGGACCGTTCGGGATCGAACATCGGCAATTCGTTGGTATGTTGGGCGAAGTCACGCGCCCACTTCGCGAACAGCATCGACGCCCCGGCCACGAGCAGGCTCGCCTTGCCGAGCCCCGCGTCGAGTTGGGCGGCGGTCAGCGGCGTCGGTGGAGTCGCACCATCGAGGAGTTCGATGTGCAGTTCGGCGGGAACCTCGGCGGTCCGGTCGGCAAAGGTCTGTCGCACGATCAGCAATCCGGTCTGCGGAGTCATCGGCAACCAGTTGCCCGGGTGTTCGGTGGCCGACAGGATGAGTTCGAATCGACCGTCGTCGTCGATGGCGAGCTCGGTGGCCTCGACGTATCCGGTGGTCGGCATTTGGCCGCCCTCACCGTAATTGCCTTCCTGGGTGCCGAATCCCAGATAGTCGACGGTGCCGCGGGTTCCGGTGATGCGGTACTCCAGCGATCCGTCGATGGTGGCGTTGAGATAGTGGTTGTCGGGATTGTCCGATCCCATCTTGGCGGTCTCGTGAATCATCCGACGCAATACCGGCGCGGTGGGATCGGCGTACTCGACGAAGGCCTCGAGGCCGGCCCGGGTGAGCCGGCTGAGGTATCGATAGCCCTCGGCCTGCGTGACGGGGTCGGTCGGCGTGCCAGGGAAGACGATTGCCGCCCCGGCTGCTTTGAGCGTGTCGCAGAACTCGTCCCACGACGTCCCGCTCGCCACGCGTTTTTTCGGCGACGCTGTCGGGCGTCTGACCGCGTAACCGCAGATACGCCACGCGCGCCTTGGTGAACTGCCTCAGTGCTGCCGTCGCGATCGTCCGCCCGTTCATCGTCCACCTCTCCACGCCGTCGGTCTCCATGAGACCACCGCACTCGCACTCCCCGACGGGTTATGGTGCAGGTCATGCCCGATCTCCGACTGGTCCCGCCGATCACCGACGATCCCGCACAGTTCGAACCCCTACGCAGCGAGGTCCGCGCCTTCGTCGCCGAGCAGCGCGCTGCCGGACACATCGGGCGTGAGGTCGACACCTGGCTGACCGGGTGGGACGAGGACTTCACCCAAGCGCTGGCGCAACGCGGCTGGCTGGGTATGACGGTGCCGGTCGAATACGGTGGCCGCGGGCGCGGGCATGTCGAACGGTTCGTGGTCACCGAAGAGTTGCTCGCCGCAGGCGCCCCGGTGGCCGCCCACTGGATCGCAGACCGGCAGGTCGTCCCGTCGCTGCTGAATTACGGCACGGAACAACAGAAACAGCGGTACCTTCCGCGGATCGCCGACGGCACCTGCTTTTTCGCGATCGGCATGAGCGAACCCGATTCCGGCTCCGACCTGGCCAGCGTGCGCACCCGCGCTACACGTGTCGACGGAGGGTGGTCGCTGTCGGGAACCAAGGTGTGGACCTCCGGCGCCCACCGGGCCGAGGCGTTCATCTGTCTGGCCCGGTCACAGGCCCTGGACACCGCGCACCGCCATGCCGGACTGAGCCAGTTCATCGTCGACCTCGACAGCACCGGGGTCGATGTCCGCCCGATTCGGTCGATGGACGGAAGGCACCATTTCAACGAGGTGATCCTGGACAATGTCTTCGTCCCCGACGAGATGGTCTTCGGCACCATCGGCGACGGGTGGACCCAGGTCACCTCCGAACTCGCCTTCGAACGCAGTGGCCCCGAGCGGTTCCTGTCCACCCTGCCGCTGCTCGCCGAGACCGCAGAACAGACGCGGGCGCACATGATTCCGCACCATCCGGACCTGGGACGCTACGTGGCCCGGCTCGCCGGGTTGCATCAGATGTCCACCGCGGTCGCCGGTGCGTTGGCGCGCCACGAGTCTGCCGACACCGCAGCCGCAGTGGTGAAGGTGCTGGGCACCAGCACCGAGGGCAACATCGCCGCGTTCGTCGACACGCTGAGCGACGGGCTCGACCCAGCCCTGGCCGAGCACACCCGTCTGACCCGGACCGCTTTGGTGCAGCGTCCGGGTTTCACCTTGCGCGGCGGCACCAACGAGGTTTTGCGCGGCGTCATCGCCCGCGGTCTGGGGCTGCGGTGATGATCGAGGTGGATCAAGGACTCGCCGAACTGATGTCGGCGGTGTTCGTCGAGCACCGCAGGAAGCGGTCCACAGCACCGGACCGCACCACGGTGCCGACCTGGGACTTGGCACTCTGGGAGCAGCTCGACGAGGTCGGACTGGCCCGATTGACCGGTTCCGAGGCCAGCGGAGGTAGCGGTGCCACCTGGTTCGCCGCCACCGAATTGCTGGATGCCGCAGCCCGGTTCGGCGTACCGACACCCGTCGTCGAGCATGATCTGCTGGCCGGCTGGCTCCTGGACGAGGCCGCCCTGCCGGTAGACGACGCGCGACGATCCGCGTGTGTCACCGACGAACACGGCATCGCGCGGGGAGTCGGTTGGGCGTCCGGCGCCGAGAAACTCGTCGTTGCCTGGCCGCACGCGGGTGGCCATCGGGTCGCCGACGTCGACATCGCCGATGTCGATGTGACCGCCGGCGTCAACATGGCGGGCGAGCCGCGTGACGTCGTCGCAGTTGCCGTTGATCGTCTCGCCGGCGTCGACGTCCCGCCGGGCGTGATCGACCGGTTCGGCCTGCGCGGCGCACTGGCCCGCGCGGTGCAATCTTGCGGGGCTCTCGATGGGGCTGTCGCCCTGAGTGTTTCCCATGCCTGTGCCCGGGAACAGTTCGGCCGACCGCTGGCGCGATTCCAGGCGGTGGCGGCGCTGGTCGCCGACGCCGCGGCCGAAGCCGCACTCGCGCGCGCGGCGACCGAGGCCGCGCTGGCCGCGGCGGTACACAGCGAGTGGTCGGCGCCGAACCTGGCGTTCCTGATCGCGGTGGCCCGGTCATGTGCGGGGCGAGCCACATCGACGGTGGTGCGCAACGCTCATCAGGTTCACGGGGCCATCGGGACAACACAGGAACACGGCCTGCATGAATTCACGCTGCCCGCGTTGGCGTGGTGTTCGGAGTTCGGCTCGGTGCACGCTTGGGAGCAGCGGATCACCGACGCCGCCGTGGACGCGGGCGCCGACGGACTCTGGCCGCTCATCGTCGGGTGAGGCGTGTCGGCGCTCCGCTCCTCAGGGCGCGAAACCCCGCCTCCCCATCACCGCAACCGTGAGCCCCGCGACCACCAGCGCGGCTGCCGTCACGCTCAACGCCAGGATGGCCGGCGACGACCCGAGGAACAGTCCGCCGAGCACGGCCCCGAGCGCGATGCCGAGATTGGAGGTGCCGTTGATCCATGCACCCGCCACCTCGGGCGCCTCATGGAACACGCGCACCGCAGCCGTCTGATACATCGACGGAACGCCGCCGAACAACCCGTTCCACAGGGCGATCGCCACGACGAGACCGACGAACCACGCGTGGGTGAGGCCGACCGCGAGGATGGTGGCGGCCAACAGCGCCAGCACGGTCAGCACCGTCGTGCGCGGGTGTCGGTCGATGGTGCGCCCGACGCAGGCGAGACCGGCCAGGCCGCACACTCCGCACACCAGCAGCAGCGGGCCGATCCAGGATTCGCCGGCGCCGCCGGTCAGCAGGATCACGCTGATGTAGGTGTACACCGTGTACTGGCCGATGAACGTGAGCGTGTTGGAAGTGACCACCACACCGAGCGCCGAGCGGGCGCCGGAGGTTTGGATGCGGCGGCCGGCGGGTGTGCCAGACACCGCCGGTAGGAACCGCAGGATCGCGACCAGGACACCGGCCGCGATCACCGCGAGCACCGCGAACGATCCCCGCCAACCAATCGCGGCGCCCAGTGCCGTCGACAACGGCACACCCAGTACGAATCCCGCGGTGGTGCCACCGGCGACGAGTGCCAGCCCTCGGCCCACCTGTCCACGTTCGACCAATCGCGGGACATAGCCGATGCACACCGAGAAGAAGAGCGCGTGCGCCACGCCGCCGACGACCCGGCCCGCGGCCACCACTGCAAAACTGGGCGCGAACGCGATGAGCAGGTTGCTGATCAGGTAGCCCGCCACCGTGATGAGGATCAGCGGCTTGCGGGGATATCGGCGCGTCGCCACGGTCAGCGGAACCGCGAACACGGCGACCATCACCGCGAACACCGTCACGAGCAGGCCGGTGACGGCGTCGTCGACCCCGAACGCGCCGCCGATCGCCGGGAGCAGGCCCACGGGCAGCATCTCGGTGGTGACCGCGAGGAACCCGGCCATCGCGAGTGCGGCCAGCGCAGGCATGCGTTGCCGAACGCCCTGGCGGCCGTCGGGCGCAGCGGTCGGGGTCGTGAGCATCTCACGAATATAATCGGTGTTCGAGTTTAATGTAAATGCCACAATGTCCCGGTGTCACTCCCGTCTCCCGGCCCGGGCGCCGCGCGTTGGTCGACACCGGCACGGTTGATCGATCTGGTGCGTTCACGCCCCGGCGTCACCCGCGCGGTGGCGGCGCAGGAGTTGGGCATCGGCAGTGGGGCGGCCACCGATCTGATGGCTCGGATGCGCCGACTGGACCTACTCGACGAATCACCCGCGCCGGCGCAGGGTCGCGGACGCCCCACGACGATCCTCGAACCACATCCCGCTGGGCCGCTGGTGGTGATCGCGGAGTTGAGCCCGACCGGGTGGCGGGTGGCCACTGCGGATCTCAGTGGCGAACCCCGGATCGAGGCCGCGGCGGGCCGGTTACGGGGTGGGCCGGATCGGGTGCTCGCCGACATGGCAGACGCGATCGGCGCCGTCGTTCAACGCGACCCGTCACGGGTTCGGGCAGTGTCGGTGTCGGTGGCCGGTGCGGTACTCGACGACCGACTGGTCCAGTTCACGCCGCTGGGCTGGACCGACGTCGACCTCACCCCATTGACCGCGAACCTGTTGGCAGACAGCGACATCCCGATGCTGGTGGCCAACGATGCGACCCTGGCCGGGCTGGCCGAGGCCCGCACCGGGTCGGCGCGCGGTGTCGGCACGGCGTTGCACCTGATCATCGCAGTGGGCTTGGGTGGCGCCCTGGTCGTGGACGGCGTACCGGTTGTCGGCGCACATGGCGGCGCCGGTGAGTACGGGCACGTACCCTTCGGCGATCCGGCCAAGCAGTGTCCGTGCGGTGCGCACGGCTGCTGGGATCTCACCATCGACGGGCGCGCATTGGCCGAGCACCTGGGAGAACCGCCGCCGGACAATGCTTTTGACTATGCCCATGAGCTTCTTCGGCAGCATTCGGCCGGCGCGTCCGACGAACGCCACCAGCGAGCATTCGACCGCGTGGCCGCCGCACTCGGCCGCGGCATTGCCGGCCTCGTCTCGATACACGACCCCGACATGGTCACCCTCGGCGGGCTCGCGACCCCCCTGAGGGCGGCCGCCCCCGAACCTTTCGAGGCGGCCTACCGAGCCGGGTTGATGTCGTTTCGCAAGCACCTGCCGTCACCGGTCGTCGATGGAATCCACGGCGATGACGGGCCGCTGCACGGCGCCGCCCTTCGGGGCGTCGACCACGTCACCACTGTCGACGCGTTGGCCCAATGGGCGCAACGCTGAGCAAGACTCGCTCTTGACGACGCCACTTGGTGCGTCTGCCCGCGTTAGAACGGTGGTGGGCCGGCGTCGGTGACGCGTTTGCGGTTGCGGGCGCGTTCGGCGCGTCTGCGGGCGTGTTTGTTCGCCACCCGTGTGTTGACGCGGGTGCTGCGTTCGATCGTGGAGCCGGTGTGCGGGGGTGGAGCCTGCGCGGGTGCGGTGAACCGGATACGGCGCAGCCCAGGGAACAGATCCTCCTGGGTTTCGGCTTCGCCGGGCACCACCAGGCCTTCGGGGGTGATGTATTCGGTGACCAGCCGCCCGTCGGCATCACGCCACTGATCATCCACCCAGTCGCCGAACGTTTTCAGCAAGTGTCCGGGACGGCATTTCGCGTTCAACCCGACCTCAGTGGTCTGCCCACCGTTGTGCGGACACGCGTGGTCGTACTCATCGACATGGTCGAGGTCGCCACGCCACGCCGAGGTCAGGCATCCAGGTTCGGTGCAATAGCCGTCGCGCAACCGGATGAAGGTGTCCAACGCGGCCGACGGCCGATACGGATCCGACGGCAGATGCGCCGGCAACGTGAACGTGCCATCGGGTTCCGGTTGCGTGTTCGGCGCCACCAGATAGGAGACCTTGGTGTCGGCACGAGCGGCGATGTCGCGCACATGCTCGCCCGAGATCACGCCATGGCCGTCCATGAAACCGGCGTTGTTCGCCATCCCTTTCACGGTGGCCTCGTCGGCGACCACATGCAGCACCGCCCGGCTGTCCACCGGCGGCACCACCCCGGGCTCCGGGATGACCGCGGTGCAATCCTCACTACCGCAGTCGCATTCGAACATGGTGCCCGACAACAGGCAGAACATCGCATCGGATTGTCGTTGCGGCTTGGTGCGCGGATCGTAATCACACACACTGTCGGCCAATGCGGCGACCGCGGCGGCGGCGATGCGTACGTTCTCCGCCGACATCACCCCGGTGATCTCGGCGGTGCCGTCCTCGCGCGGGTGGGTCCACATCCGGCGGTCATCGAGCGCCTGCTGGCGACGTTCACGCACCGCGTCGGGGTCATGACGAAACACGATGCGGTCTATCATGTCGCGGAACCTGGCTTTGCTCCACGTCCCGCGTTTGGTGCGTAGTGTTCGGGCGATGTCGGCATCCACCGCCGGGGCGGCTGATGATTCGGCCAGCAGGTCGGTACGGCTGACCGCCTTCTGGGCGTGCCACGGCCCGATCACGCCGTCACGCAAACATTCCGACACCTCCGGCAGCCGGTCCCGCAACGCGACCGCATCATTGAGCAGTGTTTCCGCGGCGCCACGAGACGTTCCGCGGAGCTTGGCGATACGTGCCGCGGCGTCCGCGAAGCCATCCACCACGAAACCGTCGGTGTCGTCACGCGCAGCGACAAGACGGTCGTAGAGTGCGGCCACCGAACGGTATTCGGCGTAGGCGAGGTACGCACGGCCGCGGTCGAGCTCGGCCATCCCGAGCAAGATGTCGTTGGTGGGGTCCTCATCCGGGTAGGCCGCATCCACACCACCGAGATAGTCACGCGGCAACTGCGGCCACGGCGACGGCGAGGACAACACGGACGACACGAAAGACCCTTCACGGACTCGACACTGATCACAACCAACCGATGCAGGATCTTCTTCGATATGCCACCCGCCATGAACGACACCGACCCCGAGGCCGAATGTCAGCGAGTTCGCGCCCACCCGTTTCGCATCAACTCATCCTGCTGCAACCACGCTACGACACAGCACCGACAAATTTATCTGCGCAGGCCAGAGTGCCTATTTTCGACCGGAAGTCAGAGCACTTTCCCGATGGCGCCGGTCAGCTTCTCCGGCTTGGTCGTTGGGGCGAACCGGTCCACCACGTTGCCATCGCGGTCGATCAGGAACTTGGTGAAGTTCCACTGAATTCGGCCGCCGAGCAGACCGCGCTTCTGTGCCCGCAGCCACTCGTAGAGGGGATGTGCGTCGGAGCCGTTGACGTCGATCTTGGCGAACATCGGGAACGTCACGTCGTAGGTCAGCGAGCAGAAGTTCTTGATCTCCTCGGCATCGCCGGGCTCTTGATGAGCGAACTGGTCGCAGGGAAAGCCCAGCACCCGCAACCCTTTGTCCGCGAACTCGCGGTTGAGTTGTTCGAGGCCCTCGTACTGCGGAGTGAAGCCACACTTCGACGCCGTGTTGACGATGAGCAGCGGCAGCCCCGCGTACGTGGACAACGGCACCGGAGTGCCGTCGATGTCGGTGGCGGTGAAGTCGTAGGCGGTCGTCTTGTCGGAGCTGGTCATCGGTACCCCCCTGTCGATGCCGGTCAGGTGTAGGCCGGCGTGCCGAGAATCTGGTCACATGCGGTGACACCTTCGACAATGCCACGTTCAAAGGCCGCGCCGCGCTCGGACCCACTGCCATGCGACGTCCGCTCTGGCAGCGAGTACATGAACGCCGTCGCCTCATCGCGTTCGGCAGCGGTCATCTCGCCGCGCCGCACGAACCACGACCACGCCGCCCCCGACCAGCAATCGCTGGCCCACTCGAGTCGCCGCAGCGCGTCGGGGGGACCGAAAACGGTCACCGACACCGGCTTCAGACCGATGGCCTCCTGCACGCCGTGGCTGGACTCGTGTACGAACGTGGTCAACGCCCGCGCCGGCGTCCGGATCAGCGCCGCATCGGTGACCCAGTTGACGAAGGTGATGGTGTTGCAGTGGTGCAGACCGAGATTGAGCACCGTACCGACTTCGGCGTAGACGCACACATCCCGGTTCTGCGGATTCCACGAACCGCCCAGTGCTGGATTGCTCACCGCCACCGTCCGACGGACCGCCGTGGATCGTCCGGTGTGATCGAGCCACTCGCGGGTCAGTGCGACCGCACAGGCCACGTTGTCTCGCGGCAGTTGCGCATTCCGGCACAACGAGCGGTCGCCGTTTATGGTCACCGTCCCGGCGGGTGCGGGCGCCGCGGAAACGCCGGGCGCACCGCTCATCCCCGTGAGCACGAACGCCCCGACCACCACCAGGAGAAGTTTGCGCCCGACCATGTCGTCACCGGTGTCCGGACGTGTTCACGGTTTCGGTGGATTCAGCATCGGTACCAGGTACCGGCGCGCAATGGCCGCCAACTGCTCGTCGTCGTGCACGTCGACGAGTTGACTGGGCACGGTGAGGAACGAGTTCGAGAATCGGACCATCATCTCCGCGGTCAGCTCGGTGTCGAGGTCGGCGGCGATGTTGCCGGCCGATTGCTCCTTGCGCAGTTGCTGGGCGAGGAACTGGCGGACCGCTGCGAGCATGCGGCCGTCGTCGGCGCCGATCGAACCGGCGAGCAGGGTCGGTTCGGTCTCGATGAGGCCACCGATGAGGGGGTTGCCGAGGATCGATCGCAGCGAACTGACGAAGCCGAACACCACGCGTTCCTCCGCCGTGTCCGCCTCGCCGATGTCGGCGAGAAAGCGCAGGAAATACCGCCGAAACTCGCGCAGGATGACCTGCTCGACCAGCGCATCCTTCGTGTCGAACTTCCGATAGATGGTCACCCGGGACAACCCGGCCCGCCGGGCGACCTCATCCATCGACGATCGCTGGATGCCCATGCGGCAGAACTGGTCGAAGGCGGCGTCGAGCAACCGGGCCCGGGTGGGGTCGTCGGGCTCGTCGAAATCGCCACCCACCACCGCCACATAGGCCCGCTGCAGCAGGGATGGGGATTGCGGAGGCGACTGGATGCCCGGCGTCGCGGCAGCTTGGCCTGGTTTCACTCTCACTCCTCGCCAGTCGTGCGCGAAGCATACCGCGAGGCCTCTGCGTTAGCCGTCAGCACGTGTGACTACACCTGTGACCACTTTGCCTTGTGAGTGGTGTCACACTGTGATAGTTCTATGTAACAGAGTTACAGCCTTTGTTACATCGCTTCATCATGATCGGGGCGTCATCGAGTCGGGTGGCGAAGACGGGAGCCAAGAAAAATGGAGAATCTGAGCAGGCGGAACATGTTGAAGGCCGGCGGCACGGTGGGCGCAGTGAGCGCTCTCGCGACCGTCAGCCAAGCAACACCGTGGACGTGGTCACCGGCGGGTTCGGTACCCGGACGGGGCAGCGGCGCCAACCCCCAGGGGGTCTGGGACGACGAGGCCGACCCCGTCGTGGCGAAGCTCTTGGAGCGCGGCCAGGTGCAGCGGGTCAATGAACTACTCCGCGGATGGACCAAGAACGGCCAGCCGTTGCCGGCCGGTCTCCCGAACGAACTCCGTGACTTCATGGAACACGCGCGTCAACTGCCATCGTGGACCGACCGCGGCAAACTCGAGACGGCGGTGCGGTTCAACCAGAAGCGAGGCACGTACCTCGGCGTCCTGTACGGCTTCGCCAGCGGCATGATGAGCACCGTCATCCCCCGCGAAGCCCGGGCGGTCTATTACTCGCAGGGTGGCGCGGACATGAAGGACCGCATCACCAAGACGGCCAAACTCGGTTACGACATCGGTTCGCTCAACGCTTATCGACCCGACGGCGAGATGATCGTCACCTGCCTCAAGACCCGACTGGCCCACGCATCGGTGCGCACTCTGCTGCCGCAGTCGCCCTGGTGGAACCACTCGGCGCAGGAGAAGATCCCGATCAGCCAGGCCGACATCATGGTCACCTGGCACAGCCTGCCCACCACCGTCATGCGCATGCTGGAACGGTGGAACGTGCCGATCGCCGCCGACGAATCGGACGGCTTCCTGCACTCGTGGCAGATCACCGCACACATGCTCGGCGTCCAGGACCAGTACATCCCGAACTCCTGGAACCAGGCAGATGCGCAGGCCCGGCAGGTGTTGGACCCGATCCTCGCCCCGACCCCGGAGGGCAAGAAGCTCGCCGACATTCTGCTCGATCTCGGCATGAACCTCGACCTGAGCCTGTTGTCGCGCGGCGTGCTGGGTGCGCTCACCCGGTTCATGTTGGGTGACAAGATCGCCAACTGGCTCGAGATCCCGCGTGAGCCGGTGTGGAGCCCTCTACTCGAGACAGCCTGGGGGCCCTACGTTCTCGTTCGCGAAGGACTGCTCCAGGTGGGCATGCCGAAGGAGGCGTACTGGCTCTTCGACGAGTTCCTGCGCCAGTTCGTGCTGTTCTACATGTCCGAGCTGCGGATGCCGATCAACATCACCATCCCGGTGGCCAACAACCCGCGCTACAACTGAGGCCGGTACCGCTGTACACCAACGAAAGTCGGGGGAAGCACGATGACCGTGCGCGGCTGGTTCGTGGTGCTTGTCGTCGTGGTGGCCGGATTCGTCGTACCGGCCACTGCGGCGGCGGTTCCTGCGCCGTCACATCACGCGAAATGTCCTGACCTGTACGTCTTGGCCATTCCGGGCACCTGGGCCGACGCCGCCGCCCCCGGGATTCTGCGTGAGATCACCAGCGATCTCGGACCCCGGACGCTGGTTCACTATGTCGGCTACAGCGCGACCGCCTTCCCTTGGGAGACAGCCATCTACGGTCGATCCAAGGCGCAGGCGGTGGCCAACACGACCGGCTTGGCCCGTGCCATGGTGCGCCGCTGTCCCGGCACCAGGTTGGCGATCACCGGCTATAGTCAGGGCGCCGACGCGGCCGGGGACGTGGCCGCCGAGATCGGCACCGGCCGTGGCGCGATCCGGCCAGAGCAGGTGGCCGGGGTGGTTCTGATCTCCGATCCCCGCCGCTCCCATCGGGACAACCTGGTGGGCCCACGACTGACGGGCCAGGGCAGCGGCGGACCGCGGTTGTCCGGCATGGGCTACCTGAGCCCACGCACCTACAGCATCTGCGCGCCACGGGACCTGTACTGCAACACGCCGCGCGACTATTACGTGACCCGGATCGTCGGGTATCTCGCCGAGACCAGCGACCCCACCCCGAGTCAGATGGGTCAGTATCAAGCCGAAGCCGGCGCCATCCTCGACGAACTGCTCGCCCAGGGTGGCATCGGCGCGGTCGGCCGTGAGGTGAGCAATCAGCGTGCCCGCCAGCAGATCACCGTGTTCAACAGGTTTCTGCAGTCCGGCGTGCACACCAACTACGCGGCCTTCGTGGTCGCCCCCGGAGTCAGCGCCGTGCAGTGGGCGCACAACCATCTCGCAGCCCTGGCCTCCGCTCATTCCTGACCCATGATCTGGAGCACCGTGTGATGGACAAGCAGATTCTCGAAGAAAGCCTGGCGTCGGTGGACCTCCCCGACTACGGCCTGACCGTGCGGTTCTACGAAATCCTGTTCGAGAGATATCCCGACGTCGAGCCGATGTTCCAGCGCGACAACAAGGTTCAGGCGGCGATGCTGCGCACCGCCATTGTGTCGGTAATCGACAACCTCGATGACGGCGAGTGGTTGACCACCAACCTCGAGTCCCTCGGACAGCGGCACGCCGCGATGGGTGTCACCGCACCGATGTACGAGGCGGTCGGCGAATGCATGATCGCGGCGATGACCGAGATCGGCGGTGACGCGTGGACGCCGGCGATGACGAGGGAATGGGGCGAGGCGCTCAGCGCAGTGTCGGCGCTCATGCTCGCCGGATACCCGCACACCTGACAGCCACGTTTCGGTCGCCGGTCACCGGGGAACACCTTGGGTGAACACGCATACAAAAGGTGTGAACGTATGAAGGCCATCCAAATCGTCAAGCCCGGCAACGAACCCGAACTCCGCGAGGTCGACAAACCCACGCCAGGTCCGGGCCAAGTACTGCTGAAGGTGTCAGCCACCGGCGCCTGCCATTCCGACGACTTCGTGTTGAACATGCCGGCCCACGGTTTTCCTTATTCGCTACCGATGACGCTAGGACACGAGGGCGTCGGTGTGGTCGCGGAGACCGGCACCGGCGTGGACAACGTCTCGGAGGGGACCGCGGTGGCGGTATACGGACCGTGGGGATGCGGAGTGTGCCACTTCTGTTCGCGTGGGATGGAAACTATTGCAGTCGCGCAGCCGAGCTGTCGATCACCCCACCCGGCCTGGGCGTCGACGGTGCGATGGCCGAGTACATGCTCGTCGACGACCCGCGCCATCTGGTGCCCATCGGCGATCTCGACCCGGTGCGCACCGCACCTCTCACCGACGCCGGACTCACCCCGTACCACGCGATCAAGGCGTCGCTGCCCAAGCTCGTCGGCGGCACCACCGCCGTGGTCATCGGCGCCGGCGGACTCGGGCACGTCGCCATCCAGTTGCTGCGTCACCTGACCCCGTCCCGGATCATCGCGCTCGACGTGACCGAGGACAAGCTGTCCTTTGCCAAGGAGGTCGGTGCCCACGAGGCCGTCCTGAGCAACGACGATGCCGTCGACAACGTCCGCGCGATCACCGGCAAGGACGGGGCGACGGCGGTTTTCGACTTCGTCGGCTTTCAACCAACCCTCGACATCGCGATGGGTGTGGTGGGCACCATGGGTGACGTCGTCATCGTCGGCCTCGGTGACGGCGCCGCCACCGCCAAGGTCGGCATGTTCACCCAGCCCTACGAAGTATCGGTACGCGCACCCTATTGGGGTTCACGCAGCGAACTGATGGAGGTACTCGAGTTGGCGCGCGATGGAGTGCTCGACGTGTCCGTGGAGAAGTTCGCCCTCGACGACGGCCTCGACGCCTACCGCAAGCTCGCCGCCAACGACCTGCGCGGACGGGCGGTCGTGGTGCCGGGCTGAATTCGGTCCCACACCACACTCACTCGGTACGGTCAGTTCATGCGCTACGGAATCTGCATCCTGCCCGACCAGCCGTGGACGTCGACCCGACCGCTGTGGCAGCGTGCCGAACAGATGGGCTTCGACCACGCCTGGACCTACGATCACCTGGTCTGGGGCGGACTTCCGGATGCACAGTGGTTCTCCTGCATTCCCACGCTGACCGCCGCGGCCACGATCACCGAGCGCATCGGGCTCGGCGCTTTCGTGGTGTCGCCCAACTTCCGGCATCCCGTGGCGTTTTCTCGTGAGGTCCAGACACTCGCCGACATCTCCGACGACAGGTTCCTGCTCGGCCTCGGTGTCGGTGGTACCCCCGACGACACACTGCTCGGGCAACCCGAGGTCACCGTCGGGCGGCGCGTGGACCGCTTCCACGAGTTCACCGATCTGCTCGATCAGACTCTGCGCGTCGACCACGTGACCGCCGACGGCGAGTTCTACCGGGCGCGCGACATGCGGTTGGTCGGCGGCAGCGTGCGTGAGCGGGTGCCACTGTTGTTGGCGGGCAACGGGCCCCGGAATGTGCGGTTCGCCGCCGAGCGTGGTGACGGCTGGATCACCACCGGTACATCGGCATCCTCGCTCGACGAGTGGTTCGGCGGCGTGGCACGGATGTGTCGTGTGCTCGACGAGGCGCTCGCCCAACGCGCACGCGCCGACTTCCCTCGGTATCTCAGCCTCGACGCCTCCCCGCGCAATGCGCTGGAAAGTGTGCACCTGTTCGACGACATGGTCGGGCGTGCCGCGAACCTCGGATTCACCGATGTCATCGTGCACTGGCCACGCGACGATGAGCCCTACCGTGCGCCACTCACCGTGCTGGAGGCACTGGCGGCCCGCGGTCTGTCCTGACTCCGACACCGCGACCGCCGGCCGTCGATAGACTCGGCCGGGTGAGTGTGCGTGCGGGCATCGTGGTGACCGGGACCGAGGTGTTGTCGGGGCGGGTGGCCGATCAGAACGGGCCGTGGGTGGCCGATCGCCTCCTGACGATGGGGGTCGACGTCGCCCACATCACCGTCTGCGGTGACCGGCCCGCCGACCTGCTCGCGCAATTGCGTTTCCTGGCCGCCGACGACGTCGACCTCATCGTGACGACCGGTGGGCTCGGCCCGACCGCCGACGACCTCACCGTCGCGACCGTCGCCGACTTCTGCGGACGCGCCCTGAATCTCGACGCCGAACTCGAGGCACACATCACCGCGATCATCGACCGCTGGATGAAGCGCCGCAACGCCCAACCGGACAGCTCCCCCCTGCGCGCCGGAATCCGCAAGCAGGCACTGGTTCCCGACGGTGCCGTACCGATTCCACCCACCGGTACGGCACCCGGTGTGGCGATCCCGGTCGACGGGGCCGGCATGCCGACGATTCTGGTGCTGCCCGGACCGCCGCGTGAACTGCAGGCGATGTGGCCGACCGCGCTCGACACACCACCTGTCCGCGATGCGTTGGCGGCGCGGATCGATCACCGCCAGGAGGTGATTCGTGCCTATGGGCTGTCGGAGGCCGATCTCGCCGAGACGTTGCGCTTGGCCGACGACACGATCAGCGGTGTCGGCGATCTGGAGGTCACCACCTGCCTTCGGCACGGTGAACTGGAGATGGTGACACGCTTCGTCGCCGAGGCGGCACCCGCCTACGCCGAACTGGCCGCGCTGATCGCCGAACACCATGGGAAGCAGGTTTTTTCCACCGATGGATCGACCATCGACGACCAGGTCGTGGCCGCGTTGTCCGGTCGGACCATCGCGACGGCCGAATCCTGCACCGGCGGCATGGTCGCGGCCCGGCTCACCGATCGCGCCGGGTCGTCGGCCTATCTGGTGGGCGGTGTGGTCGCCTACGCCAACGAGGTCAAGTCCGGGCAGCTCGGCGTTCCGGCGGCGATGATCGCCGAGCACGGTGCGGTCAGCGAGCAGGTGGCGGCCGCGATGGCCGACGGCGCCGCCGACCGGCTCGGCGCCGATGTCGCGGTCTCCACCACCGGGATCGCCGGACCCGGTGGTGGTACGGACATCAAGCCGGTGGGCACGGTGTGCTTCGGGGTGGCCGTGTCCGGCCGGCCCACCGCGACCTGGACGCGATATTTCCCCGGTGATCGCGCCAATGTGCGGATGCTGTCCACAGTGGCGGCGATGCACCTGGTGGCGGGCGTGCTGGACGACCCTTCGTGACGAGGACCGAGGTACCGAACGCCGCACCAACCGGATAGCTGGGCAGTAGCCGACAGATCCGGCTTGATAGCCTGCACGCAGAGAACGGTGCCCATCCGCGGTATGCGGATGTCAGGGAACCCGGTGAGAATCCGGGACTGGCGCGCAACGGTGTGGGAAGACGAGCTTCGTCCATCCCGAGTCCGACTACCTGCCGTTCTCGTATGAGTCCACCGGGTATCTCGCGCACAGATCCCCCGACATCACGAGGTAGCCGTGCACAACGCTCACCGTCATCACCCTCCCATGTACGAGACGACACCTCGGTCACGGTGGTGACCGCCCGCGCGGCGACCCCACCCGATCTGTCGGCACGCCGGTTGTCGCCCGCCCCGCTGGCCGTGGCATTGGCGGCACTTACCGCCGTCAGCATCGTCACGTCGGTCGCATTCGGTTCCGAACACATTCCCGTAGCCGACGTGTGGGACACGGTCCTGGGGAGGCTGACCGGCGACACCACCGACACCGCGTACTCGGTCATCATCTGGGACCTGCGGTTGCCGCGGTCGGTGCTGGCCGCCATCGTCGGTGCCGGTCTGGCGTTGGCGGGCGCACTGATGCAGGCGCTGGTGCGTAACCCCCTCGCCGAGCCCTACCTGCTCGGGGTGTCGGCCGGTGCGGCGGTGGGCGCCACGTCGGTGATGACGATGGGAACACTCTCGGCACTTGGCTTGTGGGCGCTGTCCGGCGGCGCCCTGCTCGGCGCACTCGCTGCCACTGTCACGGTCTATCTGGTGGCCCGCGTGCAGGGCGGTCTCACCGCGATTCGACTGATTCTGTCCGGAGTGGTGCTCTCGTCTGCGTTCATGGCGCTGTCGTCGCTGATGGTGTTCACCGCCGGCGACCCGCAGGCCGCCGAGAGCGTCATGTTCTGGATGCTGGGCAGCGTCGCGGGTGCCACTTGGGCGAAGGTGCAGTTGGCCGGCGTCGTCGTGTTGGCCACCCTGCTCGGCATGGTGGTGATCCACGCCTGGCTCGACGCCTACGCTGCCGGCAACGACACCGCGTCCTCGCTCGGCGTGCCAGTGGCTGCGCTGCGCACCGCGCTGTTCGCGGTGCAGGGGGTTCTGGTCGGCGTACTCGTCGCGGTGGCCGGCGGTATCGGCTTCGTCGGCCTGATCATTCCGCACGCCGCCCGCCTGGTGGTCGGTGCGACCCACCGGGCGATGCTGCCGGTCGCGGTCTGCGGTGGAGCGTTGTTCCTCGTGTGGGTGGATGTGTTCTCGCGCGTCGCCGCGGCGCCGCGGGAGATGCCGTTGGGCATCGTCACCGGCCTGATCGGCGCACCTATCTTCCTGTTCTTGATGGGTCGTCGGCGTTACACGTTCGGACCCACCGAATGAGCGTGCGCACCGACGCCGCGTCCTACGTCGCCGACCTCCGGGCCAACGGTGTCGCGTGTCGCCGCGGATCGCGAACGATTGTCTCCGGCGTCGATGTGACGATCCCCGCCGGTACCCGGATGGCGGTGGTGGGGCCCAACGGCGCCGGCAAGACGACGCTGCTGCGGGTGCTGGCCGGCCTCGAGTCACCAGCAACAGGCGCCGTGTACGTCGGCGGCGCCGATCTGCATGCGATGCGCGCGCGACAGCGCGCACGGACGGTCGCCGTCGTCGCGCAGGAGGAGCAGCCGTCGGCGGAGTTGACAGTGGCCGAAGCGGTCGGCCTCGGGCGCACCCCGCACCGCAACCCGTGGGCGGCCGGCGCGGACGCCGAACGCGAGATCGTCGCCGACGCTCTGGAGATGGTGGGGCTCGGCGACGCCGGCGGACGTTCCTGCATCGCGCTGTCCGGGGGTGAACGCCACCGGGTCATCCTCGCCCGCGCGCTGGCGCAGCAGACCCCGATGCTGGTCCTGGACGAACCCACCAATCATCTCGATGCCGCCTGGAGGCTCCGGCTGATGCGCATCCTCGACAAGCTCGACCGCACCATCGTCGCCGCGATGCACGACCTCGACCTCGTCCTGCGACATTTCGACAGCGTTGCCGTCATCGCCGACGGTCGCCTCGTGACCCACGGCCCGCCGGTCGAGGTTCTCGACAACCGCGTTCTCCGTGACGTCTTCGCCGTCGACGGCGACATCATCACTCACCCCCGCACCGGCAGGCCACACCTGCTGCTCACCGACGCCACGCCGTCGCCCCCTCCCGGAAGGACACTCACATGATGCCCACCTTGCGTCCCGTCACCATCGGGATCGCTTCCGCCGCAGCAATTCTGGGCCTCACCACAGCCTGCGGCACGACGGACTCCACCGATGCCGATGCCGTCGCCGGCGACCACGTCACCGTCACCAACTGCGGCGCCGACGTCACCTACCCTCAGCCCGTGCAGCGACTGTTCGTCAATGACGGCGGCATGATCGCGATCGCCTTGGCCGCCGGGGCGCACGACCAGATCGTGGCCGTCAGCTCGATGGCCCGCGACTCCGAGGTGCTGCGGCTGGCCTACGGACCGCAGGTCGACGACCTCCATCAGGTCTCCCCCGATCAACCCACCCTGGAGAACATCGTCGGTGCCCGCCCGGAGGTCCTCTACGCCGGTTACAACTACGGCATGAGCGAGTCCCGCGGAATCACCCCGGAGATCCTCGCGCCGCACGACATCGACGTGTACCAGCTGTCCGAGGCCTGCCGACAGGTTGCCGGTGAGAAGACCCGCGGGACCATTGATCCGTGGGTCGCGCTCGACACCGACCTCCGCAACATCGGCACCATCACCGGCAATGCCGACGTCGGGGCGCAGGCGGCCGACGACGTCGCGACGCGACTCGACGCCCTGCGCGCAGCTCCCCAAGCCGCCGACAAGCCGACCATCTTCTTGTTCGACAGCGGCACCGACACGATCTTCTCCTCCGGCTCGTACGGCGGCCCGCAGGGCATCATCGACGCCGCAGGCGCACGCAACGCCACCGAGGATGTCGCCGACACCTGGACCACCGTCAGCTGGGAACGCCTGGCGACGGCCGACCCCGACCTGATCGCCTTCGTCGACTACCCCGGACAGACCGTCGACGAGAAGATCGCCGCGCTCAAGGACCACCCGGCGAGCAAGGATTTGGCCGCCGTGCGGGAGAACCGATTCATCAACCTGCCGTACGCGATGTGGGTGTCGAGCCCTCTCAACATCGACAGCGCCGAGACCCTACGCGCGGTGTTGGAAGATCACGGTCTGGCGCCGCAGAGCGATGTCGAACCCTCGCTCGATGTCTCGCAGCTCCGGCTCGGCGGCAACGACTGGCTGGCGAGCTGAGCAAGACGCGCCGGCGACCTGCGGACACATCCGCCCCGGCGACGGCTCCGAAGAAGGGGTGTGACCCCCACCCACACCGAGTCCGCACCGCAGGCGTCGGGCCACGCAGCCGACCTGGATCGGCGGGTCCGTGAACTCGCCGACAGCGATATCGCTCAGGTCGGCAGCGTGCTCCGGACACAGCTGGCCGACCACGCCGCGGTCCTGACCGGCGTCCATCCCGACCTCCGCCCGGTGAGCGCCGTACTCGCCCGCGCCGGCAATCGCGGTAAACGGCTACGCGCGTCGTTCTGCCTGTGGGGCGCACGCGGCGCCACCCGCGGCGAGTTGCCGCCGGGCGCCACACAGATCGCCGCGGCCGTGGAACTGTTTCACCTGGCCGCGCTCATCCACGACGACATCATGGACCACAGTGACCAGCGCCGCGGTCTGTCAACGATGCACCGCCACTTCGCCGACGAACACCGGCACAACAGCCGGATCGGTGACGCCGACGCCTACGGTGAGGCGGTCGCCGTCCTCGCCGGCGATCTGTGCCTCACCTGGTCCGACGACATCCTCGCCGAGGGCACCGCCGACCTCGACCGGACCACTCGGCGTCAGGTGCGGCGAATCTTTTCGGTGATGCGTGACGAAGCCATCGCCGGCCAGTTCCTCGACGTCGACGGTCAGACCCACGCCGTGACCTCCGCGACGCGCGCGGAACTGGTCCTCCGGTTCAAGAGCGCCAAGTACACGATCTCGCACCCCCTGCGACTCGGCGCCGCCGTCGCGGGTGCACCGGCGGATCTGCTCAGCGCCTACGACGCAATCGGTATCGCGGCCGGCGAGGCCTTTCAGCTGCGCGACGATCTGCTCGGAGTTCTCGGCGACCCGGCAGTCACCGGCAAACCGACGATCGACGACATCCGAGAAGGCAAGCGCACCCTGCTGATCGCCTGGGCCGAGGAGAACGCCGACCGCATACAGCGGCGCGTTCTGGACCAACATCTGGGCAACCCCGAGGTGACCCACGACGGCGTCCGGGAGGTGTGCGAGGTGCTCCGGGACACCGGTGCGGTGCGGCGGGTGGAGAACCGGATCGCGGAGTTGGCCGCGCAGTCGACCGAACTCATCGACGCCTCACCGGTCGACGAGGTCACCCGGCATGCGCTTGCAGGTCTCGTCGCCCGGTGCGTGTGGCGTGCGGCCTGAGCCGGCGCATTACCCGGCCGTCCGGACCGGCGGCCGGTACGGTGAACGAACATCATGAACCCGTTCGCATCTCGTGCGACCTTACTGGCCCCGCCGTACGTCGACCGGCGGCGGGTCGCGGTGCCGTGGGTGTTGTTCGGATGCGCATTCCTCACCCAGACAGCGTTCCCCTTCACCGACGGCGGTACGCGCGCGCTGACCACGGCCAGCGTGCTGTTGCTGACCGCGGCGGCGGTGGCACATGTGGTGACCAGCCGCGGCACCCGCCCGGCGGTGATCCTGGTGGTGGTAGCGGGAGGTGGCGGTCTGCTGGCCGAAACCGTCGGTGTGCACACCGGTTTCCCGTTCGGCACCTACGAGTACACAGGCAGTCTGGGCCTGCAGGTGTTCGGTGTCCCGGCTCTGGTGCCATTGGCTTGGACGATGATGGCATGGCCGGCGCTGGCCGCCGCACGACAGCTCGTCGGTGCCCACCGGCTGGTGACCCCTCTGGTCGGTGCGTGGGCGTTGACCGCCTGGGACGTGTTCCTCGATCCACAGATGGTGGATCAGGGGCACTGGCGATGGTCCTACCCACAGCCGGCGCTGCCCGGCGTGGAGGGTATCCCGCTCACCAACTTCGCCGGCTGGTTCGTGGTGTCAGCGATCATGATCACCCTGCTCGACCGGTTGATCCCGGCAGCTCCCGAGCACCCCTCCGATGCCGACAGCTGGGGTGGGGCAACAGATCTGCTGCCGGTTGCGGTCTATTTGTGGACCTACCTGTCGTCGGTGATCGCGCATGCGGCGTTCTTCGGTCGTCCACCCGTGGCGCTGGTCGGCGGCCTCGTGATGGGTGTGGTGGCCGTTCCGTTGGCGGTCACTGTGATGCGGGGTGCGACGCGTGCGCAGCGCTGAGGTCCGGCGGGTCGCGTTACGCGCCGCGAGCGTGGGTGCGGCGGCGTCGTTGGCGCTGACGCTCGACAACGCCCGCCGAATCCGACGTCCCGATCCGACGGCGATCGCCAACCCCGAGCCGCTGAACGTCCTGTTGCCGGTCCGCGACGAGATGGACGAGATCGCAGGCTGCCTGACCGCCCTGCGCGCCGCCGCCGACCGCTGGCCGGGCCGAATCCGCCTCCTGGTCCTCGACGACGAGTCCACCGACGGAACCGGTCGCCTACTGGACGAGTTGGCGCGCACCGACGAACGCATCGAGGTTCTGCACGGAACACCGACACCATCGGGGTGGCTCGGCAAATCATGGGCCTGCGAACAGTTGTCTCACAACGCCGACCACGACGGTGTCCTCGTATTCGTCGACGCCGACGTCCGGCTCGCACCCGATGCGCTGGTGGCGTCCGTTGCGCTGCTGCGCACATCCGGGCTCGACCTCATCTCGCCCTACCCGCGCCAACACGCGACCGGCCCGGCCGAGCGGCTGGTGCAGCCCCTGGTGCAGTGGTCGTGGATGAGCACCCTGCCGCTTGGGCTCGCCGAGCGTTCGGCGCGCCCGTCGATGTCGGCGGCGAACGGCCAGCTGCTCGTCGTCGACGCGGCCGCTTACCACCGCGCGGGCGGGCACGCGGCGGTGCGTGCCGACGTGCTCGAGGACATCGCGTTGTTGCGGGCGGTCAAGCGCTCCGGCGGACGGGGCGTGGCCGCGGACGGGAGCGCGGTCGCCGACTGCCACATGTATCACGGGTGGCGCGAGGTGCGGGCCGGCTACCGGAAGTCGTTGTGGTCGGCGTTCGGCTCGCTACCCGGCACGGTGGCGGTGGTGGCGCTGCTGAACCTGCTGTACGTGGTGCCGCCGCTTGCGGCACTGCGGGGTTCGCGGGCAGGGGTGCTCGGGTATCTGCTCGGCGTGACCTCCCGGGCGGTGTCCGCGCGGAGCACCGGCGGGCGGGTGTGGCCCGACGCGCTCGTCCATCCGATGTCGATCCTCGCGTTCACGGCGCTCACCGTGGATTCGGTGCTCGCGCGGCGCACCGGTCGGCTGTCCTGGAAGGGCCGCGCAATCTCCGAGACGACGCGATGAGCAGCATCGTGGTGGTGGGTGCCGGTGTGGGCGGACTGGCCGCGGCGCTGCGGCTGCAGGCGGCCGGACATCGCGTGACGGTGTTCGAGCAGGCACCGGAGGTCGGCGGGAAGCTCGGCGTGATCCGGCACGACGGTTTCATGTTCGACACCGGCCCGTCGCTGGTGACGATGCCGCATATCCTGGCCGAGTTGCTCGCGTCTGCCGGCCGGCGCCTCGAGGAGGTGTTGCCGTTGTCCCGTCTCGACGTGGCGGCGCACTACCGATTCCCTGACGGCACGGGCCTGGACCTCCCCGGCGAACTCGCACGGATACCTGCGGCGCTCGACGAGGCACTCGGCCCCGGCCGCGGGGACCAGTGGATGGCGTTTCTCAGTCGGGCCCGATCGATCTGGGCGGCGTCGCGCGGCCCGTTCCTGGAATCTCCGATCGACCCGCGCATCGTCGCCCGACGGGGCCGGCCGTCCGATCTGGTCACCATCGCTCCGTGGCGTACGCTGCGCGGTCTGGGAGGTCGCTACCTCGATGATCCACGCCTGGTGATGCTGCTCGACCGCTACGCCACCTACACCGGATCCGACCCGCGACGCGCTCCCGCCGCGCTGGCCTCGGTGCCCTGGACCGAACAGGCGTGGGGTTCGTGGTACGTCCCCGGCGGCCTCGGCCGGATCGCAGAAGTGCTGCGCGACAGCTTCATCGAACACGGCGGCGCGATCGAAACCGGAACCGCCGTCGATGGGATCGAGACCGACCCCTTCGGCCGCGTGAGTGGGGTGACGCCGGCAGACGGATCGTTCCGGCCGGCCGACCTGGTGGTCGCCAACGCCGATGCCCGCGAGGTGTACGGCCGCCTGGTGGGCGCGGCGGCCGCGGATCGCGCCGCCGAGCGCACACGGCGCACGACACCGTCGCTGGCAGGCTTCGTGCTCCTCCTCGCTCTGGACGATCCGCCGCCGTGGACGCCGCATCATCAGGTTCTGTTCGCCGACGATTACGACGACGAGTTCGATTCGGTGTTCGGCTTCGGCGGTCCGGCGCGCCCGGTGCCGGCTCCGACCGTCTACATCTCGGCACCCGACGATCCGGCGATCGTCCCCGGCCCGGGTACGGCCTCCTGGTTCGTGTTGGTCAACGCCCCACGACACGATCCGGATGGGGGCGTCGACTGGGACACTCCGGGCCTCGCCACCGATTATGCCGACCGGATTCTGCGGTTGATGGCCGACCGTGGAGTCGACGTCCGATCGTCGATCCGCCACCGCATCGTGCTGACACCGGCCGACCTCGAGCGCCGCACCCGCACGCCGGGTGGGTCGATCTACGGGTCGTCATCGAATGGTCCGCGCGCCGCATTCCTGCGCCCGCGCAACGCCTCCCCGGTTCCGGGGCTCTATCTGGTCGGTGGTTCGGCTCATCCCGGCGGCGGACTGCCGTTGGTGATGCTGTCGGCCAAGATCGTCGCCGGGCTGATCGGACCTGCGGGCTAGCCGCGTCGGTTCACCGGGTTGGTAGCGGCCCCACCGAGCGGTCGCCGCGAACCCGTTTGAGTACCAACTCGGCGCTGATCAGACACATCGGCAGACCGATGCCGGGGGTGGTGCTCGAGCCCGCGTAGTAGAGTCCCTCCACCTTGCGCGACGTGTTTCCTGCGCGCAGAAAAGCACTCTGCCGCAACGTGTGTGCCGGTCCGAGCGCGCCACCCGACCACGAGTTGAGGTCGGCGACGAAGTCACCGGGCCCCATCGTCCGGCGTACCACGATCCGCTCGGCGAGGTCGGGGATCGACGCCCAGTCGGCGACCAGTTCGATCGCCCGATCCGCGATCTGTTCGATGACCGGGGCACCCGCTCCGTCGACGCCACCGGAGCCGAGTAACGGATCGGCCGGTATCGGCACCAGGAGGAAGAGATTCTCGTCGCCGTCGGGGGCCACCGAGTCGTCCGACGCCGACGGCCGGCACACATATAGCGAGGCGGGGTCGGGTACCCGGGTGGGCGACTCGAAGATCGCGTCGAAGTTGGTGCCCCAGTCGCTGGTGAAGAACAGCGAGTGATGGGCCAGTTCGGGCAGCCGGCCCCGTACCCCGAGGAAGACCAGTACCGCGCCGGGGCCCGATGTCGCTTTGTCCCACCATTTCTGCGGGAAGGACTGTTGGTGCGGCGGCAACATCGTGGTCTCGATGTGGTGGAGATCAGCGGCGCCGATGACGAGGTCGGCGGGTAGGTCGCATTCGACGCCGGTACTGTCGCGGGTGCGCACCCCGCTCACCCGGTCGCGGCGTGAACTCCATCGTCTTGTCGGCTGCCGCGGCTCGGTGAGGATGGCGGTGGCAGCGGTTCCGGTGTGTATCCGCACGCCGTTCTCGACGGCCAGTTTCTCGAGCACCTCGGGTAGCCGCACGAAACCGCCGTCGGGGTAGCGGACGCCGTCGGCGAGGTCGAGCCAGCTCATCAGGTGATACATCGCGGGCGCCCGATCCGGGGATGCCCCCAGGAACACCGCAGGGTAGCCGAGGATCTGGCGAATGCGGTTGTCCCGGAACCGGGAGGCGATATGCGCATCCAGCTTCGCGGTCAGCAGGCCCACCAACTGCCGAGCATTGGCCAGTACCCGACGACCCGCGAAAGCGTCCACGGAGTCGAAGTTGGTGTAGAGAAAGCGTTGCACTGCGATGTCATAGGCACTGCGCGCGGAGGCGAGATAGTCGTCGAAGGCCGCGCCGGCCCCCGGTTCGAGCGACTCGAACAGCTCTCGGTTGCGGGCCTCGTCGCCGGCGACGTCGACGCTGTCGGCAACGCCCTCGAAGAACACCCGGTAGCCGGGTTCCAACCGCAGCAGATCGATCTGTTCGTCGGTGGAGGTGCCGAGTAGTTCGAAGAAGTGATCGAACACCTCCGGCATGAGCCACCATGAGGGTCCGGTGTCGAACCGGAATCCGTTGTGTTCCCATGATCCGGCACGACCCCCGGGGCGATCGTTCTTCTCGACGAGGTCGACCTCGTGGCCATCCGCGGCCAGCAACGCGGCACTCGCCAGCCCGGCGATTCCGCCGCCGATCACGACGATCCGGCGAGCGGTGGCCGTCATGCGTTCACCGCCGTTGTGGCGCGCCGCGGCGCTCCGCGGCGAAGGGCTGCCGCTGCGGCGATCCGCGCCTTCGCCGGGCCCGGCACGCGGACCCGGTGACGGCACGCGTCCTGCGGCGGGGTGGCCCGGAGTCGTCTCGCCAGTTCGGCGAACAGGTCGTGCGCCGTGCACACCGCCACGCGGGTTCCACTGGGCAGCAACGGAATCGCTTGCTGGGCGCAGGCCAGGTCGTCGTCGATGTCGTCCAGCCAGTGATGCCATGCGTCGGCGGACGGACGTTCGGGGTCCAGACCCACCAGGTATCGGCGCCCCAACTCGGCGCTGTCGGCGCCGATGTCGCGCAGGAAGTTGATTTTCTGAAATGCCGCGCCGAGCCGACGTGCACCCGGTGCGAGCTGGTCGTACCGCGCCTTCCGGTGCGGTTCGTCGGCGAGGAAGGCATGTACGCACATCAGTCCGACAACCTCAGCGGACCCGTAGATGTAGGTGGCCAGGCTCTCGGCGTCGTGGCTCGACCACTCCAGGTCCATCCGCATAGAGGCGAAGAACGGTGCGGTGAGCGACTGGTCGATTCCGGTGCGCCGAGCGGTGCGGGCGAAGGCGTGCACCACGAGATTGGTGCTCGTGCCGGTCGCCATCGCCGCGTGCGTCTGCTTCTCCAGCGCATTCAGTTCGGCGCGACGCTGGTCGACCGTCTGCCCGGGGCGCGGCGCATCGACGATCTCGTCGGCGACCCGCACCAGGGCGTAGATGTTGTGGACGTCGCGGCGGACCGGCGCGGTGAGAAGTCGGGAAGCCAGTCCGAATGACGATGAGTAGGAGCGGATCACCAGCGCAGCCGTCTGTTCGGCGACCTCATCGTAGTGGTGGTAGGGCAACGCCTCGGTGTCGCGGCCAGAGGTCGATGTCATCGCGATCACGCACCGATCCCGCGGTAGGGATCCGAGCCGAGTGCGTGAACCTGGTCGACGAACCAGGGACTGAACACCCACGGTGTTCGGAGCGCCGACGCCCAGACGTCCTCGATCGGTGCCCAGACCACATCCATCACCTCGTCCGGGTTCGGGATTGGTGAACCGCAGGGCCGTGCCCGATAGACCGGACACACCTCGTTCTCCACCATTCCGCTCGCGTCAACGGCGCGGTAGCGGAAGTTCGGCAGGACGCAGTGCAGGTCGGCGACCTCGAAACCCAGTTCTCGCGGCGCATAGCGCCGCACGGCGTCTTCGACGGGCTCGCCGGGTCGCGGATGTCCGCAGAACGAGTTGGTCCATACCCCGGGCCAGGTGCGTTTGCCCAACGCTCGGCGCGTCATCAGGATCCGCCCGACGTCATCGACGACATGGCAGGAGAACGCGAGATGGAGTGGGGTGTCGTGGCCGTGCACGCTGCCCCGCGGCGCCGTGCCGCGGGGCCTGCGCTCGGCGTCGACGAGTACCACCAGATCATTCGTCACCGGCCGTCCTCCGTTCGCTGGGCGGTGATGCAGCCGCTGCCGCATACGCTCCATTCTTCGTCACCACACGCGAATCGGATGGATCGGACGGCCAGATCTCGTGGCGCCTCGTCGAGGAAACCTCTCAGTAGAAGTGTTTCCGACCGCCGACCGCGCGTCCGGTTGCCCCGAGAACCGCCAGAATCGCTCCGACGACGATGAGAATGATGCCGATCGTCCAGAGAATCGGGATGCTGAAGATGAATCCCAGGATGAGCAAGATGATGCCGAGAATGATCACGGCCAACCTCCGATGTTCGGCGGACGGGCTGCTCGACGCTGCTGCAAGCATGTCCACCGTACGCGGCGTCCCGGTTGCCCATGTCCGATTTCGGAACCCGTGATCACGCCGTGTCCGGCGTGAGTTCGACGATCGCGAGTGGCCGTGACGTCTTCTGCTGGTAGGCGTGGTATCGCCCCTTGTTCACGCCGTCGACGAGGTCGAATCGCCGCGTGTAGTCGGGGTCATCGGGGAAGGTCGGCCGGGCGGTGACGGCCAGCCGGCGGCGCCCGACCTGGATCTCACACGCCGGGTTGGCCGTGATGTTGCCGAGCCATGCGGGCGGCCTCGGCGAGCCGCCGTTGGACGCGACGACCAGATATCTTTCCCCGTCGACGGCGTAGGTGAGGGCCGAGGTGCGCGACCTACCGGTGCGGCTGCCGATATGGCGGAGCAGCAAGGTCGGGTTGCCCATCAGTAGCCGATGACCGAGCAGCCCACCGGAGTGCTCGTAGATCCACTGATGGGTCTGCAGCGTGCGGACGAACAGGCTGGACATGCCCGCAGCCTAGCCGGTGTGCCGTTGCGTTCTCAGAGGTCCGAGAAGTCGCCGTGCCGTCCGGCTCCACCCGCAAACCGGGCAGCACCGGTGTGCCCGTCGGAATTCAGCGACTCGATGCCTACCGCGATTTCGAACGCCATCGCATCCGCTTCACGGCACCCCGCTTGTTCCTGCACGGATCGGCGGTCGTTGCGCATGCACGTCTGCGGGAACTGCCTGATCTGCTGCGCCAACTGCCGCGCTTCCGTCAGACTCATCCCCGGTTCGACCAGGCGGTTGACCAAGCCGAATCGCTCCGCCTCGAAAGCGTCGACCGGTCGACCAGTGAGGATCATGTCCATCGCGCGACTGGAGCCGATGAGCCGAGGCAGCCGGACCGTGCCGCCGTCGATCAGTGGGACGCCCCATCGTCGGCAGAACACGCCGAACGTCGCGTCCGATGCAGCGACCCGCAGGTCGCACCAGATCGCCAATTCCAGGCCGCCGGCGACTGCGTAGCCTTCGACTGCCGCGATGACCGGCTTCGACATCACCAGGCGTGTCGGCCCCATCGGCCCGTCTCCGGTCGGTGCCACCTCGTTGATCCGTCCGGTTCCGACGGCCTTCAGATCCGCCCCGGCGCAGAAGTGTCCACCACTTCCCCACAGCACGGCGACATCGGCCTCGGGATCGGAATCGAACGCTCGAAACGCCGACGCGAGTTCAGCTGCCATAGGTCGGTCGACAGCATTGCGCACCTCGGGCTGGCACATCGATATGGTGGTGACCCCTTCGAAGGTCTCCACCCCGATCGACGTGTACTCGGCTGCGGCGGAACCAGGATTCGAGCCCACCTCTCGGACTGTAGTCTCCTCGGCCGCGTCGCGGATGCCGAAGGGGATGCACAGTTCGACTCCACTCGGCTTTCACCGAGTACGCGGCGCCGCAGGGTCGCATACCGCGCACCGTCGCAGCCGAACGCTGCAGTCGCCGTCGGGTACGCGACGCCTGGGGCGCCATCGCGCAATCACGCTATGGAGTTCTCAAGGGACGGTTGCGGTCCCGACCGGGGCCGGGTGCGTGGGAAGTGGTCAGCGTGGCTCAGGCGGCGGCGGGTAGGTTGCCGAGATTCATCGTGCGTCGGTTGTAGGTCGGTATCGGCCGACGTGTCGGGTCGACAGCGACGGGTGGGATGAGCCAGGGATGTCGGTCGTGACCCATGATCACCTCCCAACCGTTGTGGTGGATGTCGGCATGACACGACGGGCACAGCAAACATCCGTTATCCAACACCGTGATTCCACCATCAGCCCAATGCACGAGGTGATGGCCCTGGCAGCGGGAGGCCGCCACGCCGCATTTGATGCAACACTCGTCGCGTTTGTGCAACGCCTTACGCAGATGGGCTGGGAACAGGCGCTTGTCTTTACTCATCTCCATCGGCACCGCCTCACCGTCGACGATCGCGACCGTCGCGGTGGTGTCACAGGTCAGGGTGCGCAGCATGGCTTCGGTGATCGACCCCATGAACGGTAGTTCGGCCAGATCAGGAGTATCGGCGGGCACCGACACCAGCATCTGGTGACGTGGTGCGGACGCCGCATCACCGCTGCGGGCGGCGATATCCAGGAGCGCTTCGAGGGCGTCGGCATGCCGGCGCTCGGTGGAACGCGCATCCGGTGAGCCGTCAGGTTCGGGCCGCGGTGCCGCCAACTCTTCCATTGCCGCCGAGAATTTTTCGCCGACTTCGGTGTTGAGGTCGGCGCGCACTTGCAGGCGTCCGTCACCGTCGACATCGTGGGTGAGCGTGTTGAGGTTGCGGTCCTCGGATGCCGGTAGCCCACCGGTGTCGGCGGCGGCCTGGTTGCCCAGACGACGCGCGCGTTTACCGATGTCGGCGGGGGTGGCGCCGGAAAAGAATTGGGCGAGAAGTTCGGTCACGATATTTAGACGCGCCACATCGTCGATCGGTTCCGCCGATCTTTTCCCGACATGATCGACACCTTTACCCACCGCGTCGACGTGTTCGGCGGAGATCGCCCCATCGGCGGCATGCGCGGCCAGAGTGGGGAGCTGCGCACGTGCGGTGGCGATACGGATCAGGCGGGAGGCGACCGCCGGGGCCAGGCCCATCACGATCAACAGTTCACTGAGTTTGCGGCCATGATCGCGGGCCACGCCGAGTCGGTCCAGGTGGCCGACCACCGTCGCGGCGTGATGGTCGATCAGACTACGCAACGTGACCAGAGCGGTCATCGCATCGAACGCTGCCCGACCGGACAAGTCGTCGTCGAAGCGCAGCTCACGCAGTGAATCAGTAATGGATGTGAGATCCCCCGAAGTTCTCATGATTCCAAGGTAATCGAAAGAATGTTCGATGTCAAGGAGCTGAGCGTGAGAATTGCTCTGGGACAGAGGCTTTGGATAGAGAGGCAGTGAAATATGGACTATTCAGTAGACTTTGGTGAACAGGAGTCACAGGAGTTACGCATTCTTGGGTAAAAATCACCGCGAGAAGACAATTTGATGGTCTCGTGATGACGCGCCGCATCGATCAGCCACCGCGCTCCGTCCGCGCCGAACGCGCACAGGTGGCTGACGACGCACCGCCGCTCGCCCCAAAGGAGGACCCACTGCCGACGGGCGAGTATGAAGATCGCCCGAGCTGTTCGGCCTACGCGATGGTTTCGCCGCTCGTCAGCCTCCGTGCCGCGATGCTGCAGGCCGACGACTGAGCTCCGCCGGCGAGTCCGTTTGTCGGCGCCGCATCCGCGAGGCCGTCACCGTGGTGCCGATGCTCGCGAGGATCACCAGCATGATCGCGGCGAGGCGCACCGGCCCGAGCGATTGGTCGAGCAGTAACCATCCCGCGATGGCGGCGACGATCGGCTCGAGACTCAACAGCACGCCGAACACATGCTTTGGCAGGCGGCGCACGGCAGCGAACTCGAGCGAGTACGGGATCACCGATGCCAGCAGCGCCACGACCGCGGCCAGCGCGAGTAGGTGGAGGTCCTCGAATGCTGCGCTCGCCCCGGCCCCACCCAGCGGCATCACCACGACTGCGGACACCACCAACGCAACCGCCAGACCGTCGTGGCCCGGCACCAACCGCCCGGCGCGCGCACTGGTCAGGATGTAGCCGGCCCAGAACGATCCCGCCAACAGCGCGAACGCCACACCCACCGGATCGAGGCTCTCGGCGCCGGTGATGCTCTGTAAGGAAGGTTAGGTGAGGTGGCGTCGCTGACTGGCGTCGTGGGCGCTGGGTCGGGACGGTTTCGGGTCAGGACGCTTTCTCGAGGTGGA